>JAXHUD010000041.1:0-16955 GCA_034189815.1 Chloroflexota bacterium
AGTTTGCTAACTGATGTATCCTGTGATCAAGGAGATTGCTCCGGTGGGTGAAAGAAATATAAAATTTCGATAAGATCTATACTTGTTTTTTAACCATCCACATAGCACCATCCCCCGTTCACGATCTTCTCACAACCCAAAATAGACCGTCCACTCTCCCTCTGCAGGCTGTTCTATCTCAGAGCTTTTTCCGACGATCACGATCCAGGTCCGGCCGGGCCTGAAGGGGAAGGACTCGCCGAGCTTGGTCTCGAAGATGATCGGACGCTCCGGCTCGGGGACACGCCAGGCGCCGTCAGTGCGTTCCCCATCGCGGAAGAACCAGGCTTTCTGCGGGGTGGTTTCGTTTTGGATCACGATATCGTGCAGCGAGGGTGCATGTTCGATATAGTCGGCAAACATCACCACCAGGTTATCGAAGGCCAGCGGCGCACTGTTATTGCGGTCCGTGGTCTCGGCCAGGATCAATTCGTCGCCGGATACGGCTTCCTGCCAGAGCCGGTAGCTGCCGCTTTCCTCGTCGTAGCGCCATTCCATGATGCTGAAATTGGCATATTCCACCCGCAGGTTCACGCCCGGCCTGTCACCGGTCGGTGTCTCGTCCTCAAACCGCATCCCGCGTAAATCGAGCGTTTCATCTGTCACACCGATCTCTCCGGCATAGTCCGTCATGGCAGCGCTATCCAGGAACACGCCCGTCGCGGAATGAGTCACCTTGCCGCACATCGGCGGGCAGGGCAGGTCTTTGAAGGCAAAGGCTCGGTCGCCCAACTGTTCGACAATCACCTCGTCCACCTGCAGGTCGGCGTCGCCGTAGGCTAAGATGCCCTGATAGAGCTGTACCAGCTGCGGGTCCACCAGCCGACCCGAGCGGATCGGGCCAATCAGTTCGCTGTCCTCGCCATAAAAGATCCCCAGGAAGCGGTTCATCTGGTTGCCGATGAAATACTCGAAAACGATATCTGCATTGCTCAGCCCGGCGTGAGGCCGGCCCTCGCGCGGCCAGTTGGAGACCTTGACCATCACCGGCCGCCGGTCGAGGTTCGCCGGGTCGGACGCGGGCAGTCCGGTGAGTGGGTTGATTCCGGGTTCGAAGTAGTAATAGACCGCTGGCGGCAGGGTCGCAGCATGGGTGAGCGTCGGGCTGGGTTCTGCTGTCTCGGTGGGGGCGGTTGTCGCTGTAGCGGGCGCACTGGACGCTGACCCCGCGGGCGTGACCAGGTAGGGGTTGGGATCACCCGTGCCCACGGTCGTGCAGGCAGCGAGGGTCAGTAATAGTAAAATTGGTAGCAGAACCAGGGATAACCGTTTGTGCATGACGTGATTCTATCACCTCACAGCAAAAGTGTAAAAATCAGCTTTAACTTGTGGTGAATTACAGGCCACGCTTCAAAGATTTCTTTTGGTATCAAAATGGATGTAAACTTATAAAATAAGGATGATATTGGCAAACACACCCGTGAGGAATAGGAGAATAGATGACCTCA
Source organism: Chloroflexota bacterium (assembly GCA_034189815.1). Taxonomy (GTDB): domain Bacteria; phylum Chloroflexota; class Anaerolineae; order Anaerolineales; family Anaerolineaceae; genus Brevifilum. The sequence continues at coordinate 1,488 of JAXHUD010000041.1, forward strand.
TTTACCCCCCGACCTGAGGATAAATTTACCTTTGGTCTTTGGACCGTCGGCAGCACCGGGCGCGATCCCTTTGGCGCCCCCGTCAGGGAGGCCAAATCGCCAGCCGACCTGGTTTACCTGTTGGGCGAAGTAGGCGCTTACGGCGTCAACTTCCACGATAACGACCTGATCCCAATTGACGCCACCCCCGCCGAAGCGGACGGGATCAAGAAATCCTTCCGCAAGGCGCTGGGCGACACCGGCCTGGTTGTGCCTATGGCGACGACCAACCTGTTTTACGATCCGATCTTCAAGGATGGCGCGTTCACCTCGAATGACCCCAAAGTCCGGGCCTTTGCGATGCAGAAGACCCTGCGGGCCATTGACCTGGGTGTGGAATTTGGCGCGAAGGTGTATGTCTTTTGGGGCGGCCGCGAGGGCGTGGAGACCGATTCGGGCAAGAGCGCGGTGGACGCCATCCGCCGCTTCCGCGAGGCGATGAATTTCTTTTGTGAATATGCTCTTGACCAGGGCTATGACCTGAAGTTTGCCCTGGAAGCCAAGCCGAACGAGCCCCGGGCCGACCTCTATAACCCGACCACGGGCCATATGCTGGGCTTCATCAGCACCCTGGACCATCCCGAAATGGTCGGCGTGAACCCCGAAGTGGCCCATGAACATATGGCGGGGCTGGACTTCATGCACGCCGTGGCTCAGGCCTGGGAAGCGGGCAAGCTTTTCCACATCGACCTGAACGACCAAACCCCCGGCCGCTATGACCAGGACCTGCGATTTGGGTCCCGGGATATCAAGGCCGCTTTCTACCTGGTCAAGTTCCTGGAAGACGTCGGCTATGAGGGCATGCGCCACTTCGACGCCCATGCCTACCGCACTGAAGATTACGAGGGCGTCAAGGACTTCGCCCGGGGCTGCATGCGGACTTATCTGATCCTCAAGGAAAAGGCAGCGCAGTTCAACGCCGACGCCGAGATCCAGAACCTGCTGGCCGAGATCAACGCCGATGATGGCTCGATGAGCGAGTATTTCGGCGCCTATTCCGCCGCCAAGGCCGAGGGCCTCAAAGCGGCCGAATTCGACCGGGTGAAACTGGGTCAGAGGGGATTAAGATATGAACGGTTGGACCAGCTCACAATAGACTTACTATTGGGCGTTCGATAGATCTAACTGCCCCGCCGCCCACCGGAACCCGGAGACCGCCAGCACCGACCCGAACGCGATCGTGCCGAGCTTGCCGCCTGCGCCGCCCAGGTGCGGGGTGCTGAAGATGAATACCACCCCGGTGAAGACGCCTACAGCCAGCACGGCCCAGGCATTGGGCAACCGCTCCCGGCTGGACATCCCGCCAAAACTGGCACAGATCGCCACCACGGCCAGGTTGGCGCCCTGCGCGGGGAAGACCACGGGCAGCACCAGCCCGCCAAGCATGCCGACCACGCTCGAGGCCAGCACCGGGCCGTTGCCGTGCGCCATGCTCAGGGCAAAGGTGAGCGCCGTGGCGATCAGCGCGATCAGGATGATGGTCAGCTACTGTGTTCGCAAATCCTACGCCGACCAGATCGACAAGCCCGGTTCACTGTCTCCTTCCTCAAGCATGAGGCGCAGCACAACGCCGACTTCCGCTGGGGATGGGGGAGGGATAAATCGTGTATTCAGTGACCGACGTCTCGTCGACCAGGCTGTCGGGACGGACGGCGGCCCATTCGATGGTGGGATCATCCTGGCCGATCTCGGTCCGCAGGAAGTCGGCGGCCTTTTCGTTATCGGCCTGGGGTGGGGATAGGGTCCGCATGATGCTGACCACGATCTTCTGCCGGGTTGAAACGGGCTCATTGAGATCCAACAAACTGGCCTGGATCAACTGCAGACGATCATTGGTTCTGAGGTCCTCGGGGACCCGGGCGGTTGACCATATGACCGCGACCATCTGGTGGCAGCGCTGGAGCAGCTGCCTGACCAATTGCTTACCGGTGGCGCCTGTGGCGACGGCAATGAATACTTTTATCACTATTCTCCAATTCCTGCTTAACGCCATTACTGGTTTACATGTATATAATTCGGTGTCTTTACTATGACCGATGTTAAACAGGAATGGATGACATTTTAGTGTGGTTGCCCCCTTTAAATGAAAAAGTACCCTCGGTGCGACTCGAACGCACAACCTACTGCTCCGCAAGCAGTTGCTCTATCCATTAAGCTACGAGGGCTTTCTTACAGGCGTTAAATTCTATTCCATATCGCCTGCTTGGTCAAGGGGCAGGACAGGGGCAGGACAGGGGCGGGACGGGACAGACTGCCTCCAGGCGTGGTGGTGGAGGGCGCTTGCGCAGAGGCTGTGTAATTATTGGCGAATTATTGGCGAATTACTTGACAAACCGGATTGACTCAGTGTAAACTCTAATTACTTTATTCAATGAAGAAACAAATGTCATGAGCAAAACAGGAAACCGAGAACTCATCCGTGCCATCAACCGGGCTTTGATTTTGAACAAGATCAAGGTGGAAGGTCCTATCTCGCGGGCGGATATCGCCCGCGAGACGGGTCTAAGCCCCGCAACCGCGACGGGGATCTCCGCTGAATTGTTGGATCAAGGACTGATCCGGGAGCAGTCCGGAGAATCCAAAGGTGGACGGCCGCCCATTTTGCTCTCGTTGGAACCCGATGGGGGATATGTGATTGGGGTGAAGATCATGGAGAATGCGATCTATTTCTCCCTGATTGATTTGGAAATGAATTTGATTTCAAGCAGGCTGGTGGAAATTACCGAATACTCACCGCCTTCCATATTAAGTGCCATCGCTAACGGTACACAAAGGTTATTACAAGACAATCAGATTTCGAAAAACAAACTCCTGGGGGTGGGGGTGGGCGTGGCAGGTGTGATTGAGTTTTCGGCCGGCATCTTACATCATTCACCGATCCTAGGTTGGAATGAAGTTCCCTTTAAGGAAATGTTGATGAACCGGATGAAATTGCCGGTTTATATCGATAACGATGTGAATACCCTGGTGGTGGCCGAACAGGTTTTTGGTGCTGGGGAGCATACCCGGAATTTTGTTGTGGCTACCATCGGCCGTGGGTTGGGTTTGGGCATGGTCCTGAACGGCGAGATTTATCGTGGTGTGATGGGCGCCGGCGAATTCGGACATATTACCGAAGATTCTCAGGGCGCTTTGTGTTCCTGTGGTAAACGTGGGTGCCTTGAAACGATTGTGTCTTATCCGGGGATGATTCGGGCATACAACGAGCAGGTTGGCGCTGATGCGCAAATTTCAACGCCTGAGGGTTTGATTAGCCTGATCCGGGCAGGCGATGCGGTTGCGCTGGAGGTGACCCGCCACGCCGGAGAAAAGTTGGGGCAACATCTCGCTAACCTGGTGACGATCCTGGCCCCGGAGCTGATTATTCTCAGCGGTGAGGGGGTCCAATTAGGCGACGCTTTTTTTGAGCCAATGCAATCTGCTTATGAGGCGAACCTAATGCCCAATATGAGCTATGTTCCCCAATTTATGCTAGAAGATTGGGGCGATGAAAAGTGGGCCTTAGGTGCGGCCAGCTTGGTGTTGAACGAATTGTATAAAACCCCGAATGTAAAGGCGGCCGAGTAATTTTTTTATATTAAGTTAATTTGATGAATGAAATAAGTATGGAAGGAGGCGCCCTCATTTTTGTATAGTAATCCCTTGGAGTTGATCAAAATCATATTTGGAGGAAAAATGTTTGAGAAAAATCGAGTATTAGTTCTGTCCTTGTCAATATTGACAATCTTTGCATTACTGCTTGCCGGATGTACCCAGGCTGCCACTGTTCCGACGAATGACGTTGATATGGATGACTCCGCTGAAGAACCGGAACCTGCGGAAGAAACCGCGCCAGCTGAAGAAACCGAAATGGAAGATGAACCGGCCGAGGAAGAACCGGTGACGGTTACATTCTGGCATGGTTACAATGCAGAGGTAGAAACACCGCTGCTTGAGAATGAAATCATTCCGGCGTTTGAGGCAGAACATCCCAATATCAAGGTCGAATCCGTCAACCAGCCCTATGATGAATTCCGCCGTCAATTGATTATCTCGCTCAACGCAGGAACGGCACCCGATCTGGCCCGGATTGACATCCTCTGGGCAGCCGAATTTGGCGATACCGGTGCACTGGTTTCGATGGAAGAATTCATTGATAACTGGGATACCTATAAAGATAAATTCCTGCCTGGCCCCCTGGCGACCAATTATTTCAACAGCCATTACTATGGCTTGCCTTTGGATACCAACACCAGGGTTTTGGTCTACAATAAAGCCATGTTTGCTGAGGCTGGGATTGAAGCTCCGCCCGCAACAATGGATGAATTCGTGACCGCCTGCGAAAAGATCAGTGCGCTTGGCGAGGGCAAATATTGTTTCGCCGATGGCGGGACTTATCTTTGGGCGATGGGCCCGTGGCTTTGGAGTATGGGTGGGGCATTTACCGATCCCGAGATCACCGTTGCATCAGGGTACTTCAACAGCGAGCAAAGTGTCGCAGCTTATGAATGGATGCGCATGATGGTGGAAAAAGGTTATTGGCATCCGGGCATCCTGGGCAGCGGCGTAGATTCCTGGGGCGGGTTTGGTCAGGGTGAGATCGCTATGTTGCTTGAAGGTCCCTGGTTCCCACCGTCCTTTGGTGACCAATTCCCCGATGTCGAATTTGGTTTAGCGCTGATGCCCGCCGACGAAGCCGGTCCGGTCTCTGTCGTTGGCGGTGAAGATATCGTTATGTTCCAGCAGAGCGAGAACAAAGAAGCAGCTTTCCTCTTCATGGATTATCTTCTCTCTGAAGAAGTTCAGTTGAAACTTTCTGAAGCCGGTCAGATCCCGGTTTTGGCATCTGCTGCAGAATCAGATACGATCCAGAACCACGATTTCTTTGGTATTTTCCTGGACCAGCTCAAATACGCCGCCGCACGTCCGCCGCACCCCAACCTGGCCCGCATGGAAGAAGTTTATACCAATTACAGTGGTTATATCCTGGCTGGTGAAATGGACACACAGGAAGCCCTTGACGCTGCTGTGCTTGAACTAGACCCAATCATGGAAAGCCGATAAATCAGTTCTTTATTAGGGGAGGGCTAAATCGCCCTCCCCTTCTCAACCCAGGTGTATTATGAAAAAATCGCTGTTGCTGAGAAAAAATGTTGTGCCTTATCTATTCATCCTGCCTTTGGTACTGTTCTATCTAAGCTTTCAGCTTTACCCCATGATTAAAGAGTTCCAGATGAGCTTTTTCGATTGGACATTCAACCCGGGTAAGGAAAATATATTTGTGGGCTGGGAGAATTACCAGCATATCTTCCAAGACCCAAAAGTAAAGCTTGCCTTGAAGAACACCTTGCTCTACGCGCTGATCACCGTGCCAGGACAAATGATCCTTGCAATGTTGGTGGCGCTGCTGATCGATGCGCTGCCACGCGGTAAGGGCGTTTTCCGAGTGTTGTACTACCTCCCGGTCATCACCTCCTGGGTCATCGCGTCCATTTTGGTGCGCTTTTTGTTCAATTTTCCCAAAGGAATCATTAATTATTTGTTGTTGGATGTTTTTTCTCTTATCGATGCGCCCATTAACTGGTTTGGCGCGCCAGGTACGGCGTTTGTCGCCATTGATCTATTGGGGATTTGGAAAGGGATCGGCTGGTCAATGTTGATCTATCTTTCCGCTCTGCAAGGGATTCCCAAAGAGTTATTGGAGGCCGCAGAGGTGGATGGTGCATCACCCTGGCGACGGTTCTGGTCGGTAAAGCTTCCTTTGCTGACCCCCGCTATTTCTTATACATTGATTCTATTGACAATCGGCGCAATGAATGTATTCCTTTCCGTATTCCTGATCACGGGCGGCGGCCCTCAGCAAAAAACGGAGGTCTTCCTGAGCTATCTCTACCACCAGGCCTTTGAGTTCTTTGACTTTGGATACGGCGCAGCGCTATCCGTTGTGCTCGCGATAGGGTTGTTGATTGTGAGTATTTTGCAGTACAGGTTTGTGGGTAAACCCGAAAGGCTCCGATGATGAAAATTGGACATATGCGCATCACAAAAAAACAGGTGAGGCATCTGGTCATTTATCTTTTACTGATCGCTGGCGCCTATTTCATGCTTTCCCCCTTTGCCATGATGGTCGGCAGCTCATTTACCGAGAATGTTTATGTGATTGAGTATCCACCCAGGATATTTCCTGAAGACCCATCTCTGGGAAATTATGATGCGGTCTGGAATGCGAACAATTTCAAGTTGTATTTCAAGAACAGCCTGGTTGTCGCCCTAAGTTCCACAGTCCTCACGCTTTTCTTCTCCTCATTGGGGGCTTATGCTTTCGCCCGGTTCCAATTCAAGGGCAAAGAGGTTATTTTCTGGTTCTTATTAATTGTGATGATGATCCCGGATTTGTTGTTGATTATTCCCAGGTTCGAACTTGTTAACCGGATGGGGATCCGTAATACGCTCTATGGCTTGGTGATCGTTTATGTGGCGACCGGTGTTTCCGGCCAGACCTTTTTCCTGCGGGGCTTCTTCGAGCAAATCCCCACCGAATTGGAAGAATCGATGCTGATGGATGGTGGAAATTACTTCACGATTTACAGGCGGTTGATTCTCCCGTTGTCTACGCCGGTGTTGGCGACCTCAGCCATATTTTCCTTCATGTCATTTTGGGACGAATACGTTTGGGCACTAACGGCCAATACTGATTCAGCGGTGAGAACGCTGCCGGTGATGATCAATTCCTTTCAGGGGCAGCATGGCACAAACTGGGGGCTTGTATTCTCCGCCATGATGATTGCTTTGGTGCCCGTGGTCATCGTTTTTATCCTCTCTTCAAATTATATTATTGGTGGCAAAGCTGAAGGCGCTTTTAAATAAATGCCTGTTAGAAAGCGGTTGATTCTTGCTGGATTAATACTATTGACATCATGTACTACATTGACAACGAAGGAGACAGTAGTGACAAAATTGGAAGCAATTGAATTTACAAAGGCCTATTTCATTCCAGGTGAACGGGCAGCCTGGGATATTGTATTTGACACAAATTCAGACGCCCTTGAGATCCAGGTGGTCATTTCCCACGGCCAGCAAATTTTGGATACCTGGCAAGACACGAAACCTGTTCCTGCTGATGGACGGATATCCTTCGGTTGGTCCCCGCCACAAGATGCGCCTGTGGGCTATGGCTTGGATATGTACACCCGTCCCGATCCAGAACAGGAATGGGATTTACTCGTATCTGCGGGTTTTGATGTCCTGGATCATTGGACCCAAACGCCGCGCTACGGCTTTCTGACGGATTTCGAACCTGACAGAGAAAATAATTCCGATGCGCTTAAAACCTTGAATCGATTTCACATCAACGGCCTCCAATTTTACGATTGGATGTATAAGCACGAAGAGTATCTCACCGATCAAGATCCTTACATTGATCCGATTGGCCGCGAACTTTCGATGAAAACGGTCCGAGCATTGATCCGGGAAGCGCATCATTATCGGATGGCTGCCATGCCCTATACGGCCATTTACGCGGCGACTTATCCGTTTTTTCAGGAACATCCTTCTTGGGCCCTCTATGATACGAATCAAATCCCGCACGAGCTTGGCGATAACCTGCTGATTATTATGGACAGCCGGCCCGATTCGGAGTTCGGAAAGCATTTGTTGGCGGAATTCAACGACATTCTGGCGAACACAGCCTTTGACGGTATTCACCTTGACCAATATGGTTACCCCAAACGGGCTTTTGATCTCAACGGGGAATCTATTAATGTAGAAGACGAATTTGTTGAGATGATTGATGCCACCAAGGCCCTGGTTAGGGCATATGACCCTGAGGATACGGTGATATTTAATGCGGTCAACAACTGGCCCGTAAACAAGGTCGCGGATGCCGACCAGGATTTGATCTATATCGAGGTGTGGGAACCGCACGATTATTTTAGCGACCTCCATCAATTGATCCAACAGGCGCAAAGATTGAACTCAGATAAACCTGTTGTTTTGGCGGCTTATAACGACCCCAATAATCTGCAAAATGTCATCCTGAGCGATGCGCTCATCTTCGCCAGCGGGGGCAGCCATATCGAACTGGGAGAAAACGGGAATATGCTGCAAGACCCATATTTCCCAAATTTTGGCACAATGCCGGATGTTTTATTTGAGCAGATGGTAAGGATGTACGATTTCTACGTCCGTTATCAGGACTTCATTGGACCCAGAACGGTGGATGCAAGCGGAAATTATCAAGTATCGATAGCGGAAAGAGATGGGGCCTTTTCGATTGAACCTATTTTACGAAATGGGGATGGCTTCATCACTTGCAGTCTAGTAAACTTTACGGATATCCCCCAACTTTTTTGGAAAGGATCTGCGGAAAGTCCGCCGCGTGAAATATTTGATCTACAAATCAAAGTTGATGGTATCGAAAAGGAAGTTCTTGGTGTCTGGCTTTCCTCGCCGGATTCTCCTTCCCTGGCGGGAAAGTCGCTGGCATTTGTGCAAAACGATACGAGTCTAACGATCACAGTCCCACAGCTATCGTATTGGGGAATGATTGTCTTTGAAGTAAATTGATACATATCCAGGATGAAGAGATGATATTGTTTTCAAAGAGCGTAGAAATTATTAACCGTTTTCAGCACCCAAGCGGCGCCTATGTGGCTTGCCCTCATTTTGATAACTATCAATTTTCATGGCTACGGGATGGCAGTTTTATTGCCTATGCCATGGATGTCGCGGGGAAATTTGAGAGTGCATCAAAATTCCACCGCTGGGTGAACGATGTGCTCATTCGATACGCTTATAAAGTTGATCGGATTGAGTTGGCAATTAAGAATGGCACCGCACTGACCGATAAGGATTTTCTTTTCACGCGATATACGCTAGATGGGTTGGAGGATCTTGAGGAAGATGGCTGGGGGAATTTTCAATACGACGGTTACGGCACCTGGTTATGGGCATTAAATGAACACCTCAACCTCACAGGTGATCTGGGGCTAATGAAAGAGGCGCAGGATCAGATTTTATTGGTTGTTAAATACTTGACCTTGGTTTGGCCTCTCCCAAGTTACGACTGTTGGGAAGAGCATCCCGAACTACTTCATACGTATTCCATTGCCGCTGTCTATGGGGGATTGAAGGCCGTACTCTCAATGGTGGAGATGGGCTTGCAAAACGCTGACATCGCTGAAATTAAACGCACCTTGGCAGCGATGAAGAACTTTATCGACAGTTTTGGCACTGGTGAGCAGGGTTACCTGAAGCATATTTCTCCCCAGCATATAAAAAACCCTATGCGATCTTCCGGGATTGATAGTTCCCTTTTGGGATTGGCAATTCCATTTGGCATGTACGAATTGGATAATCCTGTGATGCGGGAAACGATCCAGACCATCAAAGCAAATCTGACTGCGCCGGATGGTGGAATCCACCGGTATCTGGGAGACACGTATTACGGCGGTGGCGAATGGATTTTATTGACGGCCTGGTTGGGGTGGGTGGAATTTTTATCTGGCGATCGAAATTTGGCGGCGGATCGGTTGAGCTGGATTGAGACACAGGCGGACGAGAATGGTTGGTTGCCGGAACAGGTTGATCATCATTTACTGGCGCCCGAGTTTCTTCAAGTCTGGGAACAAAAATGGGGTCAAAGCGCCACGCCACTGCTTTGGTCACACGCTTTGTACATTGTTTTGTATCAGGCCATGAACAAATAAAATCCTGCCATTCTATTAGTTCGCGTTCTGACTTTGAGCAAAATTATCTATTGAATCCGAAAAAGTTTCACAAGCTCTAATGACATAAAAATTAACCGTCCAGGATTTGCCTGGACGGTAAGTTTATAAGTTATGTTTTTGGTTGTCTAAAAAACCGTTCAGCCTTCGTTTACCAGGGTACCGACGGATTTACCGTGCAGCGCATCGGGCAAGGCTTCCACGTCCCAAAGGTTGAGCACCAAAATCGGGAGTTTATTTTCCATACAGAGTGAGACGGCGGTGCTGTCCATCACCTGCAAGCGGCGGTTGAGCGTGTCGATGTAGGTCAGATGGTCGAATTTCTGCGCGTCGTTAAACTTCTGGGGGTCCTTATCATAGACGCCGTCCACCTTGGTGGCCTTGATGAGCACGTCAGCGCCGATTTCCATCGCCCGCAGGGCAGCCGCGGTGTCGGTGGAGAAGTAGGGGTTGCCGGTGCCGCCGCCAAAGATGACCACCCGACCTTTTTCCAGGTGCCGGATTGCCCGACGGCGGATGTAGGGTTCTGCCACCGAGCGCATCTCAATAGCAGACTGCACCCGGGTTTCCACGCCGATCCGCTCAAGCGCATCCATCAGCGCCAGGGCGTTCATTACGGTGGCCAGCATGCCCATGTAATCCGCGGTAGCCCGGTCCATCCCGGCGTGTTTGCCGCGCCGGCCGCGCCAGAGGTTGCCCGCGCCAATCACCAGCGCCACGTCCACGTTCAGCTCGCGCACGGCTGCGATCCGCTCAGCGATCTCGTTGCCCTTGGAGGGGTCAATGCCTGTGCCGCCGTTACCGGCCAGCGCTTCCCCGCTTAATTTCAACAGGATTCGTTTATAACTCAAACCATTCTCCTTCATTTCATCATGCCTCCCGTTTCTGGTTGGACCGACCGGCAGAAATAAGGCCAACCGTTTGGTTGGCCTTGTTAGGGTTATGCTTCTTTTTCAGCATCCTCGGCGTCTCCGCCAGATTCAGCACCCAATTCCCAGCGAATAAATCGCCTGACGACGACCTTTTCACCGAGCTTGATCACCTGCTCGTTGATCAAGTCCTGAACGGACATGCTGCCGTCACGGACGTAGGGCTGGTTCAGCAGGACGGTGTCCTCTTTATATTTCTTGAGGAAGCCTTCCACGATCTTGGGGATAATTTTGTCCGGTTTGCCTTCTTCTTTGGCCCGGGCTTCTGCGATTGAAGCCTCATGGTCCAGGGCCGACTGGGGAATTTCTTCTTCGGTCAGGTAGAGTGGGTTGGCGGCTGCGATCTGCAGCGCCAGCTCATGGGCAAGTTCGAGGAACCCTTCTGAGCGACCGACGAAGTCGGTTTCGCAGTTCAGTTCCACCATCACGGCCATGCGGCCTTCACCGTGCGAATAGGTTTCAATGACGCCTTCGGAGGCTTCCCGGTCGGCACGCTTGGCAGCCTTGGCCAGGCCCTTCTCACGCAGGATGTCACCGGCTTTGTCAAAATCGCCATCGGCGTCGCGCAGGGCGGCGCGGCAATCAAGAATGCCACAGCCAGTGGCGTCTCGCAGTTCCTTGATCATTTCAGTGGTTATTTCCATAATACTTTTCTTTCCTATCTCGTTCCGTCTCAGAGTGTTTAGGCTTCTTCTTCGTCTTCAGCGTCGTTTTCATCTTCTTCGTCGGCGCTGTCGTCTTCTTCTTCAGTTTCTTCTGCTTCTTCCTCGGCCGCTTCTTCTTCGGGTTCTTCCTCAGCCTCGGCCAGTTCTTCTTCGGCTTCCGCTTCGGCTTTCTCGGGGGCTTCGGGTCCGCCGGATTGCTCTTCGGCTTCTTCTTCCTCTTCGGCGTCCTCAGACTTCTTGGCCCCCCCCATGTGCTTCAAGGTTGATTCACCCAACAGCGCTTCATCTTCCAACTCGTCATCTTCAACAAAGCGGGAGATCTCTTCCGGCATGGGCGCTTCGGGCATTTCTTCCTCGTCAGATTCCTTGCCGCGGATGGCTTTGCCCTCCATGACGGCGTCGGCCACCTTGCCGACCAGCAGTTTGATCGCCCGGATGGCGTCGTCGTTGGACGGGATGATGTAGTCAATGTTTTTGGGATCGCAGTTGGTATCCACCATGGCGATCACGGGAATCTCTTTGAGGTTGGCTTCATGCACGGCCGTGTCCTCACGGTTGATGTCCACCACGAACAGGATTTCGGGCAGGCGTTTCATCGTGCGGATACCGCTTAGGCGCTTTTCCAGCCGTTCGATCTCGCGCTCGATCATCAAGCCTTCCTTCTTGGTCAGCAGGTTGATCTCGCCGCTGTCCCGCATCCGTTCCAGCCGTTCAAGTTCGAAGATCCGTTTTTGGATCGTGAACCAGTTTGTAATTGTGCCGCCCAGCCAACGTTCGTTGACATAGGGCATCCCACAGCGTTCTGCTTGTTCGCGGATGGTATCCTGTGCCTGGCGCTTAGTGCCGACAAACAGCACGTTCCCGCCATCAGCGACAGTATCGCGGATGAAAGCATAGGCATCATCTAAAAGTTTGACGGTTTGCTGGAGGTCAATAATGTGGATCCCGTTGCGCTCCGTGAAGATATACTGGCGCATTTTGGGATTCCATTTGTTGGTCCGGTGACCAAAGTGGACGCCGCTTTCAAGCAGCGCCTTCATCGTTACAACAGACATGCGTTTATACTCCTTTGCGTTTTAGCCTCCGCCTCCTTTTGCTTGTCCCTAACCTAGCATATAGGCACGCAGGACAAATCAGGAGACGTGTGAAATAAGTCTGTCCAATCTTCGGACAGCGGACTTAGTATAACATATTGGGATTGAAAATGGAATAGGGTGGTTTTGGGTGAACGGGCCTGTCAGTCTTCGCTCCCTCCGCCGCTGGCCTTGTGAATAATGGACTGCGCCAGGCGGTTCAATTGCGCCTTCTTTTCGTCCTTCATCTCGCTGTCAGCAGCATCCCAGTAGATATCGAGCAGTTCGAGCGTGCCCATACTGCTGGCGACACGACCTTCCGGCAGCCGTACCCGGGCTTGCATCCGGGGCCGTTTCGTCAGGCGGAACTCAAAGGCCGGCTCGGCCAGGGCGCGCAACGCGGCCTCATCAATTAGCGCTTCCAGTTCACGGGGATAGTCAATCACCATCCGCACGATGGCGTCATCCAAGCCGCCCTTGCTTTGCAGTGCCTCCTGCAAAATCGGATTGACATTTTCTTCAGAGTCGAGGGTGACAGCGATGTCGATGAAAGGGCGGATGTTCGCCAGCCTCCGCCAGTCCACTTTAGTTTTCCCCCTCTCCACTTCGGCAATGATGAAGAATTTATCGTCCTTCACTTCGCCGAAATCCACCCGTTCAATGGAACCGGGATAGATCACCGGGGGATGGGCGCCCTCATTTAAATTTTGCGGTTTGTGGATATGTCCCAGCGCGACGTAATCCAGCCGATCATCTTTGACCAATGTGGGCGGCAAGACGAGGTCGTTCCCCAGCATGACCATCCGCTCGGTGCCGTACATCGCGCCCTCCACGGAGGCGTGGGCGGTCAGGATCACGGGCAGCGACGGGTCGGCATCCGCCAGCCAGTTCGTGACCAGTTCGTTTAGCCGTTCGCTGAGCTGGTTGTAAACCTCTGCCGAGTCGCCCCCGCTGAGTTCCAGGCTGGCCATCAGGTTGGAACGAGACACCCAGGGCAGGGCTAGCACCTGGATGGGCAAGCCTTCCAATTCCTTGGGGCCAAGGAATTGGGGTGCACTGAGCACCCGGATATGGGGCACATTGAGCGACTCAAATTCTTGAATGGCGTGGGCGCGGCCGCTGGAGGGAGAGATATCATGGTTGCCGGTCAGCAGCAGGGTGGGGATCCCGGCTTCCGAGAGGCGCATGATCCGCTGATCCCACTCCCGCTGGAAGGTGGGCGCCGGCGAGCGGTCCTTATAGGCATCTCCAGCGAAGATCACCAGGTCTACCTGCTCATCAATGGCAGCCTGGACGATCTCGTCGAGGGACTTGAGGAAGTCCATCACCCGCATGGGCAGCCCGGAAGCCGGGTCGTGGCGTCCGTAGTTGGCCATATCGATATGTGCATCTGCGAAATGGAGCAGTTTGATCATTGGGTTGGGATGGCCTCCTGAAAGGCGTCGTGGATCCTGAGATTATCCTTCGCTGGCCGCAGGGCTGACATGATTGCCAGGCTTGGAGTCATTTTGAGCCTCGGCGCGTTTTTCCAGTTTGCGTTCCAGGCGTTTGCCGTCCAGCAAGGCCAGCCGGTGTGCTTCGATGCTTGTATTGACCACAAAATAGATCGCCATGACAAGCGCGAGCAGCAACGCGAAAAGAGTATAAAAACTCACGGATCCGAAGAGGGGCAGGTCAAGCATTGGGGTACCGACGAAAAAGATCACGGTGTTGAGGATGACGGCCAATACCCGGATCTCGGTTGGGCCGATCTTGGCATTGGTGATCCGAAAGACGCCGGTCACGATCATGATCAGGTAGACCATGATTGATACCGCCAAATAACCAATCGTCGCCAGGGCCGCTGCAGAGAAGTTCACATAGGGTGTGACGCCCAGGCCAAGGAACATCAAAATGGCGCTGATCGCGTCCACGAAGTGATCGATCAGGAAGCCGAACCGCGGTCGTTCGATGTGACGATAGCGGGCCAGCGTCCCATCCAGGCTGTCGCCCAACCAGTTCAGGGCAAAGCCCAGGCTTGCCAGCCAGAGGAAACCAGGATGGAGGTTTGTGAGCGCGTAGCTGACGAAAGTCAAAACCGATGCGAAAATCCCCAGATAAGTCAGCAAGTCGGGCGTGACCCAGTCGGGTGCGTTCTTCGCTAACCAGTTCAGCGCCGGCCTTTCCAGAAATCCGAGCAGGATATCGTTTTCTCGTTTATGTTTTTCAACTTTAGACATTGATCACCTTTCATCTTGATCCATCAAACCCCAAGATACTGCGGCCAGATGGGATAAAACATTGCCCACTGATCTGCATGTGTCAGGATCAGCGTTTGGGCTAATTGTAATACTTTTTCAGCGTTTGCCACAATTTCCGTTTCCAGATCGTCGTCCGGAGTCATCCAAATAGGCGCTGAGGCGACCAGGCGATAGGCGCCGTTGGCCTGGGAGGTGGCTGCCATAAGGATGACCGGGGCCTTGGCCTCCAGCGCCATGCGGACATAGGCGACGGGCAGGTTCGCCGGGCGCCCAAAGAAATGGGGCTGATACTTGCCGGCCTTTTTTCCCATGGGCCGGTCCAGCCCGGTCAGCACACTGCCACCTTCCTGAAGCCGGTTCCTTGCCTGACGAAAGGCCGAGAGGGTCATCGGTGTGATGTTGATCCCCGTGTCCTGACGCAAACGATTTTGCAGTTTGTAGGAAATATTCGGATTCGGATATGACAGAACCTGGATGTTAATCCCCTGCAGCGTCAGGGCGTAGCCTAACAGATCCAAATTGCTCAGATGCGGGCAAACGACGACCGTCGACTGCTGGGCCTGAATGCGTTCCAGCGCTGCCTGAGCTTCGGGACTGATGCTGACGACCTCCTGCAGTTCCATCGGCCGTGGTAAGTAGTGGAAGTAATCAAAGAAGCACCTGGCTGCAGATTGGAAAACAGTTACGGGGATCTGGTCCAGTGCTTCTGCGGATAAGGTTTCATCATGAATGACGTATTGATTGGCTCGGATGGCTTTCACCATCTCACTGGCTTTGTGACTCCCCAGGAGAGAGCCGACCATTGTCGCCAATTTCAG
>JAXHUD010000042.1:0-16842 GCA_034189815.1 Chloroflexota bacterium
GCCGCGCCGAAGATCACCAGGGTGACCAGGGAAGCGATCATGGCGATCGGGAAACCGATCATCAGGGCATTCTGGCCGTAGGGGAAGATCATCGGGCAATCCAACGCCGGGATGGCATTGGGGACAACCTTCTTGGCAACGCCGTTGAAGGCAGGAACAATCTCACCCAGCATCATACGGACGCCGGTGAGCAGGATGCTCAGACCACCACCGAAAAGGATGGCCTGCATAATGATCCACAGGAACCACATCCATTGCACACCGCCCGTATAGGCCGCAGCGGCGTTCGGTACGCCGACAATGAAACCCATCACGAAGTAGATCAAGAACATGACCAGAGAAGTGGAAACGGTCATCGATTTGATGAACGACCAACCTTCGGGCAGTTCCAGGTCCTCGGTGGATTTCGAGGGGTCGCCGAACCATTTCCCCAAAAGCGCGCCAATCACGGCGATGATAGTGGTGGAATGGCCGATTGTGAAGTCTTTTTTGCCTGTCAGCTTGAAGACGAAGGGGGAAATCATAGCGGGCAACAACGTGGACAGAAAGCCCTGAACGAGGCTGCCGATCACAATCAACGGCAGGCCAGTGAGCTTGCCGCCATCCGCCAAAGCCGCCACAACCATGAACGCATTCCAGAACATGATGTGACCGGTGAGGAAAACGTATTTCCACTTGGTGACCCGGGCCAAAACCAGGTTGACCAGGAAGCCAAACACCATCACCAGGACAACCGGCACGCCGAAGTTGCCAAGGAACGCGGTCCAGTCGGCCGCAGCAGCCTGACCTTCGAATGTGTAGACCATCCCGAACAGTTCAGCAATGGGGCCTATCACAGCACTGAGGACGTCCACGGCGGTGAAGAGGATCAGCGTGCCGGCCATGGTTTTGATCGTGCCGGTGATGACCTGACTGAAGCTCTTCTTGAGCAGCAACAGGCCGACCAGCGCTACCAAACCAAGCATAAAGGTCGGCAGCAAGCGGGGAACGATATTAAATATAACGCCAACATCCATTTCAAATCTCCTTTTTATTGATTGAATAAAAAATATCTATCGGGGAGTAGCGGGTCATGCCCAATCGATCTGGAATATTTTCACCTCCTTTGCATCACTCCGGTAGCTTAGAGTCAGCTGATCATCTTCCTGCTGGCTATCCACATCCATCGTTTCGGGATAAACCTGGCGGATTTTATCAACTCGCCTCTGATCTTTTAACACCAATCGAACAACTTTGTCACGCGGTAAATAATCGGTTATGAATAAATACGTCCGTCCAGGGAGCTCAAGCAGGTGCGGGTCAATCTCAGGCCGACCGTTCTCCGGAGAAAGGACCTTGAACCGGGGGGCAAGCCCGATCCGCGCCTGGACGAGGGCCAACACATCCTTCAGGATTGGCTTTTCGGTCGCCAACGCACCTGAGTCGGCCTGCGTGGCGAGATAAAGGCCCCAGCCCTTGCCGAGTTTCGCCAGGGTGACGGCGGGTTGGCCGTCATCAAAGGCGGCCAGCACCTCTGTTCCGGGCTTGAGCGTCAGCAGGTCCCGGTTCCAATGAGCCGAATACTTTTCGCCGGCAAAGTCAATCATTTGTCCTTCGAGTGTATCCGGTTCGATGGTTTCGATACCGAATGCATCTCCAAGGGGACCATGGGGCCAATGATGATAGAACCAGCCGTTCTCATCCACGGTCCCGCAGCGGGCGAAGCCAATTAACAATCCGCCTTTTTGAACATAATCGGCCAGAGCTTCGGCCGTTTCCCGTTCAATCAATCCCATCATAGGCAGGATGACTTGTTGATATTGATTTAAATCGCCGTGGCAGGCAATGCCGGGGTTGATGAAATCCACCCCATATCCCTGTTCCCAAAGTGCCCGATAGGCCCCGCGTTGGGCAAGAAACAGCTCCTCATCCTGATCAACACCCCGAAAGAAAATTGCATTCTTCTTCGATTCGAGCAGCGCAGCCTCAGCCTGGGGGACATGTGCGGCCATCAAATCAGCCCCATGCGTCTTGATCCAATTTCCAATTTTCGTAGCCGCCGCCAGCCTGGGCGTCGGGTGACCGTCCAGGTCCAACAGGGCACCCCAGTGCAGCGGTTGGTAGTCCCACTCACGCCAGGGCATGTAAAGCATCAGCTTGGCGTCGTGGCCCAGGGATTCCACACAATATTGTTCAATATCCCCAGCATTCGTGTTGTGATCCGGCCCCATCACCCAGCCATTGATCGGGCCGGATTCGACCTCGTGCAGCCAGAAATCCCGCCCGGTGGTCTTCGCCACGGAGCGACCGTGATCGAGGAAAATCGAGGTATGTTCGGGACGGGTCACCAGCTTGTTACCGCTGCCCGGGTAAAGGTCATAGCCGATATGGTCCACCGCCTCTGCCAGTTGCCACTGGTCCAGGCCAGTGAAGGCGCCAAAACGATCATAGCCTTTGAAATTGAAGGTATTGATCGATGTAGGATGATGGGGATCTTCCGACTTGATTAAGTCATTCTGCCAGCGGGCAAAGTCAGCAAATGCAGCCTGCCAGAACAGGCGCCAGTCCAGCCAGCGGGTCACGCTGGCCCAGGCGGACGGCGGGCTTTCAGGTGGGAAAACGTTATCCCAATCGTTATAGACATAATAAGTGGTGCCCCAGGCCCAGGCCTTGGTCAGCTTTTCCAGGTCGTTATATTTTTCCCGAACCCAATCACGGAATAAAGCCTGACAATGATCGCAATAACAGAACAAGCCCAAATTACCCTCGCCTCGCGGCGGTAAGAACGGGAAACCGATCTCATTTGTAATTTGCCAGCCAAAGTGATTGGAATGAGCTTTTGTGAAGTTAAGCAGGGTCCCAATGTATTTCGTCAATGCGTCGTGATAGCCGGGGTGGTGAATACAGGCCCAGTGATAGGATGCGCCTAATGGGTAGCGTTCACCGCGGCTATTTAACAGCGTCACGTCCGGGTATTCCCGGGCAAGCCAAAGCGGCGGACCGGAGGCGCCCGTACTGATCAGGATATCGATCCCGTAATCGGCTGCCAGATCGTAAAACTTTCCCAGACGATCCAATTCATACTGGCCAGGGGTGGGTTCGATCACATCCCAGGAACCATGCACGTCTCCCAGGCGAATCAGGTTCATCTCAGCTTCCTGCATCAACGCCAGGTCCCGGTTCCAATCGGCCTCGGGGAAAATCAGCGGGGAATAGGAAGCACCGTATCTGAACTGCGACGGCATTTTGTTCACGCCTTATCCGCCATCATCTGCTTAATGATAGGCAGCGCTTTTTCCTCCACCTCTTCGGGGCTGAGGAAATTATCGATCACGATCACCGGCTCCGCACTATTCTCAAAGAGTCTTTCCATCTCGCCTGAGGTGATCACCAGATCATAACTCTGGCCAACGGCGGTATCCGCATCGGAGCAGAAAGTGTCTGCCCGGATGTCGTGCTTCTGTAAAACATCGTCAACCGTCATGCGTAAAACCAATGACGATCCGAGCCCAAACCCACAAACGGTCATGATTCTCAATTGCTTCATTTCAACCTCGTTTCACTCAGCCTGATCGGTAAAAGCCGCGAGGATTTCATCCACGGTTTGAGCATTCTTCAGCAAAAGTTGGTTTGCCTCATCTCTAAGGAAACCGGCCAGGGACTTCAGCACATCCACATGCCCTTCCTTATCCACGGCACAGAAAGAGATCACGAGTTCAACGGGATCGTTGACCTTGGACCCAAATGCCACCGGCGTCCTGAGGGTGATCAGGCTCAATCCAATCGCCAAAGTGCCGTCCTGGGGGCGAGCATGCGCCAGGGCCAGACCCGGCGCCAGGACCATGTAGGGGCCCATCTGACGTACGGTGCGCACCATCGCGTCTATGTATTCCGGGTTGCACTTCCCGGCATCCAACAGCAACTGGCCGCCAGCTCGCACGGCATCTTCCCAATCTTCAACTTCCACATTCAAACGGATAACGTCCTCTGTCAAAACCTTTTCCAGCATGATTCCTCAACTATCCTTCATAATCTGATAATAAATACTTGGCTGTCTCAATATCGGTCACCAGCGCGTTGAAAAAACCGCCTTTTAGTGCCGCCCGGACGACATGGTGTTTCTCTTCACCGCCAGCCACCACGACACTCCAAGGCGTCCGTTTGAGGTCCGCCAGGTTTAGGCCGATCACCCGTTCATCCAAAAAAGTGGAAACCGGATTGCCATTTTCATCGAAATACTGGCCCAGTGCATCCCCCACTGCGCCTGAACGCTGCAAATCCTGTAGTTCCGCCAGGCTGATCCGGTCTTCGACATAGAGGATCGCGGTCTCGTCCACAGTCCCGACGCTCTGCAAAATTAGGTCACAATGGCGAGCGCGCTCCAGGGCTTCTGCAATCCCCGGTTCTGAGATCAGCCGGCGGAGGAGTTCCGGGCTGGAGACCATGTTAGGTGCATAGAGCAGTTCCGCCCGGCCGCCGGCGATCTCGGCCAATTTCGAGGTAATGTTGTATTTTGCGAATCCCCCGGAGTTTTCCGAGGATCCGCCAACCACTTCCATAAACGTGCAGTCCATCTGCTGGTCCACACTGAAAAACTGCGGGATATGAGAAATCGTGCGCCCCAGGCCCACGCCGACCCGGATCCCCGGCTCCAGCCGGTTCGCCAGCCAGCGGGCGGCGCCTTGCGCCAGAGAAACATACAACTTTTCAATGGCACTCGGTGTTTGCACCACGACAGCGTCCCGCAAGTCATAGGCAACAGTAAGCAGGTGTTCCTGCTCGACAAATTTTGAATTGGGGGGCGCGTGGATCTTGATCTCAACAACCCCCAACTCCCGGGCCCGATTGAGCACCCGGTGAACTTTAATTCTTGAAAGCCCCAGCTTACGAGCGATTTCCTGCTGGGTCAACTCACCTTCGTAATAGAGCTTGGCAACCCTGACACAAAGGCGGCTCTCCTCAAGGTCCATGTCCGGTGAAAGATCCAAAATTAATAACTCCAGCTACATTTGTTCAGGCAGTGTACTTTTGTACATCTATTTTAACGGGAGGTTAAATTTTAAGCAAGGTCAGAAAGGATTAAAATGTCAGACCCAGGGGATGATAAATGTCAGGAATAAGGTAATAAGAAAGGCTGGCGCAATTCGCCAGCCCGTATTCGAAACACTGCTGATTACTAAACCAATTTCTTGCCCTTAAGCGCCTCCGGCTGCGACGGAACACTCGCAGCCGCGGCCAGGGTTATCAAGTAAAACAACACAAGGGGTGCAATATGCGCCAGCATGCGGTTAGCGCTATCGAACCAACGCTCGTGATAAGGAACGCGCAGCATTCCCAATAAAGCAATCATAATGAAGAAGGAAAGGATCAGCCCAAGAAGTTGTTGTTTCTGAGGGAATTGGATTCGGAAGGAAAAAAGCAAAGCCAAAGCGACTACAACCCACCAGACCGCACCCCAATTGCCAGTGACGAAAAAGGCTTTCAGATTCACCTGAAGATTGCCCAGTAAATGCTGGAAATTGAATGCACCCAATACTGATACGACCGCCAACAACCCCGCTGGGACCAACCACCAAAGCCGCGGCAGAATAAATGACCTTAAAAATTTAGTCTCTGTAAGATAGAGCACGGCGGCTACGGCTGCAACGCCTGCCAACACAATCAGGATTTGGCCGTTTGACATCTGGTCCGAGTAGGTATCCGGATGCATCAGAAGGATTCGCAAATAAAGCCCAAACTGGAAAATCAGATAAGGCAAGAACACGCGTCGCTGAATCCTTGACTGAATCTTCTGAGAGCCCACATAAATCAAAATCAATATCAAAGCAGTGATAACGTTCTCCGTCCGCAGAGCGCCGAACCCCATCAGGAACGCGGGAACGAAAACGAACCAAGCAGGCTGGTCTTCCTCGACCCCAAAATAAAGCGACGCAATCGCCAAAAAAAAGAACAAACCAGAATCGAAATTCGTATGGATATACGTCGTCATGATAAAGACCAAATCAGCGGACACATACAACACAGCAGTCAGAAAAACCAACAACCCGCGCATGACCTTGGATTGGATAAAGCGCCGGGCGCTTCTCTCGGCGAAGAAAACGAACAAAGCGATAAATGCCGCCATGAAAGCCGGTTGGATGAACCAGGCATAATCCAAACCGAATAGCATCGGGATAGTTTGAATGAAGGGCACGAACAGGCCCATCCCACGCGGCGATGAGAAGTACCATTTCGAGAGGCCGCTCTCCACCAGATTGCGGGCCATCACCACAAGGTAAACCGAATCTGTCGTGGCAAAGAAGAAATTATTAAAATAAAAGAATACTAAAACACCAAAATAAACAACCGCAACACCCAAATAGTGCAGCCAAAGCGAGCGGGTCATCCCACTGACCAATCGTTTGGTCAGACCCTGATGCAGGATCACACCCGCCAACTCCAGCGACACCAGCAGCGCCATCCAACTCGCTCGCAGCGGGACGTCCACCAAGACAAGGATGAAACCATTCATAAAATAGACTAAATAGCCGACCAGAACGCCTGTAACTGCCAGGAAAAAGTCCGGCAGTTTTCCCGCGAAATAGGTCGTAATCGCCAACCCCAGTAGGAAAAGTTCAATCAGAAAGAGGAACATCTATCACTCCCGTATCTTCAATGAGGCCAGAAGGGACCAGGAAATATAATTGACCGTAACTGAAGAAATGATACGTCGCGCCGGGTTCAGAAACCTCCGGCAAGAGGTAATATTCGCCACCCCCCAAACGGTTTGGCCAGGTGGACCATTCACCGAGCTGCAGTAGGGCGTTAACCTCAGAGTCCGTCAACTGATATTCGTAATTTTCAAAGCGGAAATCCTGCAAACGGTTCAACTGGTGGAGACGACCTTCCTCTAAATCCAATTCCTCATAGAGCGGTTCCGCAATCACCAGCGTTGAGCCCCTGAGATATTGATAATATCCAATTGACAAATAAGTCGCATTCCGAGCTCCAATCCGATCAGCTAAATATTCATAGCTATCATAAGGCCGGAATGTGAGCGTTTGATGTAATTCGTGGGGCGGATTAAGATATAAATAGCCATTTACAGCAATGCCCATCACCAGCACGGTCAACACGACCCGCAAAAGCCATTTACGATAACGCCGAACCAAATCCCTGAGGATGAGCAAAATACCAACGCCCAACAGCAGTAACAGAATATGTAATTCGGCTTCAAATAACCCTGCATAGATACCGGTCCCGAACAAAATGACCAAGTTCACCACAATCGAAATCGTAAACGCGCGCAGGGGAGTTTGCTCCCATAAAACCCACCGTTCCTCTCCTTCCTGCTCCGGGAAAGGCAAAAGTAAAAATACAGCCAGCCACGCCACGCCCAAAACCGAGACAAGGTCAGCAACAATGTTCATGAACCCCAACAGACGGTAAGGCAATGAGGGCGATCCCCATGTCCATCCCGGCAGTTGAATCGCTATAGCGTCACCGTCATCTTCCCAAGCCAGGTCATACGCCAAGTCGTCCCAGTTGATGTTCGCCTGCGCCGGCCAAGCCATCGCGCCCAGTCTGACAGTCACGCCGCCAGCCATCTCTCGGGTATATTCTAGCGACTCCCCAGGTGAGATCAGCAACCGATTGCCGCTCATCTGATCAGCGCCGAATGTGCCCGGTAGATCAAGCGCTTCTGCTCCCGGCAAGACGATCTCCCAAACAGAGATCTCAGCCGAATCCGATGTGTTTACAATTTTTAGGGAGTGCGTTGTGCGGATAGGGGTGATATGGTAAGGGATGAGGATGAAAAAGAAAACCGTCACCAAAACCGCCATGCCAATTGACAACACTTTATGGCTTTTTCGTCCCGATCGGGCGAGGATCCTCGGATGAATGAAGCGGAAAAATATCATTGCCAATACCAGAGCCAGATAGCCCGTAACGATCCCCTTCATGATATGCGGCAGTGTATAAAACCCAAACACCCGCATTGTGAGGGACAATGCCAGACTGGCAGAGAGGACCAGCAATAAAAGATTGCTTGTTTTAGATGGTTTCTGTTTCCGCGCCAAACGATTTCTCCTCAGGTTCGTCATCGCTAACCCTAATCTTACCGCACCACAAAAACAACACTGCAAATAGTTAAAAACGCCAGCGCTGCTGATGTCCAATTATCCAATCAATTTCTTTTCAATCCGGGATCTTGAGCAAGTCTCTGGCAAGCCGTGACGCATCCGCCACGAAGACCGGGCACAGCGTTTGGAAGAGACCTTCATCTTTTGCAACTTGCAGTTCCGCCGGGACGCCAAGGTCAAGGCCCAACAACCCCTGACAACTCAGATCGCCGTGCAGTTCCACGAATTGCGTTTCGAACGCCTGGGCGAGCTTATTGCAGGCCTCCTTCTGCGCCACGTCACGGCCTGGTGTGGTACCTTCGGCCATCCCTATCGCCATCAGCGCGCCACAAACCGCACCACAAGCCTGCCCCATATGCCCCATCCCAGCGCCAAAAGGCGCGGAAATTTTCAACGCCAACGCCTCGTCTATCCCCAACCGCGTTGCGAAAGGGGTGAAAACGGATTGAGCACAATTAAACCCACGCTCACGATAAGCGCTTGTTTCCAAATCTAACCTCATGCAACCTATCCTCAGTTAACACAAACGACAAATTTATTAGGGATTACTGATGTCGATCAGGTTCTCAACGGCATCGCGGGCAGGCAACGAAGGCTGGGCGCCGGGGCGGGTCGCGGCAAGTGCGCCGGCGGCCATGCCATACCGAACCGCTTCCAACAATGGTTTCCCTTCCGCCAACGCTACAGCCAGCGCACCATTGAAAGCATCACCCGCGGCGGTGGTATCCACCGCTGTGATCTCATGGGCGGGGATGTGCTGGTCAATCTCATCCGTCACAACTCTAGCGCCGTTTGCGCCCAGGGTGATCACCAGGTTCTTCACGCCCAAACTGAGGACCTTTTCGATTGCCTTTTCAAGGTCGTCTTCGCCGGAAAGGTGCATCAGTTCCGTTTCGTTCGGCGTCAGCACGTCCACATTCGAAAGCAGCGCTTTCGACAGGGGCTGAGCGGGCGCGGGATTCAGGACAACCGGGATTTCATAGGCTTTTGCCAGCTCAGCGGCAGCCGCCACAGCCTCAATCGGACATTCCAATTGGACCAACAGCAGGTCGGTATCGCGCATGATATCCCGCGTGTTGGCGACATCCTCCGGGGAGACTTCGTAATTCGCGCCGGACGCAACCACGATCAGGTTTTCCCCATCGGCTGCGACAGCGATCATGGCAACGCCGGTTGAGACCTCAGAATCCTTGATGACATAGGAGGTTTTGATATTATTCTCGACCAGGCCCTGGATGAGCGTATCGCCGAAGTTATCATTCCCCACACGGCCCACCATCGTGACCTCACCGCCCATCCGGGCAGCCGCGACGGCCTGGTTGGCGCCCTTCCCGCCGGGATAAGTCTCAAAATCTCCGCCCAATACCGTTTCTCCCGCCTTTGGAGAATGAGGCACTCGGACAACCAAATCCATATTGATACTACCAACAACAAGTATCTTTGCCATGTTCGCCTACTTTCTTCTTCTCTCTAATTTTCCATCAATGCTGCCAGTACCAATACAATCAACAAACTTGTTATGCATCAGCCGTTGATTCGTCATCCTTCCCGTCCAATTCATCGGCCGGATTTTCCGCCTGTGAATCTTCTGCAGATTGCTCGTCTCCTGGCTCCAGGCCAAGATTAGTCGGGCTCACTTGCTCCTCCGGCGAGTCAGGATTTGGCTCAGTTTCGATTACGGGTTCAGGACCCTGGTTGATTACCGGCGGTTGCGTTGTATCTACCATATCATCATCTTCCGTCACAAAATCCCGCAGATCGGGCATCACCTGCTCGCTCGCCGGAACAGGTTCCGGTTCGGGTTGGCTGGCCGCCAGCCAGATGGCGACAACAATGCCCAACAATCCCCAGAAGAGCATATACCGGGCGTAAGACAGGTTCAGATACGGCTGTTCCAACTGGCTGAAGGTGTGGATATTGTTCGTGGTCACGGAGGTCACCCCTGAAAGCCAGAACTGAGAGAAAAGCCAGGGTTCGTCAATGGTATAAACATTCACACCCAAACCCTGATCACGATAGGCCCTGATTTCCCGGGTGGTGATCCCGGTATCCACATTGACGATCTCATAATGCTGGTCCAATAACCGGTTGGGCGCCGGCAGATCGGCGCTGGAAACACCGACCACCCGAGTCATTTGCGGCGCCTCATTCAGAAGCGTCTCCAGATGTTCTTTGTCCGCCAGGAACCAGACATTCCCGTTGAGGCCCGATTCCAGACAGGTCCTGAGCACAATGTCAAAGAATTCTTCATAAAAAGGATGTTGCTGTGAAGGCTCCCGCATATCAAAGAGCACCACCATCCCATTTTCCTGCACCATGTTCAGGGCTTCTTCCAGCGTGGGAATGGTCTGCCCCTGGTTAATGCCCAGCTGTGATTGCGAAACCAGCCCCTCATTAATCGTACCGAAGGGATCGGTTTGGATGAACCAAAGTCCGGCATTCATTTGTTTCAGTTCTTGCATCGTGAAACTGGAAGCGTCGTCATTGACCCTATCAGGGAAAACCTCGGCGACATTGGTCGTGCGCGCCAGGGTATCATCATGCATCAGGAAAGGCACCCCATCCAGGCTAATGCGCACATCCGTCTCAAATCCGAGCGCCTGGTTTGCAGCCGCCAGTTCTCCGGCAGCGAGAGTATTTTCCGGCGCCAACATGGAGGCACCGCGATGCGCGATCAGGGCCGGCCGGGTCGGCAAATCACCCTGATATGCCCAGTTCGGCGGGAAGATCGCCGGTACCAGCCAGACCGCCACGAGGGCTACCAACACAGCGATAATTGCAGCCGTCCAGGGCCATCTTGCACTTTGTTTGGAAGCCAATTGCCGCCGCAGGTATAGGATCAGCCGTCGCAGCATGGAGGCGACGAACAGGAAAATCACAACATCACCAACGAGGCGGGCCAGGTTAAGCAAATGAATTAGAACACCCTTTTGGCTGGGATTTTGCTGTAATATAAACCAAAATCCGCCGTAGACCCCAACCAGTGAGAGGATCCAAACCCCAAAGTAGATCCAGCTGACCGCAGAGGGTTTCCATACCCCGTCCCTACCTGCCAGACGCAGACGGATGAACCGCATCAGGCTCCAAAAGGCCACCAGGCTATACAAAACAATGACGACTGTGGTGTAACTAAAATGGACACCAATCAGATCGCCCAGGAATTGATCCACAGCCGGGCGAAAACTCCCCACAGATAACCAATAAACGACAAAAAATAAGCTATGCAGCAGAAGAATGAAAGCCAAATAGTAGTGCAGTCGTATTTTGAAGCGATTCATTTTTTCTTTATTTTTAACCATAGCCTGCTTTCTCCAATTCACTGATCGATGACCATTATCATTATAGCGATAAAGTGAAGAAATGGAAAACTGTTTTGAAAATTTGTTTGAAAATTTGATATGGTTCCCGCTCAATAACGGCCCATCTGAACAGACGCCGGTATCTTTCGCCGTTATCTCAAATTATAATACCTTATTTCCCTTTAATACTCATTAAAATACATTATTTCACCGAATTACATATTTTGAATAATTATTTCCATTAATTATTTACGGTATTGAATGATATCCCCATCTCATTATCCAATCGGGCACATAAAGGCTCCGATCGTTGGATGGTAGAATGAATACAATCTCGAAAGTTTGGATACGCTCAATGCAAATTTCTTTCAAATCCATCAAGCGCTATTTCAGAAGAAAATTTCGGGCCGATTTTTCGACCGGGCTGACCATCGCCATGGTCGCCATCCCCCAATCGATGGCTTATGCGGCTATCGCGGGCGTCAACCCGATCTATGGCCTCTATACCGCCATCATCCCAACCATTGTTGGCGCCTTGTTTGGCAGTTTCCCCTACCTTGTCACCGGCCCCACAAACCCGACTGCGCTGGTAACGGCCAGTGTCTTGCTGGGTTTTGTGGACAAGGCCAATTATCTGGAATACGTCCTGACGCTCTCCATCCTGGCAGGGTTATTCAAGCTCCTCCTTGGCCTCTTCAAGCTCGGATCGCTCACGCGTTATATCTCCAATTCCGTTTTGGTCGGCTTCCTATCGGCTGCGGGTGTGCTGATCATCGGCGGCCAGCTCGGCAACCTGTTGGGGGTTACGCTCTCCAAATCGAGCGGCCTTCGGGGCATCCTGCGCAGCCTGGTGGGGAGTCTCTCGCAAATTCATCCGCCGACATTGTTGATCAGCCTAGGTGCATTCGCTCTGATGCTGACCATCAGAGCAGTCAACCGTAAATTGCCGGCTGCACTCATCACCATCGTCGCAGCCTCACTCGGTGTCTATCTGACTGGCTGGGGCGGCGAGGGCGTTCGCCTTGTCAGCAGCTACGGATTACCTAGCAACCCGGGTCTCAGCTTTCACCTGCCCAATATCACATTTAACGACATCGGCTCTCTGCTTGTTCCCGGTGCGGCGGTTGCTGTCTTCGGCCTGATGGAAGCCGTCTCGATCACCAAGGCGATGAGCCAGTTGACGGGCGACCGCCTCGATCCCTCCCGGGAGATGATCGGTCAGGGCCTGGCATCTCTTGTGGGCGGATTGTTCTACTGCATGCCTTCCTCCGGCTCTCCCTCTCGCACGGTGATCAACGTGGTCAACGGCGGTCGCACCCGGTTATCGGCCGTCATCTCTGGCTTCAGCGTCCTGATTTTCCTGCTGCTTTTCTCCGGCCTGATCGGATATATCCCCCTGCCCGCCCTGGCTGCCGTTGTAGTGGTCTCATCCGCCGGTCTGATCAACGTCAGTCTGATCAAGCTCACCTGGGAAAGCCACACCCAGAGCAGGGTCGGCATGCTGATTACCTTTGCATCCACCCTGATCCTGCCGCTGGAATACGCGATCTTCCTGGGCATGCTATCGACCATCCTGATCTTCCTGAGTGAGAGCAGTCACGTCAACCTGACCTACATCATTGAGGAAGATGACGGCCAGTTCGTTGAATTGCCAATCGACCGGCTTACCAAACGGGAGCCGGAAATCGCCATCGTCAATGTGGAGGGCGATCTCTATTTTGCCGCCGTGGAGGCCTGGCAGGATCAGATCGAAACAATCCTGGATTCCGGCCTGAAGGTGCTGATCCTCCGGTTCCGCCGCACCCACCTTCTGGCAAGCACGGGCGTTATGGCGCTGGACCAAATCATTCGCCAAGCAGAAGAAAAGGGCATATCCGTGCTATTCTGCGGCATGCACGAAGAAATCGAAGAGCCGCTTGAATCTGCGGGCATCCTGAATACCATCGGCAGCAGCCAAATCTTTAATGCCCATGACCAAATCTTCGATTCCGCTCAGAGCGCCCTGGAAAGAGCGAAAGAAATCCTGAGCCAAAAACATCAATCCCCCAATAAGGAAACCAACGCATGACAGAAAACACCCCACCCACCCCCGAAGAAATAAACGCCCTCATGGCGAAAGCCACCCAGCCCGGACGAGACGCCCTGTTTTATCACGAGTACTTCCGCGGCAAGCTGGCCACGATGCCCAAATGCCCGGTTGAGAAGTTCGAAGATTTCTCATTCTGGTACACGCCCGGTGTTGCTGCGCCCTGCCGAGAGATCGCCTCATCCCCCGAACGGGTCTATGATCTGACCAATAAAGGCAACCTGGTCGCCATTGTCAGCGATGGCTCACGGGTGCTGGGCCTCGGCGACATCGGCCCCGAAGCAGGTCTGCCCGTCATGGAAGGCAAAGCCATGATTTTCAAACACTTCGGCGGGGTGGACGCCTTCCCGGTCATGCTCGAAAACAGCGACCCCGAAGCCTTCATCGACACGGTTTTACGGATCCAGCCCGGCTTCGGTGGGATCAACCTGGAAGACATCGCCCAACCCAAATGCTTTGAGATCCTCGATCGCCTGCGGGAAGAAGCACGCATCCCCGTCTGGCACGATGATCAGCAGGGCACAGCCACCGTCACCCTGGCCGGGCTGATGAACGCACTCAAGCTCGTCGGGAAACAAAAAAATGAAATCCGGATCGCATTCATTGGCGCAGGTGCGGCCGGTGTCGCCTGTTCGAGGCTAATCTTCGCCTGGGGCGTAGACCCGGCCAAGGCGACCGTGGTGGATGCAAACGGCATTCTCGGCGCTCACCGTTCTGATTTCGCAGCAGGGACGCCCCAACACACCCTCTGTCAAACAACCAACCGGGATGGTCGAGAGGGGGGTATTGCCGAGGCCCTCAAAGGCGCGGATGTCCTCATCGCCTATTCCCGCCCGGGACCTGGCGTCATTGACCCGGAATGGCTCCAAACAATGGCGGCGAACGCCATTGTTTTCGCCTGCGCCAACCCCGTCCCTGAAATCTGGCCCTGGGAAGCGAAGGCCGCTGGCGCGGCCGTCGTCGCTACCGGTCGGTCGGACTTCCCCAACCAGGTGAATAACAGCCTTTCATTCCCAGGTATCTTCCGTGGTGTACTTGATGTGCGCGCCAGCATAATTACGGACGAAATGTGTTTCGCGGCAGCCGAAGCTCTGGCGGACGCAATCGGTCCTGATCTAGACACAGAGCACCTGCTCCCAACTATGATGGACCTCTCCATTTATCCACTGCAGGCAGCCGCGGTCGGCTTGCGGGCCCAGGCGCAGGGCGTAGCCGGCATCTCAATGACCCGGGACCAACTTCTCAACCGAGCTGAGTTTATGATCGGTTCCGCCCAATCCTCTCTGGATGTGTTAATGGAAACCAACTGCATCCTGCCCCTTCCGGAGGATTGAACACAAACCCTTGCATATTAATGTACAATAAAAACAAAACCAATCATCCAATTCGTTCTGGAGGTGGAATGGCTGAAACCAAGAAAAACCAACCCAACTGGCCCATGCTGTTACCGATCGGACTTTTGGTCGTAGAAATCATCGTTGTCGTTGCCTTGCTGGCCCTGGGATATGAAATCACCCAATACCTGTTCTTCTTTTTGATCCTGCTGGCCCTCTTCCTGCTCTACCAAATCGGCAAGCAACTGATCATGAACCGCCGTCTGAAGAAAATGATCAGTGAGATAGCGGCCGCCAAAGAACTGGCGGGTTCGGGTCAATACCTTGAGGCTGTGAAGGAATGGAAGCGGCTGCTGCTCATGCTGCCCCGTGAGACCTATCTGGAAGCACTTGACCAACTCGAAGATTCCTATACACGATTGGAAATGCCGCAGGCTGTCAGCCAGGTCAGGACCATCCATTCTGAATCTATCGAATTCTTTTCAGCGACCGAAAACATCCGGAAAATGAGCATGCAGGATCGCCAGAAATTGCAAAAACGTTCCAACCAGATCCGTGATATGATCCGAGCTTTGCCCGAAGAACAAGCGTAATCCATCGAATCCAATTATACAAATGAGGCAACCATGCCCAAGCCGGCCCTAACTTTCTTTACTGAATTAAAACCCAAACCGCTCGTCAATCTATTCAACAACCCCGATGTAATCGATCAGCTCCAGACTCTGCGGGCTGCTGTCAGCCTGGGAATCCTCGATCTTTCCGAGGAACGTGCCGGCGTCGTCCGCAAGCTGAATAAAGCAGGAATCCCGGTCATCGCCTGGCTCCTGTTGCCCGAAGAAGAGGGGTATTGGTTCAACAGCGATAACTACGAAGCGGCCATGACCCGCTATTTCGCCTTTCGAGAATGGACAGCCGAACATGACCTAAAGTGGTCCGGGGTCGGCCTTGATATCGAAATGGACATCAATAAGATGCGCCAAATCATGGAAGAAAAGCAGGGCGGCGAATTCGTCAGCACGCTTTTCAAACGTTTCAGAGATAAACGCCGGGTCGGGGATGCCCGACAAGCCTACAAGCTCCTGGTCGAACAGATCCATGCCGACGGCTACCTGGTGGAAAGCTATCACCTGCCGGTCATCGCCGATGAGCGGCGCGCGGATGCCACCGTCCTGCAGCGGACGATGGGCCTGGTGGATGTGGAGACGGATTGGGAAGTCCTGATGCTCTATTCCAGCTTTATCCGCCCGAACGGCGCCGGTACGCTCTGGAGCTACGCACCCCAGGCCGATTCGGTTGGTGTTGGCAATACCGGCGGCGGGGTCGAGGTGGAAGGTGTGATCGACATTCCGCCCTTATCCTGGGATGAATTCTCCCGAGATCTGCGCTTGTGCGTCATGCAGGATAAGCCGGTCCATATCTTCTGTCTGGAAGGTTGTGTGGCGCAGGGCTTCCTGGAAAAGCTCCCCAACTTCGATTGGGACAAAACCGTACCGGTTCCCAGCGACGCGAGCAAAGTCCGCTTCATGCGCACGGGACTGACCACGGGCCTATGGCTGCTCCAACGCCCCTGGGTGATCCTTTTGAGCATCGCATCTCTGATCGGTCTGGCGTTCCTGTTTAAGAAATCAGAAGACAAATAACTATCCGGCACAAACAAGCTCATTAAAAATCCTCGAAACTTCAAAATTTCCGGGGATTTTAACTTAAGTACTCCAGGAAAGTTATCCCTGCTCCACAAGTCACCATTGCAGCATACCCTTTGCCCAAAACGAGGCTCACAGAGACCCGATCAATCGCTTCCATCGAGGAAGGCCAAAGTCGCTTCGTCTCGCTTCCCTTCAAAGAATTTCTCCAGCGCCTGCGCAAATATCGACCCTTCCTCTGTCTGCTTAGCAAAGAGCGTCATTGAGGACCGGAACTTCATCGTGTCCGGCTGGCCAAAGATGACCTCCGCAGAGGACTCATCCCCGTCTAGCAGGATCGCCACACATTCCCGCAGCCGCTGCCCCAGGATGGGATGC
>JAXHUD010000043.1:0-16774 GCA_034189815.1 Chloroflexota bacterium
CGGATAGGGGAACTGGAAGGATGGCGAAGGTGGTGAAGCCACCTGGATCATACTTGAGGGCCGAGCTCTTCCCGGCATTGACCATGAATAAGACTGGAAGGAGTACGAAATCCTGATGTTTCCCGATTATCCAACGATTGAATACTACTTTATAGGGTGAATCCACAGGCTCGCAATATCGTCAGCGTGATCAGTGTGTGGCCCACCTCGGTGGGGTGGACCCGGTCGGCCGTCCAATAGTCCGCCGGCTGGGAAAGCATGGCCCAGTCAAAGGCAGGCTGCAGGTGGTTCACGTAGAGATCGAACTCTTCGCCCAAGCTGTCTACGACAACCTGGTAATCGCTTAACTTCTTTCTGAAAGGATCGTCCTGATTCCTTTCGGCCAGGTAGGGGGAGATCAACCTGACTTCGGATTGGGTCTTCCCGAGGGTGTCCATCAGGATTTGTCGATAGGTGCGCTCGAAATCCGCCAGGGGGATGGCTTCACTGCGCTCGAACTCGAAAAACCGCCAGACATCGTTGATGCCGATATAGATGAAGAGCCAATCGGGGTTCAAGGCAATTGCATCATCCTGCCACCGTGCCTGTAAGTCCGGGACACGGTCGCCGCTGATGCCCTTGTTGACGACGGACAGGTTCAGTTCAGGATAGCCAGCCTGCAGCAGGTCGTGGATTTTTCGGACGTAGCCAGCACCCAGTGGTTGGTGCGTTGGTTCCCTGCGGCCGCAATCGGTGATGCTGTCGCCGATGAATTCAATGGTCTGATGCGCTTTGAATATCAAGGTCATCCCTGCTCCAATTCTTTTTTGTCAGGTCTCCAGCAGTCCCTGGGCCTCTATCTCCGGGCGCCAGTTGTGTGTGAAGATGCCTTTGTAATTATAACCACCAATGCAGGTATTGCTCCGGCTGGTTTTGGAGTCGCCTATACGCTCCTTTTGTAAAAAACGGATATGATGTGACATTTGTCCTATTGACGTTAGCTAATAAAAGAACTAATATATGCAGAATACGATATATATAGGATTGTGAATATGATGAATTACGACCAACAGGCTGAAATCTTCCAAATGCTCTCGCACCCCGTGCGGCTTCAGATCCTGGATGAACTGCGCCGGCGGGAAGCCTGCGTTTGTCACCTGCAGGCCGTCACGAACCGGCCGCAGGCTTATGTTTCCCAACAGCTGCGGGTCCTGCGCGAGGCCGGCCTGGTCGTGGACGAGAAAGTTGGCCAGAACGTGTATTACTTTATCGCGGATGAGGATTTACGGATCATTTTGGAACAGTCATTGGGCAAACCCAATCCCCCGGTTGCCTTCCCGAACTGCACCTGTCCATTCTGCAGCGGCGAAGAGGCCTGATCTTTTTTAGCAGAATATATGCAGAAAACGATATATAAGGAGTTGTTTTGAATCTTACTGATGCCTTACTCAATGCACTACAATCCGGCCTGGGCGGACTGGCCAGCTACCTGGCAGCGCATGTACTGCTTTGTCTACTGCCGGCGTTCTTCATAGCCGGCGCGCTGGCTGCGCTGTTGCCCAAGGAGGCCATCACGCGCTATCTCGGACGGGAAGCGCCCAAGTGGATCTCCTACCCGGCGTCGGCCCTGGGAGGGTTCCTGCTGGCCGTTTGCTCCTGCACAATCATGCCGCTCTTTGCGAGCATCTATAAGAAGGGCGCAGGCATCGGCCCTGCGGTGACCTTCCTGTTTGTGGGACCGGCCGTTAACATCCTGGCGATCTCGTTTACGGGGGTCCAGATTGGGATGGATATCGCCCTGGCGCGGATCGTCCTGTCGCTGGTCTTTGGCATCTTGATCGGTCTGCTGATGGCCTGGATCTTCCGCAAAGACGATGCCGAACATGCCAAGGCCGCCGCAGAGAGCCAGGTCTTCGCAGCCAAGGCCACTATCCCGGCACGGACCGTGGTCTTCTTCCTGCTGCTGCTGGGCACGCTGATTGCGGGCACTCTGCAGATCGGGCTGCTGCGAGATGTTTTCTTCTCCGTCAAGATCCCCGGCGGCTGGGCGCTGTCATTGCAAAGCCGGCTGGACAAACTCGTCCCGCCAAACCCGGCGCTGGGCATTGAAGGCATTTCGGTGCACGGCTTACTCCTGATTGGGATGCTGGTCCTGATCGCCCTGGCGGCAATCAAGGGTTTCAAGGACATTTTCAAAGGCTTCACGGGGTGGACGATCCTGACTTTGGGTTTGATCGCCCTAACGCTCGTGATCGCTTCTTTCGCGGTTTCCCTGACCGGGTCGGGTTTGGTCTTGGGTATCAACGGCCGATTTGTCGCTGAGATATTGTTCATGGCCGCGATCTGGTGGATGGGTGCGACAGCCTTCAATAGCGAAGAACGCCAGGAGTGGCTTTGGGAGACATGGCGGTTCGTTAAGCAGATAATTCCCTTGTTGTTGGTGGGTGTGTTTGCTGCGTCGATTGCGCGGACATTGATCCCCGCTGCCTGGATCCAGTCCATCGCCGGGCGTAATACGCTCTGGGCGAACCTGGCAGGCGTTCTGTTCGGTGTGTTCATGTACTTCCCGACTCTGGTGGAAGTGCCGGTGGCACAGACATTCCTCTCGCTGGGCATGCACCGTGGGCCGCTGTTAGCATATCTGCTGGCAGATCCGGAGCTCAGCCTGCAATCGATCCTGATAACAAATTCGGTGATCGGCAAGAAGAAAACGGCCGTGTACGTTTCATTCGTGACCGTGTTCAGCACCCTTTCGGGGCTGATCTTCGGTTGGTTCATCAGTTCATAAGGAGAATAAAATGGAGATCAAGATTTTAGGCGGTGGTTGCCCCAAATGTGAGCGCCTCGAAGCGCTGGCTCGTGAAGTGGCTGGGGAACTCGGTATTGACGCCCGGTTCACCAAGGTAAAGGAAATGTCGAAGATCATGGCCTATGACGTGATGACCACGCCCGCTTTGGTCGTGGATGAGAAGGTGATGTCTTCTGGACGGATTCCAGCCCAGGAGGAGGTCCGAGCCTGGCTGGCCGAAGCGAATAAGTAATTTTATTTGGGCCTGGGCGTCCTCAGTTAATCGCGCTTCCGTATCTAAACTTAGGTCCGCTTCCGTTCTTTCTGGTGCTTTTATGTCATGGACGAGGACCAGGAAAAGCAAGCCTGCCAACAGCCGTCCGCGAGCAGAGATCAGCGTTACACCCCTGAACTGGATCGGCGGGAACAGAAAGGCGCCCAAAGCCGCACCGCCAGCCAGTGAAAGGGTGACGACAATTTGACCAACCGCGGCGTAACGGGCACGCTGCCCAGGCGCTGCCCCAGGTGAACCGGGTAAAATAGCGCCTGAAACACGCCCACTGTTTATGGACTTTTCTAAAATTCATCAGTTTGAGGTCAAACCTTCAGATATTCGGGCATGTCCAGGACGGAGATGGTCGCTGTGTGTCGGTTTGGGACAGAAAATGTGCAGGACGCGTGTAGGTATGTGCTGCATTCATTGTACGTTGGATTGAGAGGGCAAGAATAGTGAATCGCGAGGGGTGAAGGGGTTCCGGTGTGTGTTGTTGTGCGCTTGTAGATGTGTTTATCGGGCGGAATCCACCAGATGAGACTTGGGGTGAATTCAAAGCAGCGAGCGGCCTGCGGGATGGGCCATGTGATAAAATGAGGGCCTAAGACCCGAGACGCCATCAAATGTAGAAAGGTGCTGATGCCCGAACAGACTTTTAGCACGCTGCTCCTGATCGCCCGGCCTGCCGCCGGCAAGAGTGAGGTTATTAATTACCTGAAAAACACGCCGCTGCCTGACCGGATCAGGCGGTTCCATATTGGTGCGTTCTCAGAGATTGATGACTTCCCAATGCTTTGGGCCTGGTTCGAAGAAGATGCGCTTTTGGCGCGGATGGGACATCCCCGGCTTCATACGGACGCGGAAGGCTACTTTAAGGAAGATTATCTTTGGCGCCTGTTGATTGAGCGGATTGGATTGGAATATCAGAAGCGTCGCCGTGATGGGGCTGAGGAGACCATCATCATTGAGTTTTCCCGCGGGGCGGAGCATGGCGGGTATGAAGAAGCCTTTGCGCATCTGACGGACCAGATCCTGACAAACCTTGCCATCTTGTATATTGACGTCCCCTGGGAAGAATCGCTGCGAAAGAATCGGGCGCGTTTCAATCCAAAGCGACCGGACAGCATTTTGGAGCATGGCTTATCGGACGAAAAACTGGAGCGGCTCTATCGTGAGACGGATTGGGAGACTCTCACCGAGAATGCTCCTGAAAGGCTGCGCATCAACGGCCATGACGTGCCGTATGTCGTTTTTGATAACACAGATGATGTGACCACGGCCCAGGGGCCCGAATTAGGGATGCGTTTGGAGGCAGTTCTCGGAGAACTGTGGGATCTTTATCAGGACTAATCAAATTCGTTAGTAAAGTTGACTTCTCACCCAGGATCAATTCCGGATAAATAATAAGAAAAGGCTGCCTCACTTTTGAGACAGCCTTTTAGTTTGTTATATAAGTATGGTTCTAGACAAACCGTTCACGGATTTCCGCGCTGACGTAGTCGAGGATGGAAACCGTGATGGCAATGAACCAAACGGCGATGCCGGCCGCACCATAATTCAGGTTGCGGATCCACTGTGTCAGCAGGTAGCCGATGCCGCCGCCGCCAACCAAACCAATGATGGTGGACATACGGATGTTGATATCCCAGCGATAAATCGTGAATGAAACGAACGGGGGGATGATCTGGGGTACAACAGCATACATCACGATCTGGAACCAGTTTGCGCCTGTGGCCTGGAGAGCTTCAATCGGGCCGGGATCAATGGATTCGATCGCCTCTGAATAGAGCTTGCCCAGCGCCGCAATGGAGTGAATGGTGAGCGCCAAAATGCCAGCCCAGGGGCCTAAGCCCACGATGATCACAGCCAGGATCGCCCAGATGAGCGGCTCAATGGACCGGATGATGTTCAAAAGGCCACGTACGATGTAATAGATCCCATAGGTGAAGCTGTTTGCGCTCATCAGGTTTCTGGCCGCAAGGAAGCTGAAAGGCAGCGCCAGGATAATGCCAAAGAAAGTGGCCATCATCCCGATGAAGATCGTTTCGATCATTTTCTCGATCGAGAGTTGCAGTTCCTCACTAAACTCCCAGGCGCCGATGGATTTCACCTGTCGTGCCTGCAATTCCCACTCCGAAGTTCCTTCCCGGTAAGATGGGGGAATAATACGGTACGGCCAGTTTATGGTGATTTCAAAGGAGCCATCCTGATCTGGTGTAACGATCACGCTCTCGCCCCCCTGCCGTTGCCGAAACTCGGATCCGGCTGGGTCGCGCCACCAGATTTCAACTGGTTCGTCAGGCAGAAAATTATAGCCCTGGACATCCAGTTCGGTACCGAGAATGATCACGTTTTCGCCGCTTTCATTTTCTTCCTGGACTGTTGGCTCGCCACAGGTTGGGTCGACAACCAGATACGGCTCATCGCCCTCAGAGGTGTTGAGCGGTGGCGCTGAATCCGTGCAGGGCGTCTCCAGGATAACCGTGCCCTCCCAGATTTCTTCCGGATAGGTGATAGCTCGTTCCCAGGGCCAAAGCACTCTGGAAAGCGCCGGGAGTGCGTCGTCAAACTGTGTGACGAGCGCATAAATATCAATTTCACCAATTTGCCAGCCAATGAAGAAGAATACAACCAGCAAAACGATAAATACCAGGATGGATTTACGGGCTGTTTTTACTTCAGCTGTTTTTGCAACCTGGAAAGCATCCAGAATGATCAGCAAGTAGAGCAGGACGACCAGGATGCTGATCAGGATCATGATCGGTTCAAGGTGGTATGCCTTCTTAACGATCGCGATCATGCCTGTATCACGGGGCGCTGCCAAGCGGAAGCGCCAGATCATCAACCCGATGATGGTAACGAAACTGAAGAAAAGAATAAGGCCGCGCTGGACCTTACGGGCAAGCGCCTGACCCAGGCCGGGGACAATGGCAGAAAGGACAGCAGCCAGCCATGGGGGAACCAGACTGGGTTTAAGTACTTTCTCTTGAAAAACACCATCTTTTCGTGCCTTCATTTGGCACCCCCTTCCGCCTCAAGATTGCCTTCCAGACTGCCGCCGCCGATCCGTTCGGCTTCTTCACCGTAGATGGTCTTAAATTCTTCATTGGACATATTTACAATATCCTGTTTCGTTCCATGGTAGACAAGTTTCCCCTGGCGAAGGCCAATCACCGATGTCGAATAACGTTGGACGAGGTCCAAATAGTGCAGGCTGCATATGATCGTCAGCCCGTCTTCCTGATTCAACTTCTCAAGGTGTTCCAGAATGGAATGCGCCAACACAGGGTCCAGACTTGCGACGGGTTCATCTGCGAGCATTAATTCGGGGTCTTGCATCAAAGCCCGGGCAATGCCCACACGCTGCTGCTGCCCACCTGAAAGTTCTCGGGCCGCTTTCAAGGCCTGATCTTCGATATCCAGTCGTTTCAATACCTGCTGTGCTTTTTCAAGGTCGCTCTTGGGGAAACGATGGAACATTGTGGGCCAGGTTTTGTTATAACCCAGACGGCCGGTGAGGATGTTGGTCATCACTGTCGAACGTTCCACTAAATTGAAGTGTTGAAAAACCATACCGATCTTTCGCCGGGCCGTGCGTAATTCTTCACCTTCAAGTTTTGCCAAATCCACGCCATCCCAGATGATTTCTCCTTCCGTGGGATCTATCAACCGATTAATACACCGCAATAGTGTGGACTTGCCAGAACCGGACAGACCGATAACGATCAGGAACTCGCCATCCGGGACGGTGAAGCTGACATCGTCAACAGCCAGCGTGCCGTCTTCATAGATTTTCGTTAAATTTCGGATTTCAAGCATAAGCTACTATTCCTTTAGACCAGTAAACCCCTGTTTTAATTTTGTAAAGGGGGCTGGAGAATCCAGCCCCCTTGGTTTGCTTTTATTCGGGTAAGAATGTTAGTTGCCCATGAGGGTCGCCGGATCAACACCAGCAGCATCCAGAACCTGGCGGAAGGGATCATAGAACGAGTCGTCCCGTTCCACAAGTTTGGTCCATTCATATGCTTGTTCGATCGCAGCAACGCCTTCTTCAGTTTCACTGATATTGACTAAGGCGGTAACAATGCTGTCACGAATTTCGGCGGGGACCGTCGGTTGGAACTGGACACCATCGTTGGGAATGTCGGCGGAAACCTCGACGACCTTGGTCACTTCCATGACATCAGGATAGTCTTCTTCGAGGGATGACCGGACGTCAACGTAGGTTGAACCGGCATCGCAATCGCCATTGTACACACCAGCGGCGACGGCGTCGTGTGAGCCGGCGTCGACGATTTCGGCCAGGTCAGTCTCGGGGTCAATACCGAAGGAACGCATGGTAATCATGGCGGTAATCCAGCCGGATGTGCTCAGTGGGTCGGGGCGGCAGAAGGTCCTGCCAGCCAGATCCTCAACGGAGTTGATGCCGCTGTCGGCACGGGTGATGATTTGGCCGTTGTATGTCAGTGACCCAAAGCGTTCGGCGACCAGCGCTGCGTCGGCTGCATCATCGCTGGAGGCAACCAGGTAAGCAAAGGTGGCCAGTGAGGCCATGTGGGCCTTGGGTGGGTCGGCTGAGAGCGCTTCGATCACGCCGGCATATTCGGTGGCGACGAAAGGCTCGATGACCAGACCAGTCTCATCATAGAGAATGTCGGCGACATCCTGGAAACCCGCCAGGACTGTGTCGGTTTCGCCTGAGGGTACCAACGCCCAAACAATCGGGTTTTCTTCGGTGCCCAGCTCTGCCTCTTGTTGGCAGCCAGCCAGCGCGAAGCTGGTGATCACCAAAAGAGCGATAAGAATATAAGCAATCTTTTTCATTACTACTCCTCCTAAGAATCGAGAATAAAAGGTTTATACACTTATAAGTATAATTGAATTGAGCGATTCAGGCAATTATTATCTGACATTTTTATCTGACATTATTATCCGATATTAATATCGGACAATAATATCGGACAATAATATCGGATTAATATGCCGATTGAATAAATCCCTGGGGGGCGACTTGAGTGAGAATGACTCCGGCAGGTTTATCATTTATCCCAGGATAACGCACACTCCCTGCTTGGTTTGATAACTTATTTCTCATTATCCTAAAAATCGATTTGTGCTAGAATAATGCCATGATGGAAGAGAAAAAACCCGAAGAACGGACGCCAATGGAGAATGGTCCAGAGCGGCCTGAAACGTCAGATGATGAGATAACCAGGGAAATCCCCGTTTCCCGTGAGGCGAATGTTGCCAAGTCGGATCCCGCTAACCCGGGGCATCAAGTCCCGGAAATCACACCCGTGTCGGGTGAATCTGACTCTGCGCCCGGCATGGAATGGGTGAGCGAAGAGAGCGTCTTCCCGGAGGAAGATGTTCATTCGATCACCGAGGCTAGCGAGGCGCCCTCGCGTCACCCTACGGGCGATCCGGAGGTCACCGGTGGGTGGTGGGGCGGGATGCCTTTTACGCCGATAGAGGCTTTGCAGGAGGAGGATGATATTCACGAAGTCCCGCCGGATGAGCAGGTTACCCGGGTAACTCCTGCTGGGCCTGAGGTTGATCCGGATGCGGCGACTCGTGCGCTTCCTGTTGATGAGGACCGCGATGCCGGTGCAGTCACTCGGGCGACGCCAGTTTCATCTAATAATAAGCCGCGTCGCGCCGGAGATGATATCCCGACTGCGCCGCCGCCGAATATGCCGCCCGATTGGACCCCGCAAAACCCGAACCTGCCTAAATCTGTCAGCGAGGTGGATGACCAGGCCACCCGGGTGACTCCCGCGGCCTATACCGCCTCCCAGCGGGCAGGCGGCAGCGGGTCAGGCGGACGTGGTGAGCACAAACGTGGCCGACGTCCCTCGGAGATGAAACGCCCTAGCAGGCGATCCGAGAACGGCGGTAAAAAAGGCTGCCTGGTGAAGGGGCTCCTGATTTTGGGTTTCCTGATCGTTCTGGTGCTCCTGGTGGTCGGTTCCGTTGCCATTTATCAATATTTCCGGATTTCCTCCTCCCTGCCCGATGTCGCCGAATTGCGTGACAGGGCGGCTCAGTTTGAGACCACCCGCATCCTAGACCGGGATGGCGATGTGCTTTACGAGATCATCGACCCGAACGCAGGCCGGCGGACCTATGTGCCCCTGGAGGAAATCTCGCCCTATTTGATCGCAGCGACGATCGCAACCGAGGACAAGGATTTTTACACCAATCCGGGCTTTGACCTTTGGGCGATGACTCGCGCGCTTTGGCAGAACTATACTGCCGGTGAGATCAAATCCGGCGCATCCACGATCACACAGCAGTTGGCCCGTGCGCTGCTGCTGGACCCTGCGGAACGCTATGAGCAGACTTATGCCCGCAAGGCCCGTGAGATCGTATTGGCCTATAAGATCACCCAGGAGTACTCCAAGGAAGAGATCCTCGAGCTGTATCTCAATGAGAACTTTTACCTTAATATGTCCTACGGTGTACAGGCGGCGGCAGAAACCTATTTCAATACATCGGCCAAAGACCTGAACTTGTGGCAATCCTCCTTCCTGGCTGGGTTGCCGCAGGGGCCTTCGATCTATGATATCTATACCAACCGGGAAGCCACGCTCTACCGACAGCGTTCCGTGCTGGTGTTGATGTATGAACTCAGCGCCGAACGTGATTGCATTGATGTCGGGTTGGGCATGCCGCCCGTCTGCGTGACTTATGATGAGGCAACGCAAGCCGGCATAGACCTGGAAAATTATGACTTCCCCGAGCCGACCTTTGATATGACCTACCCGCATTGGGTGGTCTTTATTCGCAGTTTGTTGGAAGAACAATTCGACCCGCAGCTGATCTACCGCAGCGGGTTCACCGTGTATACGACTTTGGACCCGGATTTGCAGGACACGGCAGAGCGGATTGTATCAGAGCAGGTGGCGGCGCTGGCCGGCAACAACGCGCATAACGGCGCGCTGATTGCGCTTGAACCCAACACCGGGGAAATCCTGGCGATGGTGGGGTCTGAGGATTTTTATGATGAGGATATCGATGGCCAGGTCAATATGGCGCTGACGCAGACCCGTCAACCGGGTTCGGCGATCAAACCGCTGACCTATGCTGCTGCCTTTGAGAAGGGCTGGACGCCGTCAACCTTGATTTGGGACGTGCCTAGCGAGTTTCCGCCTTCCGGGGACCCCTTCGATACGAACCCACCTTACGAACCGGTGAACTATGACGAGAAATTCCACGGGCCGGTGACCGTGCGGGCTGCTTTGGCAAATTCCTACAACATCCCCGCTGTCAAGACGCTGGATTTTGTCGGCATTTACGATGACGAAGAGGTCCCCGGCGAGGATGGCCTGATCGCTTTTGCCCGGCGCATGGGCATCACCAGCCTGAACCGGGATGATTACGGATTGGCATTAACCCTTGGCGGCGGCGAAGTCAGCCTCTACGAGTTGACCTCCGCCTATTCCGCTTTCGCCAATGAAGGCCGTCGTTTGGCCCCTGTGGCGATCACCAAGATTGTGGATCACACCGGTAACGTGGTTTATGAATACGAGCCGCCGGCAGGTGACCAGGTGATACGCACGGAACATGCCTACCTTATCTCTTCTATTCTCTCGGATACCCACGCCCGGACGCCCATGTTTGGGACCAACCCGGTCATCAACTTGGATTTCCCGGCCGCCGTGAAAACAGGGACGACCAACGACTTCCGGGATAACTGGACCGTGGGCTATACGCCTGACCTGGTGGTGGGCGTTTGGGTCGGCAACACGGATTACACGCCAATGGTTAACACATCCGGCCTCAGCGGCGCCGGCCCGATTTGGGCTGAATTCATGACCGAGGCTATCAACCGAATGAAAGGTGGCACGCCCTCTTCTTTAGTTCGACCCCCGGGGATTGTTGACCGGGTGATTTGCGCCGTTTCCGGTACGGAGCCATCCGAGTGGTGTCCGCAGCAGCGCAGTGAAATCTTTGCGGCCGATCAGTTGCCGGAGCCGAAATCGGAGGACCTCTGGAAAAAGGTGGATATCGATACCTGGACCGGGTATGCAGCGTCGAATGCCTGTTCCGATTACACCGACATTCAGTTCGCAGTCAATGTGGATGAC
This sequence comes from Chloroflexota bacterium, assembly GCA_034189815.1. Lineage (GTDB taxonomy): Bacteria > Chloroflexota > Anaerolineae > Anaerolineales > Anaerolineaceae > Brevifilum. The sequence goes on from JAXHUD010000043.1 coordinate 11,132, forward strand.
CCTTGGGCGCAGAAATGGCTGAAGGATAACAGCAATGGACAGGCCTGGGCGAAGGAGATGGGTTTTTCGAAGCCTTTGTTCTTCGTGCCGGAGCGTGCCTGCCGTGCCGATGACCCGCGACCGGAAATTGAATTCTCCGGCATCAGTGACGGTGACACAATCTCATCTAATCCATTGACTATCCGCGGGAAGGTCTCCGCTACGGCGCATTTCGATTACTACCGGATTGAATGGGGCAGAGGGGCTGACCCCGGCGATTGGCATGTGTTGGTGGATGAGACTCACACTCAGCATGAGTCAACGGCGGATTTGTATGAGTGGGACCTCACCGACATGGAACCGGGCGTAATCACGTTGCGGATCTATATGCATAGTTCCGAGGATACCTTTGCCGAGAAGCGGATCTCACTGAACATCCAGCTGCCGACCCCCACGCCGACCAACACACCCACACCGACGGAGACTGGGACGCCAACCCAAACGCCGACTGAGACGCTCATCCCATCACTGACGCCGATGGACACCCTGACACCTGCGCCAACGCTGACGCCGACGCCAACGCCGACAGTGACAAATACACCAACCTGATTGTTAGAACAACGCCAGTTGAGAGGAGCGGTATTCCGGCGGATCCACCCGGATTTGTTCCATGAACAAATCCCGAGAGATCAGGGGATTGGCCTTCAGGTCCCGGATCAATCTAAACTTCACCACGACAAAATCGCGGTCCAGTGCAGCTTTGAGCACCGGATCGCGTTCTTCTTTATAGGCCAGGAGGTTGGCCCGGCCGCCTGGGATGAGGAGGATGGGGGTTTGAGCTGCGGATAAGAATTCCCGCATATGCTTTTTGACGATGGCCGTCGTGAGGATGTGGAAACTGTAGGTAGGGACGGCCTCCCCAGGGTCGATCCAAAGCAACGGGTCATCTCCTTTTACGAGGTAGTCCAGCGTTTGACCGATCTCAGTTAAACTGGACCGCATTTCATTAATATCCTGTTGGCGGGTTTCAGGTTGTTCGCTTTCCTGCAGCTGCCAGAGACGCGCCTCTGGGTCCAGGGGCTTTGCGTAGGATTCGAGGCAATTTAACAAATCGTCATGGGAAGGGGTGTAAATACCCGGAAAAGCCTCGTAAACCGTTTGTTTGAGATCCTCGGCCCTGGTCTGGCTATGTGAGGTTATGTATTGCAGGACGATATCTTCCAGGCGGTCGATCATCGGCGGTTGGGGGTTCATTGGTGCGTGCAGCCACCAGATTCCTGTATCCACAGAAGCCGTGCCGCCCCCAACCCTGGTAAGCAGGTCGTCTTCCTGGAAGACAGTCTCCAGAAGCCGCCCTGTCTCGGAGGCGAATTGGTTTTCATTTTCCATGAACGTGTCGATCGCCAAAATGTTGCCATGGGCCAAGCTAGTGATTATGGCCGCATGGATGGTATCGAAATGGGCCGGCTCACCTCTCTGATCCAGATAGTCGGAGGCAGCCTGGCGAGCCTTTGTCAGGAGCTGGGCAGACGGGACCGGCTCCGGGAGGTTCCTCAGGCTGGTGAAATGGCATTGGGCGATCTTGTCATCCTCGGATTGAGCGTAGGCGACAAGTTGCCAGCCAACGGAATCGCTGGCCAGCAGGGTGGAGAGCAGCAGCATGGGTTCCAATTCGGCCACCAGACAGAGGGTCTTGCATTCGTAATCACTCAAGCGGTGGAGCAGGTTGAAGATCCCCATGAGGGCGTTCGTGTGCCAATTCCAGTCGTAGCGCTGGCGTGATAGCACCTGCCGGATAGGGTCTACTGCGTTTTGCCCCCAGATCCATCCGGTCCAAAGTGCAGAGAAGGTCCAAAAAGCCTGGTTGGGGCGTGGGATGGTCGTAATTACCCCAGGGAAAGTACCGCCGGTAGGCATGGGTTCCAGCTCTCTTACCCGGCCTTCGAATAACACCAGGACAGGCTGCTCGGGCTTACCGCCGTCGTATTCCACCACCGGGATGGGGTCTGGTAGGACCTGCCAGGTGTCTATCGCGGCCTCCAGCGCCTTCCAGAGATTCTTCTCCTGATAGACCCCTGGGATCACAATTTGGCGGGGCCTTTCGCGGGGGGAGGGGTAGGCCCAGAGGGTGTTGCCCTTGTCGGCTGCCGATAGGACCAGCGCGATGAGCAAGTCCCGCCGCCGGGGCGTTTGGTCGAGACTATCCAGTTTGTTGATGATAGTTTGTAAGACGATCAGAGGGCGAAGCGGATAGGCTGTGAGGGCGCTTTCGACCTGCGGTCGCAACGGATCCTCACTGTCAGCGATCCGGTTGAGTGCACGGGCCTGGTGCAGGCGCGCGGGCGGCAGGTCTGTGAGCCGCTCGAGGTCCTCGGGATTGAGGTCTTGTTCGCCATGTGCGCCGCAGTTGGGGCAATCCACCAATGCCGCGAAAGGCTGGTCCGCTTCCTTCTTCCAAAGGAAAGCATCCGCTTCAATAATTGTGCCGCAGTCGGCGCAATTAACCTGATAAAGCCGTCGGATGTAGGGCTCCATTCTCTCGTCGCCTTTGGGAGCGACCGCGAGGTCCGACAGCGCAGCGACCAGGTCCTCACGCTTCGGTGCGCTGGCCAGGATCCGAACCAGAAAGGCCTGAATTGGATTGTTAGCTGTCACCAGAACAGGGTAGCCAGCTCGGACCAGTTCGATTGGGACGAGGGGATTAGAGCCGAATGGATCAAGTATCCAGTCGCCGGGTTTCAGATTGGCTCTGGCCCAGGCCTTTGCCATCCCATCTGGAATAGGCGGGATATAACGTCCGAGTGGGCACTCGGGTGGGGGAGCGGTTCCTGAAATATAAGGGACATTCATCGAACACTCCTTTCTGGTGTGGGCGTTCGATAAGCTAATACTGGTTTACCCTTACCGTTATTTTCTTGTGATACGAAACATCTGAACCGGAATATCGATGTGTTTTATGGCTGTTTGAAGATCAACGTCTGGTAAGGCATGACGTGCACCGTTTGACCATTAGGAGACGTGTCGCTGAAAATTGGCTGCCATTCACCCTCTGGCAGTTCAAAATCCAATTCCCGGCTGGAGAAATTCAAAACCACGGCCAAGCGATCGTCATCAAGTGAGCGCTCGAATGCCAGGATGTGGTGCGGATCATCGGTCAGGGGTCTGAATGCGCCACGTTGCAGCGCGGGTTCAGCCCTGCGGATGGCGATGAGCTGTTTGAAAAAATTCAAGGTCGAGTCAGGGTCGGCACTCTGATTGACCACATTTCGGGTTGGATAATTCCCGTTGACAGGCAGCCAGGGATCGGCCTCTGAAAAGCCGGCATGTTCAGCTGCTGTCCACTGCATGGGCGAGCGGCAGCCGTCCCGGCCTTTGTGGAAAGGCCAGAAGGTGCGGCCGATCGGGTCCAGGACGTCCGCTTTGCGGCGGATGGGGATGTCGCGCATGGCGATCTCCTCGCCGTAATAGATGAAGGGCGTCCCTCTCAGAGTGAGTAACATGGCCAGGGCGACCTTTGCACGGCTGTCGTCTTCGCCGAAGCAATACCGTGAGGCGGCTCGGGTCATATCATGATTGCTGAGGAAGTTGTTGGGCCAGGCGCCGGCGTCCAGCGCTGCATACCACTTTTTAGCAGAATCCAGGAAACGTTTGGGATGCCAGCGGTTTTCGGCGAAATCGAAATTGAAGGCCGCATGCAGCAAATCCTCACCGCAGTAGCTGGCGGCTTGCTCGGGGGTTGCCAGGAAGGTCTCGCCGACGGTGTAGGTTTCCTTATGGTGGTCAAGTATCTCCCGGATCTCTTCGAGCAGGGGATATATCTCCGGTTGAGAGACATCAAAAATATGCTTCTGCCGGTCAAAGGCTCGGATCCCCAGCTTCCTGGGGTTGTCCCGAAATTCGGCGTCTTTGAAGTATTCGTTGAAAACGTCCAGGCGGAATCCATCCGCGCCTTTCTTGAGCCAGAACCGGAACACGTCCAGCATGGCGGCTCGGACTTCCGGGTTGCGCCAGTTCAAATCGGGCTGTCCGGGGTAGAACATGTGATAGTAATATTGGTCCAGCTCGGGGACATACTCCCAAGCGGAACCGCCAAAGACGGCGGCCCAGTTGTTCGGCGGGCTGCCATCTGGCTTGGGGTCCTGCCAGAGATACCAATCGTGGTAGGGGTTGTCTTTGGATTCTTTCGATTCGATGAACCAGGGATGCTGATCGGAGGTGTGGTTCAACACGAGATCGAGGATGATGTGGATATCCCGTTTCTTGGCTTCCCTGACTAATTTTTCAAAATCAGCCAGCGTGCCAAATTTGGGATCAATATCCGTGTAATCCGCGACGTCATAACCAAAATCCACATCGGGGGAGGGATAAATGGGGGAAAGCCAGAGGGCATCAATCCCGAGGTCTTGTAAATAGTCCAGTTTGCTAATGATGCCGGGGAGATCGCCGATGCCGTCATTATTCGAGTCGGCAAAAGACCGGGGATAGATTTGGTAAATGACGCCATCCCGCCACCAGAGGAAATCCTTTTTCATTTAATATCCCTTTCGTGTCATAAAGGTGTTTGCTGGAGGTTGCTGATGAATTAAGAATACCATACTGTAGTTTGCAGATGCTATTCGTTCAATCGAAAAAACCATTCGATAAAAACCATTCGATATCGACGTCTGGCGGAGCCAGGTTTGTCATCTTCCCAACCCGCAGGAGCGCCTCTGAAGGATGACGGACCCAAAAATTGAAAATCCGGAGAAGGAATTCGTTGAATTAATAGTAAATTTAAGGGATTTCAGTCTTCTCCCAAACAATATTGGCATGAATCCTGAATTTTCATCACTGGATTGACTCGCTAAACGGGATATGTTATATTAGAATAAGATTAAAAACTAATCAAAAATTAATAATGAGTAAATTGCCATGGCCCCTTCTGAGGAGGAAGGGTAAAACGCTTTCTATTGTTTAGAAAGTTTAGCGGACGGTCTAACGACATTAATAACCCAGCTGGCAATAAGGTGAACAGCCAAACCGAAGCATTATGTTCAACCTCATCCTAAGACGAGAAATGGGCTTGTCTTTGGGGGTTCACTTGAACAGAGTACGTGACAAAAACCAACACCAGTGGGACTTAAATCATCTGATTCATTCGCCAAATGGATCTGAGGAGAAGAAATGAATAAAAAACTAAGTTTTTTCCTATTTGCCTTAATCGCTGGTTTACTATTATCTCTCTTTCCGGTCAACCAGGTGGAAGCTCAATCACCTGATTATGAATTGAGTTCTGTCACGGGGGTGTGGACGGATGTTCAAGGTACCATTGTTCACTCTCCAACCGGTTATTCCAGTGTTAGGTGGGGCTATTCAGCGAATTCCGAAGGAAAGCGAAGCGGCTTCGATTTCGATGGCTCCACAGGCGAAGTTTTTGGCGAGGGTGAATTTTTTCTGCTGGGGACATTGACTCATATCAATTATCCGATAACTTCAGCAGCGGATGGTGCGACATTACAAATTACACTCAATTTTAATCATCCTTCTATTTCACCTGATCCCTTTACTTTTAATTTTCAGATCGAAGAAACTACAAATCACAGTGATATTGATGATTGTCAAGATTTCCAGATAACAGATACACCTTGTGATGATAGAATCACCTTCCTAATAAGTTATGGTGGA
>JAXHUD010000044.1:0-16671 GCA_034189815.1 Chloroflexota bacterium
TCTGGCCCCTCCAGGGGACCTGCTTCAATCGCCGTTAATATTTTTTCTGCGTAGTCCAGGGCTTCTTCGGACTTTCCCAAACCTCTTGCAATATCTGCCAGACCGGCCATTGGCTCAAAAGCAAGGTGCATTTGTTGATGAGCCTGATATGTTTCAAAGGCATTGGAAAAATAGACCCAGGCTTCCTCTCCTCGTCCCAAAGCGACCAGCGCATGAGCTATATTTTTTAAAACAGGGGCATGAAACAACGGGAGTCCCTCACCAAGCGCAAGCGCTTCTCGTCCTATCGTCAAAGCATTATCAGGATTGCCGCTTAATGTATTCAGCAGGCTGGCATTGATCAGTAAAGTGAGATAGAGATGGGAGTCTGGGCCCGGCGCGATTTCGGCAGCCTGATCCAAATAGAATTGAGCCTGTTGATAATCACCCAAATCGCGATAAAGGTTTGAATATGCAGCAAAAGTCCCAAAAGTTTGTTCTTTATGTTGAATCCGGACATTAATACTGTGTGCCTGATCATAATAAGAATGGGCGAGATCATATTGGCCCTTCATGCGATGCACGTCTCCCAGGGATTTAAATACAAGAGCCAAGCCTTCATCATTCTTGACTTCCTTCCTGATGATAGCTGCTTGTTCCAATAGAGTTTGCGCTTTTGAGAAATTACCAATATCGGCGGTGAGCTGTCCCAGGTTGGTTAAAATAACGCCCTCTGCCAGTCGGTTGTTAATCTTGTGGCAAATTTCTGCCGCTTGTGTATAGCAATTTACAGCTTCTGGAAAGTCACCAATAAGTTCAGTGACCTTTCCGAGATTATTTAAGGCGGAAAGCTCTCCGAGCAGGTCGCCAGTTTCGCGATGAATGTCAAGCGCTTGAATAAAAAGGTCCCGGCTTTTGGGATATTTATTCTGCCAATAAGCAACATTACCCAAACAGCGAATAATATCGCCTTCTAAAGCAAAGTATCCCATCTCATGGGCGATTTGAAAAGCGTGGTCCAAGGATAAGTTCGCTTGTGAAAAATCCAGGGCAGCCCGTCCAGTTAACAAAAGCGCTCTGGCTTCCAGTTCCTTTGCACCACTGGATTGGGCCAATTCGATAGCGTCCTGGACAGCAATATTCGATTTTTCGTCGTTTCCTAAAATCCATTCATATGCAGCGCGTCGCAGGCGAATTTCTGCCTGTAGCTGAGCGGGCAAATCCCCGCAGATTGTTTCAAGCTCCAACAGATCATCATTTTGCTCCTTGCGCAGGCCTAGGGAATCGAATATGCTTTCCCTTGCCAGGCGGATTTGGGCCATTAGCTGAATGTCCTTTTGGTCAATGGCGGTTAATGCCATTTCAAAATAGTGAAGGGCTTCAACACTGGCAAACCGGGCCATGGCCTGGTTGCCAGCCAGTACCGCATAATGTGCTGTTTGTTCCGCTTTTTCAGCTTTGTGATAGTGATCTGCCAGGGTTGAAAGATAATCATCAATTTGTCTTTCATAAAGGCTTTCGATCGCTTGCGCGACTGCCAAATGCATTCTCTTGCGTCGGATTGAAGGAATAGTTTCGTAGGCTATTTCTGAATAACAATCATGGCTGATCATAAATTCAGGTTTGCCCAGGCTGCGTGGTTCAATTATCAAGCCTGCATCCAGAAAATGATCAATCGCGGCTAACAAGCGCTCTTCGGTTTGCTGAGTGGACGTTTTTAACAAGGCAACATCAAATTCATCACCGATAATGGTTGCAAAGTCAAAGATACGACGCTGCACCGAGTTAAGATGATTCAAACGAGCTTCTATCGTTGAGCGCAAGGTTGCTGGCAGCGTCAGGGCGTCTTGAGTCGCAATCTCCCACTCGCCCCCTGAATTAACAAAAGATTGTCCCGTTTCAAACATATGCTGTAGTAACGCCACCACAAAGAGAGGAACGCCATCGCTCTGGGTACTGATCTGGGATGCCAGGTCGGGAAGCGCTTGCCCCGACAGCTGAAAGATCAGCGTTTGAATTGCATTTTGAGACAATGGCTCCAACTTCAGCCCGGCCGGCCCAAAGGTTTTTCTAATCGGGTGGTCCGAAGGTGTATCTTCGCTCCGAAAACTGAGTAAAACCCGGAAGGTTTCACTTAATTGCTTCAACAAATCAACCGCGTTCGAACTCAGGCGTTGAGCATTGTCAACGATGATGAGTGTTGGAACAGACGCACTAGCGGTTGCCAGAGCCGTGATCGCCTGGTTCAGCCTTTGGCGTTCTGCCCTGGGAGACAGCGGCGTGAGCGTTGGCAAATCGAGCACACGCTCGTGAATTTCAGGAATCAGGCCGGCTAATGCCGCAAGTGTCCCCGGGTTGAGCTGTCTTAAGGTCGCTTCCGTAAGCAGGGCCCGAAGGGAATCAGCTATGGCGGCTATCGGTCTGTGCGCTGAGAGGGGCAGCTGAACTTGCAACACCCTGACCGCCTGTTTATGGAGATATTCAATAAATATATTCACCAGGCGGCTTTTTCCAATACCGGCTTCACCTTCAAGCATGATAATGGGGTTTGAAGAGTCATGCCATTGAGACACCAGCCAGGCATACTCCCGGTCGCGGCCAACAAGTGGAATTTCCGTCAGGGCATAAGGAACTTCAAAAAGCCTGCCCTCATAAATCGGCGGCGGATAGTGTAGGCTCTCCGCGTTCTTCCAGAGATTGCCCGCTTTGATCTTGTCAAAAAGTTCAAACGTCGTATCCAGCGGCTTTAAACCCATCTCGTTTTCAAGGATAGCCCGGCAGCGGTCAAAAACCCGGAGAGCCTGACCGCGCTCTCCGGCATAATAATGGTAGAGCATCATGCGGACATAGATCGTCTCCCGCAGGGGATCCTGGCCCAAAGCCTGGCGGGCGCGGGCAATCGCCAGCCGGTAGCGGCCCTGCTGGGCATAACATTCGGAGAGTTCAATCAATAAATTGATGAATTGCTCGCGGAGTGCCTCGCGATGATGATATGTCCAGTCTGCATACAGGTCTTCAGAAAGGAAATCGCCGCGGTAAATTCCCCTGGCCGCCTCAAAAGATTTGATGGCTTTAATCTGCTGAGCCTGCTCCTGATAGGCCATTCCTTCAGATATGCGAGCTTGAAATTGATTGACATCCAGCCAGCAGGTTTCGTCAGGCTGGAAGATATAGCCCCCATGAACTGTCTTAACCCGGGATTTCTTTTCTTGTAAAATGCTTCGTAATTGGCTGACGCGCACATGCAGGCGGCGACGAGTAATTTCTATGGACTCATCAGGCCAGAGAATGTCGATAAGCTGCTCTCCGGTTACAACTTTCCCTTGATTTGTCAGCAGAATCTTAGCGATTGTTTGAGTCTGTTGAGATCCCCAATCTTGAGGACCCAGCGTTTTACCGTTGAGGTGCAGTTCAAAAGGCCCTAATAAGTGAATGTGTAACGCTTCGGTCATTGCAATGTCGCTTCCAGCCGACATATAGAAGTTCGTTTGTCTATATTACTCTCAAGCTAATTAAAGATATTATAAGGCAAATACTTGCTTCTAATCTTTCACTGACATCGTGCCGCCTGTTCCAAAGGAAGCATATGGATATATGTCAAACTGACTACGGTTGCCTTCCCTACCCTTGAAAAAGCACCTAATATTACGAAACCATATAATCTTGTTGTCATTCGCGATTAACGCCCAACGCGAAATGATTGCATACCCCAAAACAATAATGGATAATATTAGTATCTGTTCTCCCCTTAGTAAATGGAGAACAAAGAAATTCAAGGAAAAACTTATTTGCCGGGGAGAAACTGAATAGCTGATAACAAAAGAGAAAAACCGGCATAACGACTGTGACAGATATAAACCATCCAGAACACTGTTTGCATTGGGTTATATCTGAAATTCGAGGGAGGCATCGGAGGTACTATGAAGTGGTGGGAAAAGACACCGTCAATCCTTTGCAGCGACTACGAAAATATTTATGGTCTCCATGAGGATATGACGCGCGCGGAAGTCCGGTTCTTGATTGACGAGACATCCATTCCGTCACAAGCCAGCATTCTGGACCTTGGCTGTGGCACCGGCCGCCACGCTGTCCGGCTTGCTGAATTGGGTTATAGTGTCACCGGCCTGGATATCAGCTCTGATTTCCTGAAAGTCGCCGCTGAAAAATCTTCAGCATCAGGGGTATCCATTGAGTGGATCAACAAGGATATGCGGGATATCCCGTTTAAAAACAGGTTTGACCTGGTTTTTATTATGTTTGGCGCCTGGGGCTTCTTTGAGCAGGACCATGAAAATGAGGCGGTTTTTAAGGGGATTCACCGGGCGCTGAAAATGGACGGGCACTTTGTGCTGGATTTCTTCAACCGTGACTGGATTTTGAGCCATTTTCAGCCCAGGCATTGGGCAGAACGTGAGAATGGGTATTTTCTCGAAGAACGAAACTTCGATAGCCACGCGGGGCGCCTTAATACGGAAACCATCTTTATTAAACGGGATGGGCAGATCATCAAATGGGGGAACTCTACAAGGGCCTTTACAGTACAAGAAATTATGAAAATGCTTCAGCAAACGGGGTTTAGCGACATTAATGTGTATGGAAATCTGGAAAAACAACCTTACAGTCTGGATACGCCTCGGATGCTTTTGCACGCTCAAAAAACAACCCCAAACGAGCGCATTTAGGGAAAGGGCCTTGCCCCTCAAAAAAAATGCTTCCGAACAGCTCAACCCGGCCTCGGCGCCATCTTAAGCAATCCATTGCGGCATTTTGTCTTCCAGACTGCCATAGGATAAAATAAAATAAGCCTGAACATTCTATGGTCAGGCCCACCTTAAAAAATTCACAATTGAACTGGAGGCAACCATGTTTTCCGAGAAAGACCTGCAAGCGCTCTTGGATTTTTCCGCAAAAGGACAGGTTTTAAGCGTCTATCTGAACACGGACCCCACTGAGACCAATCAGGAGGCCGCCAAAATCAGGATGCGGAACCTCGTAAAAAACATTGACCTTCCGGACGACGTAGAAGCCGTTACAAACTACGTCAATTTTGAATATGGTTGGGATGCCAGGGGGTTGGCCATCTTCTCCGACCAGCATGAAAATTTCTTTCAGACCTATCGAATCAATCTCTCCGTGCCAGACCAGGCTATGGTGGCGGATACGCCCATCGTACGGCCCATGGTCCGCCTGGCGGACACCTTCAAAGGGTGGGGGATTATCCTGGTCGATAAACAGGGTGCACGGTTCTTCTCCTTTAACCTTGGTGAGCTCGTTGAAATGGAAAGCGTGAGCGGTGAGGAAGTGAGGCAGACCAAACGGGGCGGCGGCAACGCCATGCCGGGCCGGATGGGCGGCTCGGGAGCCAGCGGGAACGTGGAAAACACGATTGACCGTAACATCAAAGAGGTCATTGACCAGGCGGTCGATTTCTTCTCCCGGCACCATATCCGCCGGATCATGATCGGCGGGACCGATGATAACATCGCCCGCTTCAAAGAGGAACTGCCCAAGTCATGGCAATCGCTGGTTGTGGCGGAATTTCCGATGAGCATGACGGCCAGCACGAATGACATCCTGGAAAAGGCCCTGCAAGCGGCCCGGTCGGCCCAGACCAAACAAACCAGGAACCTGGTGGAACAGGCCGTCACCCTGGCGGCCAAAGGCAGCTCGGGGGTGATTGGATTAATTGACACCCTAAACGCCAACCACGAAGGCCGGGTGAAGACCCTGCTGGTGGCCGAAGATTTCAAACAGGAAGGCTACCGCTGCACAGAGTGTGGATTCCTGACCGTGCAGGAACTGGATCAATGCCCGTTCTGCGGTGGGTCGTTCGAGACGATTGACAATGCTGTGGAAATGGCTGTGCAGGAAGCCCTGACCAAGGGCGCTGATGTCAAGGTCATCTCAGAAGATGAGGAGCTGGCCGAGGCGGGCAACATCGCTGCTATCCTGCGGTACTGATTTCGATAGCTGATAAACTATGAAGATAATGGGGCGCTGCTCGCGCAGCGCCTCATTGATTATCACGCCAATAAATATGTGGATCACCTGCCGCACAGCGCACCTGACAGCTTTGCCGCTCCCGTCTGATGCCATTTTCGTCGAAAACATCTCTCGATATTAAGTGGAACAAGGTATCGTATATATATCAACAAAGGAGAATCAATGACCGCAAACACGCTCATGCAGGGAAAGACTGTTCTCATCACCGGTGCGACGGACGGCATCGGCCGGGAAACCGCCCGCCAACTGGCTGCGATGGACGCCCGAGTGATCGTCCACGGCCGCTCAGCGGAGAAGGCCGCGCTGGTGAAGAAGGACATCATCGCCGACACGAGCAATGACAAGCTGGAAACAGCCATCGCCGACCTGAGCGTGATGGGGAATGTGCGCGCCCTTGCCGATGAGATCACCGATCGTTTTGATCGTTTGGATGTGCTGATCAATAACGCCGGCGTCTACCTGACGGAATACATCGAAACAGCGGATGGTTTTGAGAAAACCTTTGCCGTCGACCATCTGGCGCCCTTCCTGCTGAGCAACCTCCTACTCCCACTGCTCAAGGCTTCCGCGCCCGCCCGGGTCATCACCGTCAGTTCCGTGGTCCACGGCTCCGCCCGTGTGGACCTTGACAACCTGAATGCCGAGAAACGCTTCCATGGCTGGGGCGCTTACTGCCTCTCCAAACTCGGTAACCTGCTCTTCACCTTCGAGCTGGCGCGCCGGCTGAAGGGGAGCGGTGTGACGGCCAATGCACTGCACCCCGGCACCGTCAACACCAAGATGCTGGAGAAACTCGGCATGCAGGGCAAGCCTGTCACCGAGGGCGCGGCGACCTCTGTCTTCCTCGCCAGCTCACCGGATGTGGCAGGCATATCCGGTAAGTACTTTAGCCAGAAACGGATCGCCAAACCTTCCGAAGCCGCATTGGACCGTGAATTACAGCTAAAATTCTGGGATCGCAGCACAGAAATGGTGAGTTTAGCCTCTTGAAAAGCCTTTTTTACCGAAATAAACGGATTTAGGGCTCGAATCATAATTGTTAATCAATTATTAACTTAATTTGCCATTTTGGTGTATCTTCTCTTAACATTGCTCATTTATAATCTTCAAAACCTTTACACATAAAGAGGTACAAAAGTTGACCGGATCGTTCAGCTACTTGATGATCATCATTATTCTTTGGGCACTTTTCATGTATTTTGAAAAGCGCCAAATAATGGTTGGGAAGGTTCGGATCAAACGAGAAATCAAGTAGACCAAATCTTAGTAAAAATAAAAGCCACCCAACCAACAGGGTGGTTTTTTTCTTACACGCTTTGGTGCTGACACACTTTGACGAAAAGGAGGTACCCTGGCTAGCGATCAAATTATTATTACGTGTAAAAACTGTCCATTTCATCTAGAGGAGAAGAATAATGAAGTTTAAGCGTTTTTTAGTTTTGTTGTTTGTGTTTATTTTGGCGCTAAGTGCCTGCGCCCCCCAACCCGTTGCTGACCCCCCATCGGATGAAGCCGATAGCCTGGCTCAAGAAACAGAAGCCGCGACTGAAGAAGCTGCGACGGAAGAAGCCGCCGATGACGAAGCTGGTCTCCCGGCCGCCTGCGAAGAAGACGAATTCGGCTGCGCCGTTATCCCTGAAGGCGAGACGATCAAAGTCGGCATGGGCGCCCCCATGTTGGGTGACTACTCCATGTTCGGTATCGACATCAGCCAGGCTGTCGCATTGGCGCTTCAGGAAGATGACGGCTTCGAAGGCTGGTCCTACGAGCTCGTCGCTGAAGACACCGGCGGTACCCCCGAAGGCGGTGCTGCTGTGGCGAACAAGTTCGTGACCGACCCCACAATGGTTGCCATTGCCGGCCACATTTTCTCCGGCTCCACCGACGCCGCGATCCCGATCTATGACAAAGCTGGCTTCCCAATGATGTCCCCCTCCGCCACGAACCCCGACCTGACTCAAAAGGGTTCCGCAGTCTTCAACCGGCTTGCGTTCACGGACGCTGCCCAGGGCGAAGCTGCTGCCAACCTGCTCTTCAACGACTTTGGCTTCACCGAGATCGCCGTTATGCATGATGGCGGTACTTATGGGCAAGGTTTGGCCGATGTGGTTGCAGCGACATTCGAAGACCTCGGCGGCGAAGTTGTCGCCTACGAAGCCGTCACCCCCGGTGAGGCTGACTATGTGGCCCCGCTTTCCGCTGTTGACGCTGCCGAACCTGAAGCTGTTTACTTCGGCGGCTACGCTGCTGAAGCGATTGTAATGATGAACCAGTGGTCACAAGCTGGCCTCGACGATGTGCTCTTCTTCGGCTGCGACGGTACCTTCGGTGTGGAATTCACCGATAAGACCGGTGCGAACGGCGAAGGCGCTGTTGCGGCCTCCCTCGTGCCTCCCGATTCAGAAGAGAAAACCGCGTTCGATGCACTTTATGCTGAGAACTTCCCGACCGAAGCCGGTGAGCTGAGTGCTTTCACCTGGTCTTCCTTCGATACGGGCAATGTGCTCATCGCTGCGATTGAATCGGTTGCCTTTGTCGAGAACGGCACCCTCTACGTACCTCGCGGTGCACTGGTTGATGCCGTCCGCAATTCCGACTTCTTCGGTCTGACCGGTTCGGTCAAATGCGATGAAATCGGCGAATGCAATGCCTCTGGCCCGGCCTGGTACCAGGTCGTGGACGGCGCCTGGACTCCCCTGGCGCTTGCCAGCGACTAGCCTCTATTCATTCACTGGGATGGGGAAGACGTCAACTTCCCCATCCCGTGCATAATATCAATTGGAATTATTACTGTATGATTAATAAACTTAAGAATCTTAAGCTAACACCGGGGCTGATCCTGCGAATTCTTGTGGGATTAGGGGTTTTGGTTTTCCTGGGATGGCGAATCTACCAGACCGCATTCGGCGAAGGGACCTATGGCCCCGACACATGGATGCGGTTTTTGATTGCGGGTTTGGTCATCGGCGGCATGTACGCCCTGATCGCCATTGGCTACACCCTTGTTTACGGCATCCTATTTATGATCAACTTTGCCCATGGCGAAGTGATGATGTTGGGTACCTTTGCCGGTTATTTTGCGCTGGAAGCCTTTGCGGCTATCCCCGCGCCAGCCGCTGCCGGACCTGATTTGAATTTTCTCAACGCTTATCCCGTTATTGCCCTGATCCTGACCTTTTTGGCCGGGGCAGGCACATCGGCCCTGGTCGGCCTCCTTTTGGAAAGGATCGCCTACCGGCCGCTGCGGGGTGCGCCGCGGCTGATCCCCCTGATCAGTGCCATTGGTGCATCCATCTTCCTGCAAAATGCGGCCCAACTCCTGTTTGGTCCGCAGCGCCGCCAATACATGAACCCGGATATCCTCTGGCGGGGCATGGGCTGGATGATCCCCGTGGGAGGCAAGGAAGTCATGCTGACCTACACCGGCGCGTTCTCATTCGTCCTTTCCATCCTGTTGATGGTGGCTCTATTCATCCTCGTGAAGCGGACCAAACTCGGCAAGTCCATGCGTGCGGTGGCAGAGAACAAACAAGCCGCGGCTCTGATGGGCATCGACGTCGACTCCGTCATCAGCAAGACCTTCATCATCAGCGGTATCCTCGCCGGCGCGGCGGGCGTGATGTGGGGCATCCACAATGGGTTGTTCAACCATTATGTGGGTTTTATTCCCGGCATCAAAGCCTTCACCGCCGCCGTTTTGGGCGGGATCGGAAATATCCCCGGCGCGATGATGGGCGGCATGCTCCTGGGCCTGCTCGAATCGATGGGACCGGCGCTCCTGGGCCTCGATTTCCAATTAAAAGATGTAATCGCTTTTACAATCCTGATCCTGGTGCTGATCTTCAGGCCCTCCGGTTTGTTGGGTGAGGCATTGACGGAGGAGAAAGTCTAATGAAAACCATACTTAAAAATGGACTCCGTGCTGGAATCACCTTTGGAATCGTCTTCATCTTCCTGCTATTGATCGGCTTTATCAACGTCGGCTCAACGATGATCGGGGATATTCTGGGCACCAACGTGCAAGATCAGGTACCCGTGAACAACCTGCTGATTACGCTGGCTATTCTAGGCCTATTCACCGGCATCACCGCGAAGAGCGGCTGCGGTGAATGCAAATGGTGGATGGCCCTGCTGGGCGGCCTGACGGCCGGCCTGGTCAGCGGCATCCTGGCCTGGCTTGCGATCTGGATCACCGGCACTCTTTCGGTCGGCGGGGCAGAGCTTCAGACCTACCTGCCCAACCTCGACCCGGAGGATATGGCTTTCCTGCGGTTCTACAGCACACCTTCCGCTGCGGCCAATACTTACCTGATCTATCTGTCTTTATCCAGCCTGGCGGGCGCCGGCCTTGCCTGGCTGCTCAGTTTCAAAAATTGGTTCAGCCGGGGCTGGGACACCGCGAAAACCAAGGTCTCGTCCTGGTTTGAAGACAAGAATGTCAGTGATGTTATCCACAATCCCTGGGCGACGGCTGTTATTTTGGCCATTGTCGGTGTGGCGCTCTATTTCCTGCCTCTGACCTGGGGCTCCTACTGGAACTACATCATGGGGACCGTGGCGATCTACATTTTGCTCGGTCTGGGCCTGAACATCATCGTTGGTTATTCCGGCCAGTTGGTGCTCGGTTACGTGGCCTTCTTTGCCACCGGGGCTTATACCTTCGCCCTGCTGACCGCCCCAACGCCTCACGGCATCGGCCTGAACCTTTGGCTGGCCGTCGGCGCATCGGTGGTCGTCTCAACCCTCACGGGTCTGCTGCTAGGTCTGCCAATCCTCAACTTGAGAGGCGACTACCTTGCGATCGTCACCTTGGGTTTTGGCGAGATCATCCGCATCCTGATCAAGAGCGACCTCCTGACCGACATAACCAACGGGCCGAAAGGCGTCACCAATGTAGGCCAGCCGAACTGGTTCGGCGAGGTTTTCAATGACGTGAACTATATGCACCTGCTGATGCTGCTGGTCCTGATCGGGTTATTTATCGCCAAACGCCTGAAGGATTCCGGTACCGGTCGGGCCTGGATCGCCATCCGGGAAGATCAAACTGTGGCACAGGCCACCGGCATCAACACATACGGTTCAAAAATCCTGGCCCTCCTGCTCGGTGCGGCCTTCGCCGGTCTGGCGGGCGCTTTGTTCGCCTCCCGCAACCAGTTCACCGGTCCGGAAGATTTCACGTTAATGGTCTCCATCAACGTCCTCTGTATTGTGATCGTGGGCGGCATGGGCAGTCTGCCCGGGGTCGTCATCGGCGCGTTCGTCCTCAAGGGCTTGCCGGAACTGCTGCGGGAGTTGGAAGACTACCGGCTGCTGGTGTTCGGTGCGCTTTTGGTGGTGATGATGATCGTGCGGCCCGAGGGCCTCTGGCCAGCGGCGAGTACGCACTTTAAGCAACCATCCAAGAAGCAGCCCTCAGAAGCTGCTGTGGAGGTGAAACAATGACCAAAGCTGTCATCGAAGCAAGAAACGTTACCAAACAATTCGGCGGCCTCAAGGCTGTTTGTGATGTTGATCTGGTTGTGCCGGAGAATTCGATCTCCAGCATCATCGGCCCCAACGGTGCGGGGAAGACCACGCTGTTCAACTGTGTGTCCGGTTTCTATGTGCCCGAAGAAGGGGAGATACTCTTCTACGATCAACCGCTCAACGGCCTGCCGACGCATAAAGTCAGCGACCTGGGCATCGCCCGGACCTATCAGAACATCCGCCTGTTTGGCGAGATGACCGCCATTGAGAACATCCTGGTCGGGGAGCATACCCGGCTGAAGATGAGCTGGGTGGAAGCAATCCTGCACAACCCTCGCTATATCAGAGAAGAAAAGGAAGCGGTCCGCCTGGCCTTTGAACTGCTGGACTACATCGGACTGTCGGGCCTGGGTAATACGCCCGCCCACAACCTGCCCTACGGCGCTCAGCGTCGCCTGGAAATCGCTCGGGCGCTTGCCAGCCAGCCTGCACTTTTGCTGCTGGATGAGCCGACGGCGGGCATGAACCCCCAAGAAACCGATGAGATGATCGCCTTCATTAAGGATTTGCGCGAGAGTCGGGATATCACTATCCTGTTGATCGAGCATGACATGCGGGTTATCATGGATATCTCCGATCAGATCACGGTGCTGGATTACGGCCGTAAAATTGGCGAAGGACGCCCCGCCGAGATTCAATCGAACCAGAAAGTAATCGAAGCCTACCTCGGGCCTGGCGCGGATGCGTTGTCGGAACGATTCAAACGGAAGAAGAACGCATCATGCTAAATGTAAACGAACTCAATGTATCTTATGGCGCGATCCATGCCCTCAAGGGCATCTCGTTCGAATTGAACGAGGGTGAGATCGTCGCGCTGATCGGCGCGAACGGCGCCGGGAAAAGTACGACCCTTAACACCATTTCGGGCATTCTGCGACCTGATTCTGGATCGATCCTCTTTGAAGGGGAGGACCTGACCCAGACCAAGGCGGCCTATATCGTGAAGAAAGGGATCGTGCAGGTGCCGGAAGGGCGGAAGATCTTCGCCAAGATGAGCGTGTTTGAAAACCTGGAAATGGGCGCCTACACGCTCAAGGATAAGGAACTGTTTGAAGAGCATATGGAAAAGGTATTCGAGATTTTCCCCCGGCTGGAAGAACGCCAACGCCAGTTGGGCGGGACGCTTTCGGGCGGTGAACAGCAGATGCTGGCGATGGGCCGCGGCCTGATGGCCGACCCGCGCTTGCTGCTGCTGGATGAGCCCTCAATGGGCCTGGCGCCGCTCCTGGTGGAACAGATTTTTGAAGTTATCCAGGACATCAACCAGACGGGCGTCAGCGTCCTGCTGGTGGAACAAAATGCGCAGATGGCGCTCGCAATCGCCGACCGGGCTTATGTACTCGAAACGGGCACGGTTGCCCTTTCCGGCGACGCGGAAACCCTGATGGAGAACCCACAGGTGAAAGCGGCCTATCTGGGCGGATAAATGTTTAGAAAGTTATTTGGAAAGGCCAACTCCCTGGTTCGCTTGAGCCAGGGAGTTTTTGCATGGGCCGGGAGGAAGGCAAACCCACAGCGTTGCATGTACCAATTTTGTGTGACACTTCCGGACGGCCACGGGCATTCATTTGGGTGTCTGGGGAGGCCGCCCCTACCGGTTTCTCCTTTGGCATGATGAAAGGGAATGCGCAGGAAGTTCGAGCAGCAAGTTGTCACGTGCGCTTGCGCGGCACGTGACCTGCGTTTATGAGATACAAAACAGGGCCGACCTCTTTTGAAGGTCAGCTCTGTTGAAGTCGCAATCATATAATGCGGTCAGGCTTCTCCCGCTTCCAGGGCGGTTGCCCTGACCAGCCGGGCTTCTTCCGCCCGGGCAACTTCGATCCCATTTTCCACATCCACGCGGGAAAGCAGGTAGCCGCCGGAGATAAAAAACACGATCAGCGACACGATGGACAGCCGGCTGCCACCCATCAGGGTGCTCACAACGCCAAACAGGAAGGGACCTAATGAACCGGCGACCTTTTCGCTAACGCTGAAGAAGCTGTAAAACTCAGCTGACTTACTCTTCGGCACCATTCGGCTGAACAGCGAGCGTGAGAGCGCCTGGCTGCCGCCCTGCACGATGGCCACGAAAAAGCCGAGGATCCAGAAGTGGATTTCCTGGGTCATAAAATAGCCGCCGATGGCAATCATCGAATAAATGCCCAGACTGATCAGGATTGATTTCTTCGTGCCGAGTTTCTTCCCAAGCCAGCCAAACAGCAGTGAGAAGGGAATACCAACGAACTGCACCATCAGCAAGGTGCCGATGGTCGTGGTCTGGCTGAAGTTCAATTCAGTGCCGTAGATCGTGGCCATCACGATGATCGTCCCGATGCCGTTGTTATAGAGCCAGAAGGCGATGATGAATTTGAACAGCTCTTTGAAATGCCGCACTTCCCCGAAGGTGTGCGCCAGGCGGCTAAAGCTGGCCTGGATGGGGTTGAAGTTTTCCTCGCCCTTCAGGATCCGTCGTTCGGGTTCCTTGACATAGCGCCAGAGCGGGATCGTGAAGACCAGCCACCAGACGGCCACCGTCAGGAAGCTAAGCCGGCTCATCAGGGACGTGGTCGCGGCGTCTTTGGCGGTCATGATCATCGCCAGGTTGATCGCCAGCAGGATCCCGCCGCCAAGGTAGCCAAAGGCGTATCCCCGCGAGGAGAGCTGGTCGCGCTCTTCCTCCTCGGCCACATGCGGCAGCAGGGAATCGTAGAAAACATTCGCGCCCGCAAACCCCACATTGCCTATGATGTAGAAGATCGAAGCCATCAGCCAGTCGCCCTCGCGCACAAAGAAGAGCAGGGCCGCGCCGGCGATGCCAATCAGTGCAAAGATTGTGAGAAATTTCTTCTTGGAGCCGGCGAAGTCGGCCATCGCGCCCATCACGGGGCCCATTAGTGCGACAAGCAACAGGGCGATGGTGGACGTATAGCCCCAATAGGCTGTCCGGATGTTCGCGGGCAGCGTTGCTGCAGCCACGCTGGCATAGTACACCGGCAGCACTGCGGCTGTGATGGTGGTGACAAAGGCGGAATTCGCCCAGTCATACATCACCCAGGCAAACTTTACGCGCTTATTTTCTTTCTGATCCATGAATCACTCCTTGAGGAATCGAGAATTGTGCTAATTATAACTGTTTTAATATCTCATTCACATGGGTTTAACCTGGAAAGACGAAAAAAGATACTTATAAGAACAATCCGATCGCTCGCGGATAAACTTAAAGGCCGCCTGATCAGGCGGCCTTTTTCACAAATCCATGTCAACATCGGTCAAAAACTGGCGTTAGCTTACCCGGCGTCAATCGACCGGATCAAGCGTTTTGTTCCCAACCCTCCAGTGCGACTGAGGAAACAGTCCAGGGTTCGATATCCTTACCGGATTGGGGACGTGCCATAAGGAAGCCCTGCACGAAATCACAGTGTTCATTTTTGAGCCAGTCCAACTGTTCTTTTGTTTCAACGCCTTCCGCGATCGACTTGATCCCCAGGGAATTCGCCAGGCCGATCATCGATTTGACGATCTCCTTGCTCTTGGTGGAGGTCATTGCGGCGGAGATGAATTGCCGGTCAATTTTGAGGAAGTTCACCGGGAGCATATTGATATATTGAAAGGAGGAATAACCCATGCCGAAATCATCGATGGCGATCCTGGCGCCCAGGGCGCGGATTGCATTCAGCGTTGCAACTGACTTTTCCTGGTCAACGATCAAAGCGGATTCGGTCACTTCAAAAATCAATCGGGAGGCATCTACACGGTACGCTTCAAGCAGCTTCACCAGCGTGTCAATCCATTGCATGTCCAGTAATAACCGGGTGGATAGATTGATCGAAAGGTCGCCATGATAACCATCCCAATTGCTGAGGCGTTTGATGGCTGTCTTGAGCACCCAGTCATGGATGAGGAACACCAGGGTCGTGTTCTCACAATAGGGCAGGAACCGGGCCGGCATTAACAGACCCAGGGTAGGATGATGCCAGCGCAACAGAGCCTCCATCCCCACAACCTCACCAGTCGAGATGCTGATGATCGGCTGGTAGTAGAGATCAAAATCGTCCTGGTTGGCAGCCCGGGGAATATCCCCCAGTAATTGTTGAGTCCGGCGCGTTTTCAAATCCGTCTCGGTCTCATACACGGCGTATGTCACGTTCTTCTTGGCTGCCACATGCGATGCCCAATTCGCTTTTCGGAAGAAATCCGTCGGCGTCATTTCTTCAATAGTTTCAATTGCGATCCCCACGCTGATCTTAAAGAACAACGGAATGCGGTTGATCTGGATCGGGTTCTCAAGATGATGGAATTTCCGCTCGATGACGTCCGTGATCAGTTCTTCGCCAAAATCATCCGCATTGAAATAAAAGAGGAAGGTGTGCGGAAAGAAGTGGAAGATCGTGGCGTCAAAAGGCAGCAGGCAATGGATCAAATGGGCATATTTGATGGACAGTGCCTGGGTTTCTTCAATGTTGAAAATAGAGGTAATGTCAGCGTGGTTATTGATCCGCACTGCGACCAACGCGATCCTGGAGCCGGGTTTGCCAGCGCGCTTGCTGGCCTCAAGAGAGCTAATCAGGTGGTTCAGGTTCGCCAGGCCGGTGTCTGGCGAATGGGTTGCCAGCCACTGGATCTTGTCATTTCGTTTTTCGGAAAGCGAGAATAATGATCCGGACATCACGCCGATACCAGCGAAAAAAACAAGCCGGTACAGCCAGTTGGTGACCTCCTGCATTTCCCCGGTGCTCACGGAAATCGGCATAAAAGGGCCTAAAACCAAGCCGCCCACAATCCCGGCAATCAGGCCGCCGGGGATGCGGAAATAATAGGCCGCCAGGATAATCGGGATATACATGGTGTGGGAAAAGACATATTTAATCCCCCCGGTTTTATGTACCAGTAAGCCCACCATAAAAATAACCCCAAAGATTAAAAGCGCTTTTGCAGTTGTGTGGATTAGTTTGTTACTTTTAAGTTGGGTCATTATTACTTAAATTTACCTACCTCGACGCTTTGGCGCACAGGATAAAAGTGTTGTCAATCATGAGTCAGCCTGTATGTCAGTATACCAAACGCGAAGCCCAAACCAGGTTCAATTCGAGCCTCAAAGTCATACCGGGCTGTTCATCTAAAGTTAATCTAAGTAGTCCGATATCAGTACTCCTCCCCTATTAGCTGCATAAGCCACAT
>JAXHUD010000045.1:0-12017 GCA_034189815.1 Chloroflexota bacterium
GTGCCTTCCATCTCCTGGGCGCGGGTCAGCGCAGCCAGCGCCTGGTCATAGCGCTCGACCAGAGCTGGGTTTTGCGGTTCCGCAGAGAGCGCAACGCAAACATTATTCAACTCCACCATCGATTCGGATAAGTTCGCAGCGAAGCGGTTGAGGTAGCCGCCAACGGTCTCGCCGGGCGCGAAGGCAATACCCTGGCGCAGATACCCAAGCCGCAAATGCTTCGGCACTGTGGTCACTAAGCCGCTGTCGGGAGGCGTCACCCCTGCGATGATGTCCATCAGCGTAGATTTACCGCAACCGTTCGGCCCTACCAGGGCCGCGCGTTCGCCTTTATTGAGACTGAATGAAATGTCTTTGAGAACAGAATTAAGTCCGTAGGATTTCGAGAGATTTTGTACTGTAAACACATCAACCTGCTTTCTTAAACAAAAAAACCAGGGAAAGCCCTCGGTTTAAAATTTAAAAAATACCGGAAAGCGACTTTCCTAAAAACTTAAGAATTTAGCGGTTGATGCGAATCACGCCTACTCCTTCATAGTGAACTTGCCTCAATTATATAGGAAAACGCAGCGAAAAGGAACCCTGCAATGGGATAATCCGAGACCTGGTCTATTGGGTAACAAGAATTAAAATAACTATTTGGCGCAGGCGTCCGGTATGCCTAAACAACCACACCTTGATATTGCGAGCGAAGCGAAGCAATCTCAGAGTTCCGATAATTATCATTCAGATCCTACCTGGACCAGTTTCGCAGATCTTTCAATTCTGAGATTGTCAGGTCGTGCCCTTCATGAGCAACCAGCGCCTCTTGGCGCTTGGCACTTCACTGATGCGGCTTGACGCCGCTCAACTCGTCGCAATGACAAAATAAGTTAAGAAAAAGTGCAGTTAACAAAAACGAGACGCCCTGGTGGACGTCTCGTGATTCTCTGTTTTTTTTGCGAAGTCTACTCGAACACAATCTTCCCGGTGCTGATATCGTCAATTACAATCACCAGTTGATATTCCGCCTCGTCAAAGCCAGCGCTCTCATACAACCCCTCGTCAGGCTCCCCCATCCCTTGCACGCGATCAATCCACGCCGGCAACTGCAGGCTGCCCGTGCCCCCGCTGCGGACCTCGATCTGGATCGCCGCGCCTTCCGGCACGTCAAACGTCACCCGGCCTGTAGACCCGTCCAGGATCACGGTCAGGTTGCTCTCGGCTGGCAGGAACACATGCAGTGATCCCGTGCTGGCATCCAGACGGGTCTCATACCCTTCCGACGAAGCCGGTAGAATGATCGTGCTGGCGCCGGTGCTGGCGTCATATTCAAAATCATCCAACTGCACGCCGCTCAGGTCCAGTTCTGCCTTGCCGGTGCTGGCATCCACATCGAGGTCAAAGGGCACCGCTGTGCTCAAGCCAATGTCCCAGGTCAGGTCCTCACCCCGGATCTCAGGGAGGAACCAGTTGTACCGATTGAGCGATCCCGTCTGCCTCAGGTTGATGACAGCATCCTCGACACCGCTGGTATTGAAATCCAGGGTCCCAAAGTGTCCGATCTCACCGAAAATCAGTAAGTCCGAATTGGTCAAAGGATGGATAGAGGCCTCTTGAACGGACAGGTCCAGGTTGAAGTCGGCTGTTTCCACTTCACCCAGGCCCAGGGAAATGGTCTCCATTTCGACCTGCGGTTCGGGCTGCAAGCCGAGGTCTTCCCCCTGCCACAGAACATAAACCACACCGGCGAGTAGCAATAGGCCCAGCAGTGCGCCCACAACGGCTAATCGGTGGGCAAACAGAACGTCCAACCCCGCCAGGATGATCAACACCGGCCAAAGTCGGAACAGCAGCCAAAGGTTACGAACCGGGATGATCTCTAAATTTGCCATCAGCCAAATTGCGCCGGCGCCAATCAGGACCACCGGCCAAAACAGCGAACGATAACGTTTTTGATATTTAAATTGGTCAGACATGGATTTCCTCATTTTCTAAATGTCTTTTTATTGTCGAACAGATTCTTTTGATGACACTATATAATATAATTATAGCAGTAATAAATTGAATAATATTAAACCAAACGCAGTGATGTTAATGACATCCTTTTTGGTATGATAGGCTAAAATCAATGACGACAAACGATAAAGAATTCCCACTCCTCCTCGGCCAATCAGGCCCCCTTGAAGGTCAACGCTGGAAGATCATGTCCGATATGGTGCTTGGACGCGATTCAGATTGCGACATCGTTGTCCCCATGCGCCAGGTCTCCCGCCAACATGCCCGCCTTACTCCCAACAAAGATGGCGTCCTGCTGGAAGACCTGGGCAGTAAGAACGGCACCTATCTAAACAGCAGTCTGATTCGGGAGCCGGTCTTGCTGACCGATGGTGATGAGCTTCAAATCTCTCTGGCTCAACATTTCATCTTCCTCAGCTCCGACGCCACCATGCCGCTGGAGGGGCTGCCCCTCGAAATACAAAAACGGCGGCTCCGTGTGGATATTGGGGCACGCCGTGTGTGGGTGTTGGAAGAAGAGATTGATCCGCCGCTATCAGCATCTCAGTTCAACTTACTCCAGGTGCTCTACGAGCAACCTGGGGCCGTCGTCTCCCGCCCGGCCGTCATTGAGGCGGTCTGGGGGAACGCAGCCGCGGGGGTTACCGAACAGGCTCTGGACGCGATGGTGCGCCGTCTGCGAGATCGGCTGGCGGAGATGGACCCCGATTGGGAGTACGTTGTCACCGTGCGTGGCCACGGTCTCCGGCTGGATAACCCGGCCCTCCCTACCGATTAGGACAACACCTGCCTGAAACTCAGGTGCCTGAAAATCAGGCTGACTCTTCCGTCGATTCCTTATCCAAATTTCGTTTCATCGAAAACCGTAGTGCCTGGCGATAGACCTGCTGGAGTTTTTCAGCCGTCGCTTCATTGGCATCTTGCTGCGAAGTCTGGTTCATCAGGTTCAACAGGAACTGCATGAACTCATCCGTGACCTCATCAGCGTTTTCATCAAGAATCTGGTTCATCCCGGCTTCGTCTTCAGCCTGGATCAGCGCTTCGATCAGTTCGACATTGGCGCCGGGTGCGCTCACCTTTTGGATCGCGCCGGTGACGGCCTGCAGCTTCTTAAGCGTCGATTCGTTATCGTCCTTGCGCGCCGCCTGGATTCGTTTGCGCAGCACTTCCAGGAAGATCTCGCTGATCGCCGGCAGCGCTTCCATCGTCGCAGCTTCAACGTCATCCTGCTCAAGAATCTTATCCAATAGTTGACCTGCGGCAGCTTCCTGTTCCTTGATGGCCTCATCGATTTCATGGGTCATCTCCAAAAGGTCCTCACGCAGTTTGGTCAGCTTCGCTTGCAACTCACCATCGCTCTGCTGGATGCGTTCGGCCAGCAGTTGGAAGAAACCGTAATCCATCCCACCGCGCGCCATAGCGACCAGCGTGGCCAATTGAACTTCGTTGTCAGCGGCGTCGACGATCATATCCAGAAGTTTCTCACGGGTCAGCCCTTCTTTGCTGGCATCTTCGAGGGCCTGCATGGCCGTCTGCTGATCCTGCACTTGCTTCAGGACTTTGCGACCATATTCCGTGTTTTCCAGGAGCTGCTGCTGCAGCTCGGCCAGAACGTTGGCGCTTTGTTCCTCACCGGAGGCTGCGGCGCTTTGGATCAAGCGCTGCAAGATCATCAACAACTGCTCATCAACCAGTTCTTCTTCCTGCTTAATAACGTCCGGTCGGGATTCGGGCGACGTGCCTGCCAGGCGCTGGAGCAGGTTCAAACGTTTCTGCTGCGCTTCCAGCATCTCGGGTGTGACACCGTCTTCTTCCAAAATGCGCTCAACCAGCCGTTGGCGAGTCAGCATTGTTTCCGGTTTCAGGAGGTAAGCTTTGCGCTGTTCCATCGGCAGGGATTCCATCACCTTGTTGATCAATGGGCCAATCATTTGTTCCTGCTGATTGACCGGGACGTTCAATGAAGGCGGGAAAAAAGTCAATAATAGCTCTTTGGAGGGGTCATGATAAACAATCGGCTCCGGCACCTGGCCGCGGTAGCCGCAGTTGGGGCATTCAATCAGGTTATAGGCGCCCGAGAGCAGGATTTGCTTCGCCTGCGGATCCTGGGCCACATCAAAAAGCCGAGTGATGTCAGCCGCTACCGGTTGTTGACATTGGGGGCATGAAACAGTTGTCTTCGCCATAATCTCACTTTCATTCTCGTATTTCCAAGGGTTGCATTATACCATTTATAATTTCAATCTAATCCGGGTCAATTCCATCAGGATACGCACCCATCAGATTTACTTTACCTATTTTTTCTAAGAAGTGTGTTAGATCAGTGTATTCGATCACCAAGCAGCACGAACATGCATTTTTTAAAGCTTTCACTTTCTACGGAATAACCGTGAATATACTTAAACCCGTAAGCGTTTTTCTATAGTAAGACTATTCGCTGATTTGATCTGGTTCACCGGAATAACAGCGGCGGACACTCCTGTCGCCCTTGATACGGTGACGGTGGATCTTTGGCCCAAACTTGACCAGCCCGGTCTGACGGTGTTCTATGAGATCAGCCTGGCAGAAGATGTCGCCCCATCGCAGAACATCCACCTTCGCATTCCCACCAACGTCGATGTACTGTTGTTACAAAACGGGGATTAGAATCCGCTTGTCTGGGAACTGACCGCAAGGGGACAATGGCAGGACCTTTCATTCAACACCCTCGGAGCCGTCACTTATCTGACCCTCTACGATCCAGAAGTCGTCAAACAGGACCGAACCCGCTCATATATCTTTGATTGGCTTTCGACCAATCCCGTCAACACATGATCCCTCACTACCCAAATACCCGATGGCGCCGGCAATTTGGTCACCGAGCCTCAGATGACGCTGGCAGATACCTGCTCAAAAAACCCGCATGCTACGCCCTCGAGTCCGGCAGTGTCGTGTCCGGTGAACCCTTCCCAATATCTTTCCAATATAAAAAAGACCTCAGCAAGCCGGATTATCCCGCCCGGAGTGTCCGCGGGTCTGAAAAGATTGATGAATTCACGATAGACCGTACAGCTTCCCCGCTCAGCGTCGTGCTCTGCTTGGCTGGGGTCGCGCTGGCAGTAACCATCCTGGTTGGGTTATATTACTGGTGGTTTCGGCGCAGATCGGTCGAGCATCATACCCGCCCCGTCCGCGGCGTGGGGATTGATAATCCCGAAGCGCAAGCGATTTTTAGTCACGAATGCGGCAGCCGATCTCGCGCGGGAGATAGCTTCTGCCGTAACTGCGGGACGGAGCTGCCCCGCTTCAATTAATAAACCCTCGTCTAAAACAACTTCTCAGGGGGCGATCTGGAAAGAGTCCGTCAGGAAATAAGCAAAGCCCGGTCCATCCTCCCCGCGATAGGTCTCCAACGTGACGTCCGCTCCGTCGACGGTGACGATCAGGAACGTGCCCGGAGAGGGCGCGGCGCGCGTGCCCATAGCCTGGCCCGCCTCGATTTGCCAGACGCCATCAATCAGCGCTGCGCTGTAATTATGCGAGTGGCCGCTAAAATATGCCGCCACCCCTTCAGCCTTCAATAACTGCCAAAAGCGATCCCGCGCCTCAGGATATTCATCCAGGCTCCAGCCCAGGTGTCGCACTAGCCCGGTTTTCTCGTCGGGCCAAGGGAAAGCTGGCTCATGACCAAACACAAAGATATGTTCCGCATCGGTGGCGGCCAGGTCGGCAGCGAGCCAATCATAGATCACATCCGTAATGCCCCCATCAATGCCCCAGGGCGATTCTTCGTTACAGTAAACGTTGAGCGCCACGAAGTGGGCGTTCTGATAATCGAAGCTGTAGGTGGTATGGGGACAGGGCGCCGGCCCCTGGTTGACGATATTCGGTTCAGCAGGGCCGTTGGGGTCATAGTCATAATTCCGCAAAAAAGCATAATCTGCAGTACCAAAATCATGATTCCCCGGCAATGGGTACCACAGATAATCCTCGCCCAATACCTGGTCAATGGTCCAGCGGGTCTCCTCCGCAGGGAGCACGTCTCCGGTGCTGACCATGAAGTCGCCTGGGCCGGCATCCTTCAAATAGCCCAGCAGGGCCGCGAAAAAGTTAGGATAGTCGATATATTCCCGCCCTGAGACCTCCGACATATCCGTTGTAACCGAGAAGCTAAACTGCGGCTCGGGAGTGACCGTCGGTGAGGGGGCGACAGTCGTCGTTCTCGTGGGCGCCTCTATGGGCGTGACCGAGGGCGCAATCCTAGGCGCAACAAGCGTCGGTGTTTCCACCGGGGCGCAAGCACCCAGGAAAATCAGCATCAATACGGCAATACCAGGAAGTCGTTTCATTACTGTTTATTATGGGACATGAGTATTAAACTAATCCTAATAACGATAACGATTATCAGGGCCGCCGGCTTCGACGGCCCTGATACCTTACAACGGTACAAGGTCTAAGGCAGCAGTTGGGTCCAGCTTGCGCCCCCATCGGTTGTGCGATAAAAGTTCAATGGCGTCCAGGTATTGGTGTCGGGCGTCCCCAACACCCAACCATGATCTGCATCCACAAAACTCACCTTAAGCAGGTTTTCTGAAGCCGGGATACCGGACCCCGCCACGGGCGACCAGTTAAGGCCGTTATCCGTGCTGTGATAGAGACTCGTCCCTGCCGCAATCCAACCCGAATCAGGTGCATAAAAGTCTACGCCGCCGTTGGCCTGCACCTGGCCCGAAACTGCACCCTGGAAAACCCAGGTCTGGCCGCCGTCATCCGTCCGGTAGATCAGCAGGAAACTATCGCTGCTAGCCGTGAGCACCCGCACCGGCAGATATCCAACTGTGCCGCCGACGAAGATCGGCTGCCACACTGAAAGGAAGCTGCCGCTGTATTCTGCCGGCAGAGTAATATCCGTCTCTTCTGCCCAGGTTGCGCCGCCATCAGCGGTCAAATAGAGATAGAAATGGTCCGTCATGGGGATATCGCCGCCTATCCAGCCGTGGTTCAGGTCCAGGAAAGTGATCCCAGCCTTATGCCCGCTCTCCGGCAGCGACATGGACTCGCCCGGTACGTGTGTGAAAACCTGGGTCCAATTCACACCGCCGTCTGTGGTCTGATAGATCGCCACATACTGCGAGCCCGCTCCCGCGCCCAGGTCCACAATGGCGTAACCGGCAGTGGCATCCAGGAAGAAATAACGGGCGTTATCGAAAGGCGTGGTCGTCTCAGACCAACTCACACCGCCGTCCTGGGTGTGATAGATCATCCCGCTGCCTGAACCGAAGTTCCCCGGAGATACCCAGGCTGTGTTTTCATCCAAATAGAACGGGGAGAGACTCAGCGTTGCGCTCGAGGTTGGCGGCAACGCCACAGCGGGCGGCGTCGCGTCCAGCCAGGTCTGTCCGCCGTCAACGGTGACGAGGATCATATTGCCATTCTGGGTCGCACCCCACCCTCTGGTAGGGGTAAAGAATTTAAAATTAAAGATCTCAGGGTTTGCAACCACGGGTAATGCCGGGGTAGGTTCTTCCGTCGCGGTTGCCGTGGGCGGTTCCGTTGCCGTTTCAGTCTCCGTCACCACAGGCGGCTCGGTCGTCGCCTCGGTCGGTGTGACCTCGTCGGTCGGGGTCGGCGTGGTCGTCTGCCAGGGGAGCTGACAGGCCAACGCAGCAAGGACCAGCACAAGCGCGGTCAGGATTAACGCGGTTTTTTGTTTCATTTATACCTCCTAAGAAAAGCCAAAAAACGTCCTCAAATTATTATGTAGACGTTAATGGGGGCTATGAAGTTCCTTAGCGAATGGGGGAAAGGAGCGAATTAACTTTTCAGTTGCCTTACATATTTTCAGGATAGCACACCGCGGGATGCAAAGTCAACGGTTTTACTATTCCTACGGCTGAAATGGGGGTTGGGATTGAGCGCACGTCAGGTGAGCGTAAGTTTGAAAATTGCCGATAAACCGGGGGGGGATATCTCAAACGGGTCGAATAAGCTCTGCTGGACTGGCCCTAGGCGGAGGAGCTGCCAGAGGTAAAACTGGAAGCGCGGATATTTCCCCCGAGTAAGTCAAGGTGCAATATACTCTGAACCAGACTGTTTTAAAATCGAAGTTGATCAGTATCAAAAGGGAGTAATCCGGATACTGCTGTGTTTTTATCTATATTTCCCACATTTAGAGGTAAACCATCGTCCTCCTTGGTCCAATTTAGTCATATATTCAAGAAACGACTGGTAAGAATTTGTTGGAAATAATTTTCTGTCAGTGCGATCTATTACTGAGAATGCACTTACTCGTGGGAACAAACTTTGCCTTTTTTGTTTCGTCTCACAAATAGGGGAGAGGATCAACCTTTATTACAACGTGAAATTGTGACAACAACAGATCATTCCAGGATTATTCGAAAAAAAGCCTTGAAATCCCATGTGTCACTTGGGCACTCATATTCTCCGCCCGCTTTCCAGGTATATTCCTGATTGAGGTCAGGACCGAAGAGAATCTCACAGCTACCTAATTTCTGGGAGCGCCAATTAAATGGCCGATCATCTTCTTCACTCAAGCTAATAATGATATTCAAGTACTCATTATCTGCTAAAACTGGATAAGTATAAGCATTTCCTATAGTATGTTCGCCTTCAGACCAATGATACTCTCTCTCAATAAACATTGTTGGATCATACCAAGGAGTCGATTCGTCAGCTCCTGAATGCCAGCGGAAAAACACAAATATCTCTCCTTTATTGCTGCCAGCATCATGATCATCATAGAGGATAATCTTACTTAGTTGCACAGCCTTTATTCTGGCTTCA
Source organism: Chloroflexota bacterium (assembly GCA_034189815.1). GTDB lineage: Bacteria > Chloroflexota > Anaerolineae > Anaerolineales > Anaerolineaceae > Brevifilum. The sequence goes on from JAXHUD010000045.1 coordinate 8,782, forward strand.
CCAATCATATAGCCGTTATTATCGTTATTGGATTCTTCGATTTCATCATTGGGGTCAACCTTCAGGGTGATCTTGCCCCCCCACAACCCCATCTCTTCCGGATTCAAATCGATCTTAAGTGCCCTTTCCGTACGAGCGAATAATTTGACCTCCATCTGTTCAAAACCTGTCCAACCATCGGCTTCCCGAACGATGCTGATGAGCGGATCAATCGCTGGCAGGCTGGCGCAACCGTCATTGCGGACACGCACATGAAGAGCATGATTATTCCGGTCCACCCAGGCTTCTTTGATAATGAGATCTGTTTGTCCGGGCTGCCATTTGATGGTGCGGTCAAAACTTTCCGTATATATATTCCGTCCATTCATGTCATCAATATAAACCACAACCTTATCAGTTGTGATTGGATCAATTCCATGATAGGTCAGTGCAATCTGAGCAGTCCCCCCGCCCGAAGTGATCTGCGCCTGGGTGGAAAGGATATACTGTGCCATTTGTCCGCCTTGAAAGACACGCAAGCGGATATTTGCCGGCTCTGCAGAGGGGTAATTGTACTTAACAAAATAGCGCTGTCCTGCCCCATCACAATTTGGAATGCCGCCTACATTAGTAACATCAGCGTTGCCTTTGCAGGCTTCCCCCTGATACCGCAAATAATTGCTGGGCGGTGACTCCGAAGCGCTTTGATATGCCACAAGATAGTACTCATATTCTTCCTCACATGGCGAGACAGTCCACCAGGAAGGCGTCTCTACTACACGCACATCCGAACCAAAGCTGGCGACCAAAGTGTTGTTACGGTAGAGCCTGAAACCATCAATGCTGGCAGGATCACCGTTCCATGCCCAGTGAAAATATTTTTTCTGCCCCCACGCGATTTGATGAAGAACAATCGGGGCTTCCAGGTCGGTGCCAACCGGATTGATGCGGTAGGACACTGTAAAGCCTTCCCCGTAATCTTCGGACATGTTGATAAGTTGACCGTTCCAGTCTTCCGGCGGGTGTGTGACACTCACAAATCCGATGTCATATAATTCATTATCCCGATACCCCTCGCAAGAGAGGTTAAAGTCTAAAGGCTGATCCCTCATCAGGGGAATGATGACGGTGTTTTCTCCACCGAGATATGCTTCAATGTTCCAACGCTTCTCGCTGGTTGAATCCAGCATACCCGTCTCGGGAATCCTGCTCCAGGGCATAGACGCCAATTCAGTATAGCAATAAACGCCTGAATAATCCTCAACCACTTCAAATGCCACAGCTTCCAACTCTACCCATGTGAAATATGCTTCCGGTGTAAAAATATCACCAATGTTTTGCAATATTAGTCCGCCCAAATCAATCTCCGTTGTGCTCTCAGGTGGATCGGGGTTTGGATTGGGCGGCGGTAATTGTTGGTCGGGATCCTCTGTTTCCTCAACAGAATCAATACCGAGGACATCGCTTATATCAAATTCGCCAGGTACTGCCGGCGCATCGCCTATGATACTCTCCATGGGGTCCAAATCTGCAGAAGTCTCAAAAACCTCCACATCTACCGCAGCGACACCGTAATTATCCTGATCATTGTAAACCCGGAGTATCAACCTGTAGATTCCTTCTTCAAGCGGCTGCCAGCCAAGGGGAACGGAGAAAACATGGCTGGATTCTATCGGCGTTTCCGCCCCCACAAAGCGCAATTGTTCCTCCTGTGCCTCCCACAATTCAACTTTGATGATCTTGTGCTTTTCATCTCTGGATGTGGATTGAATATTTACAACTTGACCACATTCAATTTGTTCCCCCTGAGCAGGCGAGTGAATCGTAATAGTTGGCACTGAAGGCGTCGTTTGCAGCAACGAAGCCAGGACAAACAAGCCCGCGAGCAGGATCAGACCACCGATGACAACGACGCCAATGATCAATAACCCTTTAAGAGCTTTTCTCTCATTCATCATTATCTCCTCACATGCAGCGATTCTTATTGGACGCAGGGATTAATATGGACATTCTCACTGGTTGTCTCAGCCACATTCCCTACATTGTCCCAGGCTTTGACATAATACTGGAGAATTCTCCCGATGTAGGCCGACATACTGGCAGAGAACTCACTGGGGCCCAGCGTGAGTTGATAATTCTGATCATCCACCGCCTGCATGTTTAACACAATCCATTCACCCATTTGGCTATTATTTGCAATGCGATAATACAATTTCACGTTCTCCAATCCGGAAGAATCGAACACCTCAACGCTGATCTTCACACTGTCCGGCTGGCAGGGTGATTCATAAATCGGGTCGTCCGACGCCACCAGATTAGATATCGTCGGCGGCACATCATCCACCCGGTAGGTGTTCGTGGGGGATGGCGTGCGTGTACTTGTCGGGCTCGGGGTTAAGGTCGTTGTTGGCGTAAATGTTGGCGTCGTTTGAGGCGTTTCAGTCGTTTCGGGAGTTTCAGTCGTTTCGGGAGTTTCGGTTGCGGTAGGGGTGATGCCCATCATGGGGACGAACGCTTGACCTGGGCTTAGCAGAGCGATCATTTCATTATTGTTTTCGTTCGTTTCCCCAATCAAATTTTCATAATCAATAAAACACGAGACATATCGAGGCCAATCATAATTAAAAAGCTCCGATAGAGGCCAGGTGAAATAATGACCCGTCATACCTGATTCAAAATCCTCTGCGGTTCTGCCTGAATGAGGAGCATAAGGACTATCCACACTGAGATTACAAGCCCCACAGTAGATAAGAATCTCCTCAGAAGTGCCGGTGGAGACCTTGATATGAACTTCGTCGTCTTCGTCAACTCCCACGAGACCGACATTACCATAATCACAGATCACTTCTCCAATCGGAGATATTTGGATTGCAGTCACGACCAGGTCTGGTCCTAATAGTTTATCGATAACCCTCACCGTCACCTCAGCTTTATCAACGACATTTTCCTCATCATCAAGCGCGACAACGACGATGACATGATCCCCGATTTCATCAGGAATCCAATCTCGGCTGATCTCCCTGAAATTGTCTTCGATTTGTGTTATTGCGGAATCCCCCAATATCTTCCCATCAACTTTAATACGATAGGTCTCAATCCCATCTTTGCTAAAAAAATGACCGGCAATGGGAATAGGTTCCCCCAAGGCATAAGTCTGATTGGGAAGAGGATAATCAATCCAGACACGGGAGGTAATATTCTGATCCCCAACACAAGCCGATAAAAACAGCAATAAAAATAAAGCAGCAAATGTCACA
>JAXHUD010000045.1:12117-16660 GCA_034189815.1 Chloroflexota bacterium
CTTTTTATACTCACCACTCACCATAGGTCATTCAAAATTTTGAGGTTTGCCCGAATCCTTTAACCTCCGATATAATTAATTGACAAATATTGTCGTTTTCGGGCAGCATTCGAAAGGAGCAACATGTCCGAGATTAAATCGGTCATCAAACGAGACGGGGCTATCGTTGACTTCACGCCCCAAAGAATCACAAACGCCATCTATCGCGCAGCTGTCGCAGTCGGCGGACGGGATAAACAAACAGCGGAAAAACTCACGGATGAAGTGGTTCGGGTCCTAAAAGAGCAGACTCCGCCGGACACCATCCCAACCGTGGAACAAATCCAGGATACTGTGGAAAAAGTCCTGATTGAGAACGGCCACGCTCAGGTTGCCAAAGCCTACATCCTTTACCGGGCGGAACGCGCCCGCCTGCGCGAGCAGCGAGCCGAACGGCGCGCCCAACCCAGCACTAATATCCCCTGGTCCAAGCTCTGGCGCGTACTCGATTGGGCCGCTGATCACAATGTGCACACCGTTGAGCATCTCAACCAACGCATCGAGAAAGGTGAGATCGCCCAGATTGTGGGTGAATCCGAAGCCTTCTATAATGAAGACGTTGAAAACGCCGCCCACCTGGTCGTTGATCGCAAGGAGGACCTGCGGATGGTGATCATCGCCGGGCCGTCCTCCTCCGGCAAGACTACGACCACGACGAAACTGGGCGAACGCCTGGCCCGTCATGATATGAAGCTGGTTACGCTCAATGTGGACCACTATTTCTTTAACCTGGAGATGCACCCCAAGGATGAGTTCGGGGATTATGATTTTGAGACGCCCCAGGCGCTGGACCTGGAACTGATCAACGAACACCTTACCCGTCTGTTCGAAGGTGAGGAAGTGCGGATCCCCTTCTATGACTTCAAGACCGGTACCCGCCAGCTCGAGCACACCCCGATGAAACTGGCGCCTAATGAGGTCATCCTGATCGACAGCCTGCATGGGCTTTATCCTGATATGACCAAGGGCATCGCCCCGGAGAAGATGTTCAAAGTCTATATTGAGCCGCTCCTGCAGCTCAAGGACCCGAACGGTCACTACGTCCGCTGGACCGATATCCGCCTGATCCGGCGAATGCTGCGGGACGCCACCCATCGGGCCTATGACCCAACTCAGACCCTGCTCCACTGGCACTACGTCCGGGACAGCGAATTGCGCAATATCATCCCCTACATAAACACCACCGACTACATCGTGAACAGCGCCATGCCTTACGAGATGCCCATGTATAAGGCCAGGCTGTTCAAGGACTTCGCCCGCTGGACGGAAGACCTGGCCGACAACCCGCTGCGCAAAGATGCCCACGAACGCGCCAGCCGAGTTTACAAGCTGATGCAGTCCCTGGTGGCGATCGAGGACGATTCAGTCGTGCCGGAGAATTCCGTGATTCGCGAGTTCATCGGCGGGAGCATTTACGAGTATTGACCAACGACATCCCATCCCATGATTTACGACAACACACCCCGTGCGGGGTGTGTTGATTTATGATCACCATCACACCGCGCCTGATTTTATGGTTAAATAGAGGAAACGACCTATTCTTGAGAGGACTTATATGACCCAACACTATCGTCTCTGCCTGGTAGGCTTCGGCAATGTCGGCAAAGCCTTTGCCCAACTATTAATAAGGAAAGCCCCAGAACTTGAGGAGCAATATAACCTCACGTTCTCCGTAACCGGGATCATCACCGGCTCGCATGGCCAAGCCATCAATCCGGATGGGCTGGATCTGCTAAAAGCGCTGGACATGCTTGAAAAAGGCGGCAGCCTGGACGCCCTGAGCACCCTTGACGCCCCGAACAACGGCGCGGCTTTCATTAATGCCTGTCCTGCTAATTTCATGTTTGAGACCACACCCGTGAACCCGCAGAGCGGCGAACCCGCGCTGACCCATATCCGAACGGCTCTCGAAGCCGGCATGCACACCGTGACAGCCAACAAAGGCCCGGTGGTGCACGGCTATGACACACTGATGGCGCTAGCTGATAAACAAGGCAAACGCTTCCTGTTCGAATCGGCCGTGATGGACGGCGCCCCGATCTTTGCCCTCTTCCGCGAACCGTTGGTGGGCGCAAACCTGATTGGCTTCGAAGGCATCCTCAATTCCTGCACCAATCTGCTGCTGGAGATGATGGAGCAGGGGAAAACGTTGGACGAAGCGGTAGATTATGGCCGCTCCATCGGTATCACCGAGACCGATCCCAGCAACGACATTGACGGCTGGGATGCGTCCATCAAGGTGGCCGCGCTGGTCACCGTGTTGATGGGTGTCCCGCTTACGCCGCAGGACGTGGACCGAACCGGAATCCGCGGGATCACGCCCGAGTTGATCGCCGAGGCCGCGGCAGCAGGCGAACGCTGGAAGCTGGTCTGCACCGCCGAGATAGTTGATGGTGAAATCTCAGCCAAAGTCACCCCCAAGCGGGTGGGGCCGGAGTCGCCCCTCTTCAGCGTCAACGGCACCAGCTCCTACTGCCAATTCAAACTCGATGTGCTGCCCGGGTTAGGCGTTTTGGAAAGCGACCCCGATCCCAATACCACGGCCTACGGTCTGTTGGCCGATATGCTCAACATCCTAGAGGTCGTTTAAGCATGGCATCTCCCCTCTATCTGGCGCTGGGCACGAATCTGGGCGATCGCGAAGCAAATTTACAGGCCGCTCGGGATGCGCTGGCTGCGCGAGTCCGGCTGATCCGAGAGTCCTCGATCTACGAAACGCCACCCTGGGGCTATATTGACCAGCCTGAGTTTCTCAACCAGGTGGTGGAAGTGGATAGTGTACTAAAGCCCCTGCCCCTGCTGCATTTCCTCAAAGAGATTGAAGCGGAGATGGGCCGGGAGGCGACCTTCCGTAACGGCCCGCGATTGATTGACCTGGATATCCTCTTTTATGGTCAGGCCATCATCGATGGACAGGTCCTGAAGGTACCTCACCCAAGGCTGCAGGAGCGTGCATTCGTGCTGGTGCCGCTGGACCAGATCGCCCCGGACTTCGTGCACCCTGTGTTGAAGAAAACTGTCCACGGTCTGCTGCAAGGCGTGAATCGGGAAGGAATCAAGCGGCTGTGACCCTTTTGGCTCTCCTTGCGATGCTGCTGCCCGGGCTGGCCTGGCGCGTCTGGCTGGGCAAACGCGGGCGCGACCCCGTGGTTGCGCTGGCCCAAATCGCGGATGTTAGCCTGGCGGTCATCATCCTCGTGGCAGAAATCGGTTTTCTGTTCCAGGTCCGGTTCTCCGCCTGGATCATCGGTCTATTATTCGCGCTTTGCACGGGGCTCGCCCTGGCCGGGCTGATCCGCCGTAAAGTTCAGCTCCCGAAGGATCGCCTCTGGCAGCTAGCCGTCGGGCTGGTGCTATTTGCCGTGGTGATCGCCTGGCGGCTTTATCAGGCCCGCGATTTGCTCCTGCCGAATTGGGTCGATTCCCAACATCATTACCTGATCATCAAGGTGATACTCGAAAACGGCAGCCTGCCCGCCACACTGGCCCCATACCTCGACCAGCCCTTCTATTATCATTACGGCTTCCATGCGACCACGGCGCTCTTCACCGCCCTGAGCGGCCTGCCAATCGGACAAGCGATGCTCATCTTCGGCCAGGTGCTCAATGCAACAATCGCGCTTTCAATCTATGCCTTGGGCAAGACGCTCTGGCAGGATTGGCGCCCGGCGGCTGCGGCCGCGCTGCTGGCAGCCTTTGTCACCCGGATGCCGGCCTATTACCTCAGTTGGGGCCGCTACACCCTCACCACCGGGATGGTATTGCTGCCCCTGGCGCTGGGCCTCGCCATCCGCTTGATGAAACCACCCGTGCACAAGCCCGACACGCTAACATTGGGCCTGCTCACGGCCGGGGTGCTGCTCTCGCATTACTTCGCAGGCCTCCTGCTGGCCTTCTTCCTGGTCATCCTGTCCGTGGTCTTCTTCCTGCCCCGGCTTAAGACACTGTTCACGGCAGTTGCGCAATCCTGGCGCGTGGGAGCGGGCGCGCTGCTCGGCCTGGCGCTGGCCGCACCGTGGTTGCTGCGGGTGACCCGTTACTCATCGCTGAGCACGGGCGTACAATCCAACCTGCCGGCATCCATTTCAAGCGCGCTCGAGTCACCGGAAACCGCCCATTATATCTGGCAGCTGCTCGGTCCCGCCAGTAACCACTGGCTGCTCTTGCCGGCTGCTGGAGGGCTGATCTGGGCGCTGATCCGCAAAGAACGAGTTGCCTTTGGAATCTGGACCGTCCTGCTTGCGCTGTTGACCCTGCCCTGGAGCCTGACGCTCAGGCCCTTCCGCCCGGACCATTTCGCCATCGTGCTGTTCCTGCCGGTGACGCTCTATGCGGGTTGGCTGTTCTGGCAGATCGGTCGCCTGGCTGCGCGCTGGCTCAGGCGGCGGTGGACGGCAGCGGCCTTCGCTGGCCTCTGCCTGGCCGGCTTCATCATCTGGAGCTTCCCACTCAGCAATGATATCGTCAACCCCGTGACCACCCTCGTAACAGCAGACGACCTGGA
>JAXHUD010000046.1:0-16486 GCA_034189815.1 Chloroflexota bacterium
GCCGCCCCCAAGGCGGGATTGACACCCGAAGACACCCGCAAGGCGCAGGAAAATGCTGTGAGGATTGCGTTTACTTCGTTGAGTTGAAGAAACCTCTTGGATCACCGGGAAAAATTTGGAAACCAATCAAATAAATTGCGCCTCCACCGGTATAGAAATCACTCCTATTCATTTCTGGCTTGATTAGGCTATTGGGGTACCCCTTTATCTACACTTCTACGCCTCTACAGTTTGATATTAAACGATTTGATAACTGATCAGAGAAAACTGCACGCCTGACCGTGCGGTTTAGTATATAGGTAAATTAAACATTAGTAGAAAGATGAAATTGCAATAGAGTTTACAAAGTGAGAATAAGATTGTAGGGAAGGCCCCTCAGGCTTAACTCTACCTTTTCAAATACTTTCACTATATCTGTTTCAGAATTACGGGCAGGTCAGCAACTTTGAAAGCAATTAATGGAATTTTTATGACTCCAAAACCAATCCTACCGATCAAATATTAAATTGCATGTATTTTTAATTGATATTACATTTTCTCTTGGATTCAGTTTTTAAAAATACGTAGGTGTACATTCATAGGCACACTAAAAAAATGAGTCTAGTTGTAAGCCTGGCGCATTTCTTCATTTGCCGTAGTAGCTGAAAGCCGAGATTGCCAACATTCATTGTTCCAGGTTCCAAGTTGGATATGTAGGTCCAAGTATTTCTGGGGAATAGGGTGTGTTCCTAAAATCACTTTAACTGCATATATTTTTTCAAGAAAATCCTTGAAGGTGTCGATATATGGGCAGGGCGGGCACCCCACCAGGAGTCCTGTGGCAAGATGTATCACCTGTGCACCGTTTTTGACCATTTCTTCACCGGTGTACTCGATGTTCCCACCAAGACAACCGTTACAAGTAGTATATCCAACTAACTCTACGTCTGAATCGGCGTCAATACTGAAAGCGCCTTCCCTGTTTCGCATTGCGCGCAGACATTTTCCCCCAGCACATGTCCGGTATCGGTCACATATAATGATCCCGATTTTAGTTTTTGATACCATTGCACCTCCACTTCAATAAATTATAAAGTAGTAATAAATCATGTCTGTTCTCTTAAATAATAAAAAGTTTTCCGAATGCTCTTTGGGTTGGAACCCCATGAGACAATGGCCTGACCCTGAAATATGAGTCAAGTATTAGGATAGTCCAACCAATTGAGATTGGGTAGTGACTTGACCCCCAAATACTATCACAGTATCTGGATCAGTTTTCGGGGTCAGGTCAGTAAAAGTGCTAGCGTGGAAGAAAGTATTGAATGGTCAATGTAGTACCTTTCCCTTTTGGCGGGGATGACACAACTATATCATTTGGTTTCATATTTTGATACATCACATCGCAACAGACTGGCATCCGGTGATCCCCGTCCTTTACTTTCTCGATCAGGTTGTGCAAGTTCCCAGCTTTTATGGTTACTGAGATCAAGTTGAATTTCTTTGTCACAGTAAAAATTTCATCAAGCTTACTTTGAAAATCTTCGCGAGTTGGTTTCATGCTACCCTCCGTTTTCGAGTCTGATAATTACTAGTCCTAGATAATTTATTCGCTATTTCAATAAATTTTACTAGGTTCTCCATTGATCAAAACATATTCATTGCGACTCGAAAATATATTATCCTGATAGAACTTTAAACTTACAAATGAAGTTATCTAAGGATTATTCGATTCCATCGGTGTTTAATACACCAAGATAGTTGTACAGAAAACGATGTGTTTCTTCATCATCCCAATCCATTCCTTATCATAACGGCTGTCTGACCAAGAAGTATTACCGATTGAGCGGATGTGCAATTGTCCCCCTGAAATTTTATAGATTCTGTCTTCTGAGGAATTTTTTCCACTATACGTTGTTCTAGTCGTAAATCCTTCATTCTGAATCTATATTTTGTCCCTTGCAGTTCTAGTTAATCGCATTGGGTTCTCCCTTTAGCATGTGTTAGAAAAAATATTATCAAGGCAACGGCGTAATTTAATAGATGACTCTACTGAAAAAACGACTGGACAAAGCTTATCCTAATTATCGATTCGCGAAAAATTGAAGTGTCACCTATAATTATAACCAGGATAGTCCAAAAGAGCAGCGAAACAAGTGAGTAGAAAATGTTCAAAGAGAATAATTAACATTTACAACCTTATCTAATCAGCAATATCAATGATCTACTTCCATAAGGATGGAATTAGAACAGATTTTTATTCAGTCGCTTTTGACGTCGCTTTTGACGTATTGCCAACCGGCGCGGTTTATGATATACTACAGATAGAACGTTAGTTCTATCTGTCCGCGCATTTAACACGCAAGGAGCTTCCACCATGACGTCACACCTAAAAGCGGTAAATGAAACCCAAGGGACCGGCCGCCGAAAGTGGGGCTACCAGGCGCAAGTGGCCGCCAACCTGCGCCCTGGCAAAAGCGCGCAGGTCAGCCCTCGCGTCAATTTCTGCAGTGATGGCGCAGGAGGGAGGCTGTTATTCGTTCCGGTTCGTTTTATTCGAAAAACGAATGCCCTGGCCAGGGATGGGGCAAGTACAGCTCTCATTGCTCAAAGAACGGTCTGCGGGCAACCGACAGAGCATATGCAAGGTGGTTTCGGAAGGGGTGGCGCTTAATGAATGCTGAGAGTGGCTGTTATTCGTTCCGGTTCGTTTTATTCGAAAAACGAATACGCCAGTAAGGGTAATGGGCAGATGGTTATCTTGATGAATAGGTTGTTTGAAACCCAATCTGTTGGGCCTTAAGTTCTTAGATCGCCCCGCCCTCTGCGAGGACTCGTGATGACAAGAAATGGAAAGTGCCTCGTGCGTAGCCCCCTACGGTAGAGCGCGATTCGAACCTTAAAAAGATAGCGCCCCCGGCGCGACTCGAACGCGCAACCAACTGATTCGAAGTCAGGTACTCTATCCATTGAGCTACGGGGGCGAGCGGGATAATTATACCGTAAAATCGGTTTGTGTCTCCTTAATTTGCTCCAAAAATCGGGATAATAACACTTTTTTATGGTTAATCCTCAGAGGCTAATTTATCTTGTCCGGCCATATCGTCCTGAGACAGGCTGTTGGTATCCAGGGAGCTGCTAAAGACGACGAATCGCTGAAAAAGATATTCCGTGACAAAATTAATCACCATATTAATCCCCGTCACCAGGTATTTATTCCACAGCAAGGTTTCAGCCAGATAGCTGCCGAATATTGTCGAGCCCGGCGTGAAGACCAGATAATATCCATACACTTTCAACATCGCAGCCGGGATGTTGGACGAGGACCGGAACGTGAAACGCCGGTTGAGGGTGAAATTCCAGATGACGAACAAAATCAAAGCGATCAGATAGCAGGGCCAGTAGCTCCACTGCGTCAATTCAGTTAGAACTGAAAAACTGTCAATCTCAATGGTGCCTGCGCTGATTGAAAAGATTAAAAATTTTAAGGAGCCTCATATCTCCTTGCGTTTTTCAATTTTCATCGTTGACCTTTCTTCCTGTAGACGAGACCGATCTGCTTTATGGAAATGGAATGAGGTCAAGCTAAGGTTTTGGCAATGGTATATTGCGGACGTTTAGCAAAAGGTGAAGTTATGGATAGTTCCTGGCGCTAAGCAGATCATGATATGGCGTTGCCGGAGGCCTTTATGCTACACTGGTTAACGGAATGGGTCTGCCAAAGTTGCTCGCTATTTCAACACTAAAATTCATGCCATCCGCTGCAGGTTTTTTTATTTGAGGATGGGCTATAATTACAGAGGAAAATAGTCTAATTAAATCAAAACAAACCTTATGGCAAAAACACCTGAGAAGATCACCATCAAAACATTTATTAATCCCATCACGCTGCCAATTGCACTGATCTTACTGGTTGGGCTAATCCTGGCGGGACTGGCTGCGTTGTTGCTCGGGCGTCAACCCGCAGCGACCGGGGCGGTTGTGCCGGCCGTGACCCGGATCGCCGCCCCAACCCAAACACCGCGCAGCGCGGCGCCAACAGCCTTCCCGACGCCGACTGCGACGTCCGTGTTCTTTCTGCCCGATGGTGTTGTTGGTGTTGGCGCGTATGTGCAGGTAGCCGGGACGCAGGGCGCCGGTTTGCGAATGCGCTCCGGCCCGGGGCTTGATGGCGAGGTCAATTTCACCGCCCTGGATTCGGAGGTGTTCCTGGTCATTGATGGCCCTGTGGAAGCGGATGGCTATACCTGGTGGCATCTGGAAGCGCCTTACGATCAGACCCGCAATGGTTGGTCCGCTGGAGACTTCCTCACGCCGATTGAAGAGGAAGGTGATTGATCTTTTTGGTAGTGCATTGAACAAGAACTGGACGAATCCAGTAAAATAATAGCGATAAATTTAAAATGAAAAACGGAGAAACCTGTGTTTGCATTTTTTAAGAATATGTTCGCCGAAAATGATCAAGGTCCATTTGAGGATGCTGATGCGACCTTGAAACTCGGCAATAAGCAGCCTCTGCGCAAACCGGGGATTTCCGCGCTGCCTTATCGCCTGGCGACTGGCCAATCGACCGGGATGGCACGCGCCCATAATGAAGATACACTATTCACCTTCAGTACTTTTTTGGATGGTTTGGATAACGGTCATTATCTGGGTATTTTTCTGGTCGCGGATGGTATGGGCGGTCACCAGAGCGGTGAGATCGCAAGCCAACTCGCCGCACGCGGCGCCAGCCAATATCTACTGGAAAATATCATTCAGGATGGCATGTTCAGCCCGGAAAAAATTAAATCGGCGACGCTTCGTGAGCAAATGCAGAGCGCTGTTGAGAAAGCCCAGCAGCTAATCCGCCAGCAAGTGCCGGGTGGGGGCACGACCCTGACTCTGGCGCTGGTGCTGGATGACCATGTTTACACTGCTCATGTCGGTGACAGCCGGCTCTATCTTGTGGATAAAGAAGGCGATCTCCAATTGAAGACCAAGGACCATTCCCTGGTCAAACGGTTGGTGGATTTGGGTGAAATCACAGCGGCTGAGGCTGCCGAACATCCGCAACGGAATGTGCTGTACCGGGCATTGGGCCAGTCAGAAGACCTTTCGGCTGATGTTGATGATTTTGTAATTGAGCCGGGCGAGAAATTGGTGCTTTGCTCGGATGGGCTCTGGGGCGTGATGTCACAGGAGCAGCTCAATACCATTCTGTCGGCTGATGCCGCCCCGAATTGGGTTGCCGAAGCGCTGGTTGCCGCCGCCAATGAGGCTGGCGGGCCGGATAACGTCTCGGTCATTTTGGTGGAACGGATTTAAATTTAGAAAGGCGTAGGCGAAGAGGATGTTGGATACAAGTTCACGAAAATATCGGATCCTGGTGGTGGATGATGAAAAAAGGATGGTGGGTTTCATCCGCCTGAACCTTGAACAGGACGGCTTTGTGGTCGTCGAGGCTTTCAATGGCACTGAAGCGTTGGATCGTTTACGCGATTCGCTGCCGGACCTGATCCTGCTGGATGTGATGATGCCGGACATTGACGGGTTTGAGGTCTTACGGATGATTCGCGAGATCAGCCAGGTGCCGGTTATCATGTTGACGGCCAAGGAAGAAGAAGATGACAAGGTAAAAGGCCTTGAGCTGGGCGCGGATGATTACATCACCAAGCCCTTCAGCCCGCGTGAACTGGTCAGCAGGATTAAAGCCGTGTTGCGGCGCGGCGGGACCTTCGAGGAAGACGAAGAGGGCGTCATTGAAGTGGATGACCGCCTCAAGATTGATTTTGGCCGGCGTGAGGTTTGGGTAGATGGTGAATTGGTTAAACTCCGGCCCACGGAATATCGCCTGCTTTATCACCTTGTACGAAACGCGGGATGGGTGCTGACCCATGACCAGATCCTCACCAAGGTCTGGGGCTACGAATATCGCGATGAACCGCATTATGTGCGGCTTTATATCAACTACTTACGTAAAAAAATTGAAGAGGATCCTTCCAATCCAAAGTATATCCTGACAGAACGGGGTGTCGGCTATCGGTTTGTGGATTACAAAAGGGAAGAGACCCCTTGAAAGAAGGCCCGGCTTATGGAGAGAAAAAACATTTTATTGGTAGACGATCATGAAGTTGTCCGGCTTGGGCTGAAGTCCTTGCTGGAGCACAGCGAGCAGTTCGAGGTCGTGGCGGAAGCCGGCACGGCGAAGGAAGCGGTCGCTTTGGTGGAGATACATCATCCGGACGTCGTCCTGATGGACATCCGCCTTCCGGGACCGTCGGGGATCGAAGCTTGCGAAGAGATCACCGAACGCTGGCCCGACGTGCGTGTGGTGATCCTGACTTCCTATGCCGAAGATGAGATGCTCTTCTCGGCCATCCGGGCGGGGGCCAGCGGCTACGTGCTCAAACAGATCGGCGCAGAAGGCCTGATCACCGCGATCGAGGCTGCTTGCCGCGGCGAGGCCTTGCTGGACCCGGCCGTGACCCAACGTGTGTTTCAGGAAGTGCGCCGGGCAGTGAAGGAAGAGGAAGCCGCCGCTTTTGCCAATCTGAGCCAGCAGGAGAAGCATGTGCTGGCGCTGGTGTCAGAAGGCAAGACCAACCGGGAGATCGCCGCTGCGTTGTTCCTGGGTGAGGGCACTGTGCGCAACTATGTCAGCAGTATTCTCAGCAAGCTGGGCGTGAGCAACCGCGCCGAAGCAGCAGCTTATGCTGTGGAGCATAGTTTGAAGGAATATATCGATCTTTAGTGAAAAGTAAATGGATATTTGTGAATGGTGAATGGGCCGTCGATTAGACAGCCCATTTTTAGTTTTTAAGAACGGGAGAGGGTAGAGACAGGTGGTTTGCACTTTGAGCCTGGTCCATGTGACGCGTCACCATGGATTATTTATAGAACGAGGATATTCTTCTTATTATTTCACTGCAGAATTAAGTCTACAAGAACTGAATGTCAATTCAATATATGTAGAAGAGAGCGCTTTTTTCAAAGGCGGTCTTTTTAAAATAAATTGCATATTGTAAATTTTTTCCGATTACTGATCCCGAATACCCAATTCGTGATAACTGCTAACTGATTATCTCCAAGCCTTTTAGATAACTCCCCTCTGGGAAGGACAGCAGCGTGGGGTGGTCAGCGGCCTGGCTGAGGCGGGCGACGATCTGCGCGTCCACGCCGGCGTCCAGGGCAGCGTCGGCGATGATCTTCTGGAAGAAGGCTGCATCGATCCCGCCGGAGCAGGAAAAGGTCATCAGCGTCCCGCCGGGCTTGAGCAGCTTGAATCCGTAGAGGTTGATGTCCTTGTAACCTCGGGCGGCCTTACGGGCCTGGGAGGCGGTTGGGGCGAACTTAGGCGGGTCGAGGATGATCAGGTCGAATTGTTCAGCCTTGTCACGCAGGGTGCGCAGCTCCTCAAAGACGTCGCCTACGAGCCATTCGCATTTGTCCTCGGGTAAGCCGTTCAGCGCCACGTTCTCTCGGGCCAGGTCCAGCGCGTCGGCGGAGGAATCAATCGAGAGCACCGACTTTGCGCCGCCAGCCAGGGCGGAGAGGGTGAAGCCGCCGGTGTAGGCAAAGCAGTTCAGCACTTTCTTCCCCTTGGCGACCTCCCGACAAATCTGGCGATTGTCGCGCTGGTCGAGGTAGAAGCCAGTCTTTTGTCCCCCCAATAGGTCAATCTTATATTTCAGGCCATTCTCCTGGAGGCTATCGGGTAAACCGTCGGAGTTGCCGTAGAGAGTGCCGGTTCGCTCTGCCAGCCCCTCCAGTTTACGCACGGCCACGTCTGAGCGTTCGTAGATGCAGGTTGGATGGAGCAAGTCAACCAGGGCACTCACAATTGTGTCTCGCCAGTGTTCCGCCCCCGCAGAGAGGATCTGCAGGACTAGCGCGTCGCTGTAGCGATCCACGACCAGCCCGGGCAAGCGGTCTGATTCGGCGTGGATGAGCCGGTAGGCATCCGTGTGGTCGGTGTTAATCTGCTGTTTGCGCAACGCCAGGGCAGCCCGGAGGCGGGCATCGAAGAAATCCTGGTTGATGGATTGCTCCTCGTCCCACGACCAGATCCGAGCCCGGATTTGAGACTGGGGGCTGTATGCAGCGGTGGCCAAGTAATGTTCCTTCGAATCGCGAACGACAACCGTTTCGCCGGGTTCGGGATCGCCGTCCACGCGGGCGACCGCGCCAGAAAAGATCCAGGGGTGTTTGCGCAGGATGGCTTTTTCGCGTCCTTTTTTCAAAATGAGTGCGGGCATCAGGACCGGTCCTTTATCAGTTCCTGGAGGGCGTCTTCGGAAAGAGTCGGTACGTTTCGTTTGACAGCTTGGTCGTACTTGGAACCAGGATCTTCACCCAAAACGAGGTAATCTGTATTCCCGCTGACGCTGCCGGTGACCTTACCGCCGTTGTCTTCGACCAAAGCTTTGGCTTCCTTGCGGGAGAGGGTGGGCAGGGTACCGGTGATCACGAAGGTCAGGCCGTCGAGGGGCTGCGGCCCCTGGCCCTCGGTCAATTCCACCACCGGCCAGACACCGCTGGCTTTGAGCCGGGCGAGAATCTCCTGGTTTTCCGGCGTACCGAACCATTCAATGATGTTCTCGGCGATATTGGGGCCAAAGCCTTCAATCGATTCCAGCTCTTCTGCGCTGGCCTTGCTGAGAGCGTCCAGGTTGGGGTAATGCTCGACTAGGTCCTGTGCGGCGACTTCGCCAACGCCGCGGATACCGAGCCCGGCGATCAGCCGGGAGAGCGGCTGGTCTTTGGAGGCTTCAATCGCTTCCAGCAGGTTATCGACTTTCTTCTCACCGAAGCCCTCCAGTTTGAGCAATTCTTCCCTGGAAAGATGGTAAAGGTCCGCCAAATCATGCACGAGGCCGGCATCAACAAGCTGCTGGACGATGTTGATGCCCAGGCCGACGATGTCCATCGCACCTCGGGAGACGAAATGCTCCAGGTTGCGGACCAATTGCGCAGGGCAGGCGTTGTTGAGGCAGTAATACGCCACCTCGCCTTCCGGGTTGACCACCGGCTCACCGCAGGAGGGACAGATCTCGGGCGGTTCATAGACCACCTCATCGCCCGACCGGACGTCCTCCACCGGGCCGATCACGTAGGGGATGACTTCGCCCGCCCGCTTGACCATCACCCGGTCGCCGATGCGGATGTCTTTTTCTTCGATGTAGTCGAAGTTATGCAGGGTGGCTTGCTTGACGATCACGCCGCCAATTTCAACCGGTTCAAGTTGGGCATAGGGCGTCAACACGCCGGTCCGGCCGACATTGACGCCGATGTCGTTCAACCGGGTGGAAACGATTTCCGCAGGGAACTTGTAGGCGATTGCGCCGCGGGGATCCTTGCCGACCACGCCCAGGTCATCCGCCAGGGCCAGGTCGTTGAGCTTGATCACCATGCCATCGATTTCATAATTGAATTGGTTGGGATCAGTGGAAAGGCAGATATCAATCGCTTCTTCCAGTGTTTGGCAGTGCTGAGAGCTGGTTGCCACTGGGAAGCCGAGGTCCTTAAGGTAGGTGATCGTATCCCACTGGGTCCCGGGAAGCTCACCGCCTTCACTGTAGACGACGGCGTAGCAGAGCAGGGTCAGCGGACGCTGGGCCGTGATCCGGGAATCGAGCTGGCGCAGGGCGCCGGCAGCCGTGTTGCGGGGGTTGAGGTAGGTCTTCTTACCTTCTTCCTCCAGTTTTTGGTTCAGGCGGTCAAATTCAGCTTTGAAGATCAGTGCTTCACCGCGCACGACCAACACATTCGGCACGGCGGGTCCGTCCGGCTGGACGGGGATATGCAGCGGGAGGGCGTTGATCGTCCGCAGGTTCTCGGTCACGTCCTCGCCAATCTCGCCGTTGCCGCGGGTGGCGCCCCGGGTGAAGACCCCGTTTTCATAACGCAGTACTACCGTCAGGCCATCGAGCTTGGGTTCGACGGTGAAGTCAGCGCGCATCACCCGGTCATCCAGCCGGCTGATGCGCTCGAACCAATCCCGGATCCCCTGGGCATCGTAGGCGTTGGCCAGGCTGAGAATCGGGGCAGGGTGGGCGACCTTCTCGAATTTGTCGAGCGGCTCAGCCCCGGCGCGCTGGCTGGGGGAATCGGAGCTGACCCAATCCGGGTGCGCCGTTTCGATGGCTTCCAGCCGTTTTAGCTTTTGGTCATATTCAAAGTCGCTGATGATGGGGTCGTTGGTCACGTAATAGCGATGATTATGATCGCGGAGTTCCTGCTTGAGCTCCTCGTACGCTTTTCGGATGTCTGATTGCGTCATGGCGTTGCCCTTTTTTTATTTCAGACGGATTGATATGATTCTACACGATCCCGGCTTAAATAAAAATATTCCCGCTGAGATTCGAACTCAGATGTACGGCTTCGGAGGCCGTCGCCTTATCCATTAGGCCACGGGAACATGCGTATGCTTTGGCATTCGAGCACCACTATTATACCTAAAAATAGGTAAATGCCTAGTTGGAGATTATAAATTCTGAACATAATATTGTGCTAAAAACGGGGGCACAACGATAATTATTTTGTAATTGCGAACCCCGCCAGGGGCGTGGCAATCTCAGAATCGAGGGATTCATAAAGCAAGTCTATGATTATTTCGCTGGGCGGCACGTAACCTACCGGTTAAGCTGAAAGGATCAGCCTGGTCCGCTTGACAAGGTAAGCCGTTTTTTCGAAGCCCAAGGCATCCAGGACCTCGTCGGGACGACCGGTGGCAGCGGGCTCGGCGTTCAAGCGCATCCATAACCCAATATTTTCGAACTCAACTTCACGGATTTCCAACTCTAAAATCAGCGGCCGAAGGTCGTAGGTTTTCTTACGCCGAGTGCGGATCAGCTCTTCTTGAGCCAACAGAATATCCGCTTTTTCCGACAAGGCAATCCGGTCCTGGGGATCAAAGAAGGCGACCTCATATTCGCTGGCGGTCATCTGGATCTGCAAGGCATCTTCATGACGGTCTACGATTTGCACATCCTGGATTGGCAGGCCGGGCAGGGTCGCTTCCACCAGGCGGCGGCGGACTTCCTCAACTGGCAGGGGATCGTTCATCCAGAAGTCGAGCAGCTCCGCTTCGCTGATGAACCCCAGCGGCAGAGCGGAAGCCAGATTGAGTCGCGCTCGAGGATGGTAGCCCTGGGAATAGCGGATGGGCAGCTTGGTGCGTCTCAGCAGACGCTCCCAAAGCCGCTGCATATCGAGGTGGCCGGTAAAGCGCAGGCTGGGGCCTTTGCAGTATTGAACGCGGATGCGGGTGATGTTTTCGCCGTTGCTCATCTTAGGGGCACTTCCAGCCCCCCTTGGGGGCAATTAAACGGAGTTCTTTATAGGCTGATAGGATGCCACAACTGTAGCACTGGCCCCGGCAGTCAGCCCGGGCCCGCCCTTGCTGGCTCCAGTGATAATCGGCTTTGAGGAACGATTTCCGTACGCCGGCAGAGATGTGATCCCAGGGCAGGACCTCGTCCAGGCTGCGAGCGCGGTGGCCGTAAAAATCAGGGTCCAGACCGGCCTGTTCAAAGGCTTTTTGCCAATAGCTTAGGTCGAATTGGTCCGACCAGGCATCAAAGCGAGCCCCATTTTGCCAGGCATGGAAGATCACGTCCGCCATGCGCCGGTCGCCTCTGGCAAGCCAGGCTTCCAGCAGGGAAGCTTTAGGGTCATTCCAGGTCATCTTGACCTTCGCGCCGCGCAACCCCTCGTGCAGTAAGTCCAGCTTTTCCCGAATATCCTCCGGGCGATTGAATGCTACCCATTGGAAGGGTGTGTGTGGTTTGGGGATGAAGGTGCTGATCCCGGCATGGACACGAGCGCGTCCACCTGCGATCCGCCGGCCCTCTTCCAGGACCGCTTTGCAAAGGTCAGCGATGGCCCGCACGTCGTCCAGGGTTTCCTGTGGATGGCCGATCATGAAGTAGAGCTTAATCGATTTCCAGCCGTGTTCATAAACCGAGCGGGCCGTGGCCATCAGTTCTTCATCGCTGATCGGTTTATTAATGATATTGCGCAGCCGCTCCGTCCCGGCCTCGGGGGCAATTGTGAACCCACCACCGGGTGAGAGAGATTGCAGTTCGTCCATCAGCGCTTCGGTAAAGGATTCAATCCGCAGAGAGGGCAAGGATATATTGACCTGGCGATTTTCAAGCAGATTACGCAGGCCTTCAATCAACGGGATGATTTGGCTGTAATCGGAGGAAGACAGCGAGAGCAGGCTGACCTCTTCGTAACCCGTCTGGTCCAGCCCGGTTTGCAGGGCGGTGAGGATCTCTGCCACAGGGCGTTCTCGAATTGGTCTGTTGACCATCCCGGCATGGCAAAAGCGGCAGCCGCGGGTGCAACCGCGCATGATCTCAACGCTCACCCGTTCCTGCACGGCTTCCACGTTGGGCACCATGAAGTGGGTCAACGGCGGGGGCAACTCGGCCGTGATC
Source organism: Chloroflexota bacterium (assembly GCA_034189815.1). Classification (GTDB taxonomy): domain Bacteria; phylum Chloroflexota; class Anaerolineae; order Anaerolineales; family Anaerolineaceae; genus Brevifilum. Next base: position 12,402 of record JAXHUD010000046.1, read on the forward strand.
CGCTTCTGGACGGTCGGGCTGGCAGCGGGATGGGTCGGTGTGACAGCCTCAATGGTTCCATCAGGGTTGTAGTCAACCTGGTAAAGCGCGGGAACATAGACGCCGGGGATTACGGCCAGGCCTTGCAGCAATTCATCCCGACCTTTGCCGGCATTCTGCCAAGCCTGATAAGCGTCCACGATATCCAGCGTGGCTTCTTCACCCTCACCGATCACGAAAGCATCCACGAAGGGTGCGACAGGCTCGGGGTTATAAACGGACTGGCCGCCGGCGATCACCAGCGGATGAGATTCGTCCCGATCTTTGCTCCAGATCGGCAGATGCGCCAAATCGAGGATATTGAGGAAGTTCGTGTAGATCGTTTCATAGGGCAGGCTTACGCCGATGATGTCGAAGTCGGCCAGGGGGCGTTTGCTCTCCAGGCTATAGAGCGGGAGGTTGTGTTCCCGCAGTGCGGCTTCCATATCCTGCCAGGGCGAAAAAGCGCGCTCTGCGGCGAGGTCTTCACGTTGGTTGAGGATGTCATAGAGCAGGGCGATGCCCAGGTTGGATTGGCCGAGATCGTAAATATCAGGGAATACCAGCGCCAGGTGCGTGCGGACACTGTCCCAGGGCTTGACCACCTGGTTGAGTTCGCCGCCGACATACCGGCCCGGTTTGGTCACGGTCGGGAGGACGCGTTCAACCTTGCGCCAGAGGGAAGAATTTGTCATATTAGAAAGTGCCTTTATAGCTGCCGCCATCAACCGTCAGCATGACGCCAGTGATGTAGGAGGCTGCGGGGGAGAGCAGGAAAGCGGCCGCGTTGGCGAATTCCTGAGGCGTCCCCATCCGTCCCAGCGCACTGACCTGGTTTTGCTGCTCGCGTTCAGTTTCCACTGACGTGCCGTTACGTTGGGCACGGTCAGCCAGCAGTTGTTCCACGCGCTCGGTGCTCGTCCAGGAGGGCAGGATCGAGTTGAAACGGATGCCATCCTCACCAAGTTCCAACGCCAGGGTTTTGGTGAGGCCGACGGTGGCTGCACGGACGCTGTTGGACAGCACCAGCGACGGAATCGGCTGCTTGACCGAGACGGATGTCACCGTGAGCACCGCCGGAGAATCGGATTTGCTGAGATACGGGAGCGCAGCACGGATCAGCCGGACGTGGCTGAGGAAGGCCAGGTCAATGGCCTGCTGCCAGGCGGCGTCATCCACTTCTGCAAAGGTCATCGGTGATGGGCCGCCGGAATTGGTGAACAGCAGGTCCAGTCCGCCGAAGGTTTCCGCCGTTTGGGTCACCAGTCTGGCGGGCGTGTCAGGGTCTGTAACATCGCCGGGCAGCGTAACTGTTTCAGCGCCGAGGGCATCCAATTCCGCCTTAGCCTGCGCCAGGTTTTCCGGGCTGCGGCTGTTGATGGCGATCCGAGCGCCTTCGGCGCCGAGGGTTTTGGCGGTCGCGAGACCCAGTCCGCTGCTGGCGCCGGTGAGGAGTGTAATCTTTCCTTTTAATCCAAGGTCCATAATGATCCTTCAGTGTATGATTTCTAGTTTTTCATCGGTGAGCGGCAGGTCGGGCCAGTGGCGCTCGACGTACCTGATCACCTTTGTCAGGACAATTTCTGCCCGTTTGGGTTCGTTGGCGGCTGCGGCGATCAGCATTTGGCAGCGTTGCCAGGAATCCTGATAGTCCACTTCTGCGACAGAGATATTGAACTCCTTATGCAACCGGGCAATCACCGGTTTGATCCGGCTCCGTTTTGCTTTCAGGGAGCGGCAGTCCGGCAGGTAAAAGTCTAACCACAGCAATCCAACACTCATGGTTCTAATTAAACCAGATAGGGGTTAAAAGTCAACGTATTCTAAATGAAGGGATTTTAGATTTCTTCAGATTCAGTGATAACTGGGTTCGTCAATGAGCCCAGCCCCTCTATAGTGATGCTGACCTGGATGCCGGCGGTCAGGTCCCCTACGCCGGAGGGGGTGCCCGTGAGGATCAGGTCGCCGGGCTCAAGAGTCATGACCGAAGAGATGAAAACGATTAGCTGGGGGATGGTGAAGACCATGTCACGGGTGGAGGCCATCTGGCGCAATTCTTCACCAACATGGCAGGTGATCAAGGCATCAGCCGGGTCGAAGTCTGTTTCGATCCAGGGGCCGAGCGGGCAGAAGGTGTCGAAGCCTTTACCACGGGTCCATTGTGTGTCCTTGCGCTGCAGGTCCCGGGCGGTCACGTCATTGGCGATCGTATAACCGAAGACATGATCCATTGCTGTTTCCGGCTGGATCCAGCGACCGCGCTTGCCAATGACGACAGCTAACTCGGCTTCATGCTGCACCTGAGCTGATTGTGGTGGGAGCACGATTGGGTCGCCTGGACCGGTGAGGCTGGATCCGGGTTTGAGGAACAGCACGGGGATATCGGAAACGGGGTTGTCAAATTCCCGTGCATGCGCTGCATAGTTGCGTCCCACGCAGACGATTTTGCCAGGTTTCACCGGTGGGAGCAATTTGACCGTGTTAACTGGAATATCCGGATCGAGCCGGCGGTAGGCGCCGAAGGGGTCGCCATCCAACTCACCGATATTATCTTCGTATAACCAGCCGAAACGCGGGCTGAGATTTGGAGTGGAAAAGCGGAGGATTTTCATAAATACCTTGTTCCCGGCAGGGTGAACTGCGGTATAATAGGGCCGTCGGGCGGATAGCTCAGTTGGTTAGAGCGCATCTCTTACACAGATGAGGTCGCAGGTTCGAGCCCTGTTCCGCCCACTAAATAAAATTGCTTTGAAATGACCTGCAGTGATGCAGGTTATTTATTTTACCGCGTTCGAGCTTGTTGATTAGAGGGGGATTTCAGCAAAGAAGAGTATTGTTCAAAAATCATATCGAGTTTGTTATAAAATCAACAATTTTACTATTGAAGCTTGTTATAAAAGATGTCAGACAATACATTGTCGGATACCTAGTTTTTAAGGAGCAGATGATGGTGAAGGAATACAAAAGTCCAATGCACGAGATGGTAAGCACGACTCCCACCGATCTCTGGAACGACTCCTGTTCGGTTGAGGAATTGACCTATGCAATTTCTCATGGTGCGATAGGGGCGACATCTCAACATTGTTTTGAATGTCCTCAACCAGGAGATGCATCTTTGGGAAGACCGTCAACATCAAATAATTGATGAAAATCCAGATTGGACTGAGGAAGACATTACCTGGAAAATCTTTGAAGAGATTGGCGTAAAAGGGGCTGGATTGCTTTATCCTGTGTTTGAGCGAGAGAAGGGCAAGAAAGGGCGGCTTTCGATTCAAACCAACCCGATCAATTATCGTAACGCAGATGCATTGGTAAAACAGGCGGTTCATTTCGATTCGCTCGCACCAAATATGCAGGTGAAAATCCCCGTCACTAAAGTGGGCGTCGCCGTCATTGAAGAAGCCACGTATCAGTGTGTGAACATTAATGCAACCGTATGTTTTACCGTACCACAGGCTGTGGCCGTTGCCGAGGCTGTTGAGCGTGGACTGAAGCGTCGTGAGGATGAGGGTAAATCGGTTGAAGACATGACTCCGGTTTGTACGATCATGGTCGGTCGCATGGATGATTGGCTCAAGATCGTTGCGAAGAAGAGAGGCATTATTGTGGATCGCGCGATCTTGAATTGGGCGGGGATTGCTAATATCAAAAAGGCAGATAGGATTTACAAAGAACGCGGATAACGGATCAGATTATTGGCCGCTGCCTATCGCCATCATCTGCATTGGTCAGAATTAATCGGAGGGGATCTCATCCAGACCATTCCCTATAAGTGGCAGGTTCTTTTCAATGCCGCCGACATAAAGGTTAAGAACCGCATGGATGATCCGGTTGATCCGGTAATCCTGGATGCGCTCTACAGCTATTTTGAGGACTTCCATAAGGCGTATGATGAAGACGGCCTGTCCGTGGACGAATTTGATACCTATGGCGCCTGCGTGAGGACGCTACGTGGCTTTACGGCCTCCTATCACGAGTTGCAGCGCCTGATTATGGAATTTATGCTGCCGAATCCCGACCTTTAAGAGGTTGCTGCTGCGGCTCGTTTCTGATTTTTATTCCTATTA
>JAXHUD010000047.1:0-16331 GCA_034189815.1 Chloroflexota bacterium
GCCACGAAGAGCCCGAAACGGGCGTTTTGTTGCCCCAACGGGATGGCGATCAGGTAGTCGTAATCCGCCCGGGCGGCCGCCTTCTGCAGGGGGTTGACGGCCAGGTCCTCCTGAGTCCAGAGCGCGGCACCCTGGCCGATTGCCAGGTCATTGCTGGTGAGCGTGCTGGGGAAGGGGGCGGCAGCGGCTGAGTCGTTGACCAGATACTGGACCAACTCGGGAACAGCGCCGCTGGCTTTATAAATGCAGACCAGGTCGGCCTGCAGGAGCGATTCGGCAACTTCCAGGACATGCTGCAGGGCGGACTTGATATCCGGCTGCAGACGAGATCTCACCAAATTGTGGAATCGATGGATCAGTTCGGTTTGGTCCCCGGTTTGGATGGGCGGTGTGAGGTCAATCCCCTCCGGGTTGAAGAGGATCACGATTTGGTCGCTGGACCTGGAGAGGGAGAAGATCCGCAGGGTGACCTGGATTAGCGGTTGGCGTTGGTGGCGCAGCCGCGTGCTTTGGCCGTGTCCGGTGGTGGGGCTTGTATCGCGGATATTAGGGAGGATGGACTGGATTTCTCTACCGAGGAACTCGTTTTCCTCGAGGTTTGTCAGCAGGAAGAAAGCGTTATTCGCGGCCAGGATCTGATCCTGGGCACGGTCATAAAATATGGCCGGGTCGGGAATTAAATTCAATACCGTGAGGAAGCGTTCAAATCCCTCTGTTTTGGAAACATCGAATTGATCAAGGAAATCCGGTAAGTTTTGGCTCACATTTGGCTCAGGCGGTTGTGAATTTTTCTATTCTACGCAGGTGGGCGGGCAGGATACCTTCCATGGAACGATATTTGGCCACCGTCCGCCGGGCAACGTTGATCCCGCGTTCTTCCAGCGATTTGCGGAGCTCGGTGTCGTTCAGGGCATGGTTTTCACTTTCAACGATATTGCGGAGGGTCGCCCTGACGGCCAGGCTGCGGTCAAAGAAGGTTGACATCGGAATGATTTTCTTGTTGGGCAGTTGTACGGTCTTGTTGGCGACGGCCCGGGAAATGGTTGATTCATGTACGCCGATTTTTTCGGCAATCTCGGCCCGGGTCAGGGGGATCAGGTGGGTATCACCATGGATTATATATGATTTCTGAATGGATGCCAATAACGCCATTAATTGGCGCATGGTATTGTTCCGTTGCTGGATGCATTTGATCAGCAGAGAGGCTTTATCCATGTCCTTTTTCCATTCCTCCTGCTGTTCGCCCTTTTGTTCCTTGAGCGCTTTCTTGAACATCGGACTCAGGCGCAGGGTACCGCGGGAGGGCGTGATGATCTCGATCACCAGGGGGTTGCCGGGTTTGTTATTGAGATAATAGATCAGCACGTCGGGGTGATGGAAGACCTCTGGCGTGTTGTCATTGGGTTGGCGGAAGGTGCCCCAGTTAGCCCGGGCGGGGAAAGGGTTGAGGTTATCGCTGATATAGTGGGATACCAATTTTGTCTTTTGGACCGTGGTATCCAGTTTCTTCGCCAGTTCACTGTATTGATGCCTTGAGAGCAGGTCGAATTGTTCTGCGATCGCCCGCCGGACGAATTCCGGCACCGGGGTGGTCTCTGAAAGGACTTCCACCTGGGTCAGCAGCGCTTCCTGCACGTTACGAGCGGAGACACCCAATGGATCGCAGCGTTGGATCTTATTGAGGACGGTTTCGACCGCCTCGGGGGTGACGTGGTGGAAACGACAGATCTCACGGACCTCGATGGCAAGCAGGCCGTCTTCATCCAGGTTGGTCAGGATCATGGCTGCGACAGGACGTTCGGATTTTTCAAGTTCCGGTGCGACCTGGCCCAGGACATAGGTCGGCAGGTCCAGGTTTGAGGCTGAGTAGGGATCTTCGGGGATGTCATCGGCGTAGGTCGTAGCGCCGCTGCCGGGGTGGGTGTAGAAGTCATCCCGGGGTGAGATGAATACAATTGTCTCGTCAGGGTCCAGCGTTTTGGGCTGGCTGCAGACGGGGCAGGGGCCGGTCTCGGGCAGTTTGCGCCTACAGGTAGGGCAGCGCCGCTCACGTACGAGTTCAAGAGCCGGGTTTTGCGAAAGCTCGACGTCAATCTCCTGCAGCAATTCAGCCGACGTCATATAAAGCAGCGTCATGGTTTGGGCAATATGGGCAGAGGTTAGCGGACTCTGTTTTTGATATTGGCCTTGCATAGCTGAGAGTTTCATGTCCTGCCTCCTGGCTCTATTATAGTGGAACAGTCCATATGTTGCAAGTTCCGTGCCAGAATGATGAAATGGACAAAATAGATGACGCGAAACCCCAGGGGTGGTAGAATTCCCTCATCTTTCTAAATGAGGTTTGCGCATGGCAATGACATTAAAAATCGTGGGCGGCGGCCTGGCCGGCTGTGAAGCTGCCTGGCAGGCTGCAATTCGGGGCATTGACGTCGAGCTTTTTGAAATGCGCCCGGGGAAGATGACCGGCGCACACCGGACGGGTGACCTGGGAGAGCTGGTCTGTTCTAACTCTCTGGGCTCCGACCGGCCGAACCGTGCTTCGGGCCTGCTGAAGGCTGAACTACGCCGCCTTGGATCGTTGCTTATAGCATGTGCTGATGCAAGTTCCTTACCAGCCGGCGGTGCCCTGGCTGTGGATCGTGAAGCTTTTTCACACCAAATCCAGCAGAAACTCGAATCTCATGCAAACATCCGCCTGATCCGCCACGAGGTCACCGAGATCCCAGATAGTCCGGCTATCCTCGCATCCGGGCCGCTGACCTCGCCCGCACTATCTGAGGCCATCGCAGCTTTTACCGGGGAAGATCAACTGTATTTCTATGACGCGATCGCACCGATTGTCCGGCGCGATTCCATTGATATGTCAATCGCTTTCCGGGCAAACCGGTATGGCGATCTCGATGGGGAAGAGGAAGGGGATTACCTGAACTGTCCGCTGGATGTCGGACAATATCGTGCCTTTAGAGAGGCGTTGCTGACGGCGGAACGAATCCCCTTGAAGGCATTTGAGACTGAGATTGACTCGGGGGTAAAAGCCGGCTGGGATCATTTCTTCCAGGGCTGCCAGCCGGTGGAAGTCATCGCCAGTCGTGGTGAAAAAGCCCTCGCGTTTGGGCCGATGCGACCCGTTGGGCTGACCGACCCCCGCACGGGCCGCTGGCCTTTTGCCGCCGTGCAGCTTCGGCAGGATAATCTTGCCGGTGATTATTACAATCTGGTTGGGTTCCAGACGAACCTGACCTACGGCGAGCAGGCTCGGGTCTTTAGGATGATTCCTGGCCTGGAGGATGCCATTTTTGTACGGTACGGCCAAATGCACCGGAATACCTTCATCGCATCCCCGGCGTTGTTGGATGATGCCCTGGCTTTCAGGGCACAGCCGGGCCTTTTCGTAGCCGGGCAGTTGGCGGGTGTGGAAGGCTACGCCGGCAATATCGCCTCGGGACTGCTGGCCGGGATCAATGCGGTCAATTTCATGCAGGGGAAAACGCCCCTGGCATTGCCGCTCACCACGATGACCGGCGCTTTGCTGCATTATATCGTCCATGCTGAACTTGAGAATTTTCAACCGACCAAAGCCATGTTCGGACTGCTGCCTAAACCGGTTGATGGCGTGCGACGGTCAAAACGACAGCGATTCGAGCTTTATTCCGAACGTGCCCTAAATGACCTGGATACTTTCCTGACAAGAGATGGGTTAAATTAACCCCGGGAAATCGAGCATTAACGCCATCCCGGACGAGGAGGATAGCTTATAATTCACCTCAGGCCATTCAAATGTGATGAGGTATATTCAATCCATGGATATTCGACCCGCAGAACGTGTTTCCCAAATCAAACCTTATTTCTTCGCCTCTTTGGAAAAAACGATTGCTGCGCTGCGGCAGGATGGGCTGGATGTGATCCGGCTGGATATGGGATCGCCCGATCTGCCCCCCAAGGATTTCATTATCGAATCATTGGTAGACGCAGCCCGGCGACCCGACGTGCACGGCTATGGTCCCTCCGGCGGCTCTGCAGCCTTACGCGCCGCAATGGCGGAATATTATCTGGACCGGTTTGACCTGTCCCTCGATCCTCAAAAAGAGATCCTGGGTCTGATTGGCTCAAAGGAAGGCATTTTCAACCTGAGTCAGGTCCTGGTCAACCCTGGTGACATGGTCCTGCTACCCGATCCCTGCTATCCGGTGTATCCGGTCGGCGCGCTCATCGCCCAAGCGGAGACTTATTCGATGCCTTTGCTGGCCGAGAATGACTTCCTGCCGGACCTGACGGCGATCCCGGATGCGGTCGCAGACAGGGTCAAATTGATGTGGCTGAATTACCCGAACAATCCCACCGGTGCAGTTGCGCCGTATTCATTTTTTGAGAAAGTCGTCAGTTTTGCAAGGCAGCACGAGATCGTGGTCGCCCATGACGCACCCTATGTGGATGTCTGTTTCGACCGTTACCGAGCGCCAAGCATCCTGCAGGTGCCCGGTGCGAAAGACGTTGCGATCGAGTTCAACTCGCTCTCCAAGACCTATAATATGGCCGGTTGGCGGGTGGGTATGGCGATTGGTAACCCCAAACTGATCCAATTGCTCGCTGTCTACAAGAGCCAGCAGGATTCATCGATGTTCAAGCCGATGATGAAAGCGGCCGAGACCGCACTTTTGGGGGATCAGACCTGGATTGACGACCGCAACCAGGTTTACCAGCAGCGGCGGGACGTTATTGTTGCAACCCTGCTGGACCTGGGTTTTGGTTTTCAGGTGCCGCAAGCCTCGCTCTATGTTTGGGCCCGATTGCCGGAGGGCTGGGACGACAGCTTTGCCTTCTGCGACCGGATGCTGCGTGAGACGGGCGTCAGCGTGACGCCGGGGGTTGTTTACGGGCCCTCAGGCGCAGGTTACGTCCGCATCTCTTTGGTCACGCCTGTGGAGCGGCTTAGTGAGGCGATGGACCGCATGTCTTCCTGGATGAAAACGAAAGAATAAAAAATTTATGACAAAAACGACATTACTTAATACGAAAAACCCCCAGGAAAAAGCACTTCTGGTGGGTGTTGAGTTATTTAAACAAAGGCAAGAAGAACTGATGTCACTTTCAGATTCTCTGGAGGAACTGACCTTGCTGGCGGATACAGCGGGGGTGGCGGTTGTCGGGACGATCACCCAGAATCTGGATAGGCCGAATTCCAAGACCTTTATTGGCTCGGGCAAGGTGGAAGAGGTGAAGATGCTGGCCGATGAGCTTGATGCGGACTTGATTATCTTCGACAATGAACTATCACCCCGCCATCAGCGCGAATTGGAAGCTGCTTTGGGCGAATCGCTCAAGGTCGTTGACCGCACGGCATTGATTTTGGACATCTTCGCCCAGCACGCCCAAACCAGCGAAGGCAGCCTGCAGGTGGAATTGGCCCAGTATGAGTACCGGCTGCCCCGGCTGACACGCGCCTGGACTCACCTTGCAAGGCAGGCAGGCGGCGGCGGTGGCCGCAGCGGGGGTGTGGGCGGTGTGGGGCTGCGCGGGCCTGGTGAGACCCAGCTCGAGGTGGATCGTCGAATGATCTCCCGCCGGATCGAATTCCTGAAAGAAGAACTGGAAAAAGTCCGGGCGCACCGCAACCGTTATCGGGAACGCCGGAAGAAATCCCGCATCCCGGTAGTCGCATTGGTGGGGTATACCAACGCAGGAAAATCCACCCTGCTGAACCGCCTATCGAACGCGGATGTGTATGTGGCGGATCAGCTTTTTGCCACGTTGGACCCGACCACCCGCCGAGTGGACCTGCCCGGCGGCCAGTCTGTGCTCTTCACCGACACAGTGGGGTTCATCCAAAAGCTGCCGACCGAATTGGTAGCCGCGTTCCGGGCAACGCTGGAAGAAATTGCTGAAGCGGATGTCTTGCTGCATGTTGTGGATATCACCAGCCCGCATGCCAATGCACAGGCAAAATCCGTGCAGGAGACTCTGGTGGAGATTGGCGCCGGAGAGATCCCAATCATCACGGCTTTCAACAAAATTGACAAATTGAAGGACCCCGAAGGTGCGGTCGATACTCTTGAGGATTTTTCTAATACTTATCCAGTCTCTGCATTGACCGGACAGGATATAGAGGAATTACTGAGTGCGATAGAAGATGCGCTCTTTGAGACCTACATTGAACTGGACGTGCGCGTGCCTTTCGATGAAGGCCAGTTGATTTCCTTGTTCCATGAAAAAGGACAGGTGCAGGATGTGGCCCATGATGAGGAAGGCGCCAGGATGTCGGGCCTGATCCCCCGGCGGCTGCTGCATCATTTTGAACCCTATTTCCTTTCGCAGCCGGAGGTCGGGCTGGAAGAAGAACCGGAAGAGGAGGATTGGGAATAGAGGCAGGTAGGATTAAAAGAGAAAACCCGGAAGTCCAATAGGCTTCCGGGTTTTCTCTTTCTGGTGAAAGGGTTAGCTCTGCATTTCGACGTCGATTACTTCGCGGCCCTGGTAATGTCCGCAGTTTGTGCAGACACGATGGGGCAGGCGGGGTTCGCCGCAATTGGGGCAAACAACAACGTTGCGAGCCTTGAGGGCATCATGCGCCCGGCGGCGGTCACGTCGACCAGAGGAAACACGTCGTTTTGGAAGAGGGGTCATCTTACACTCCTTGAATTTCTCACAAATTATGCCTTATTTTAACTAAGCCAAAAGATTATACCTGTATCGTCCAGCAGCGTCAAGGTGCGACGGAGGGCATACTAATCTTCATCTTGTGAGTAATTTTGGTTATTCCATTTTAAGCTTTGATTGATCATAGCATACTGTAACTCGTCTCATGTTTTTCCCCGAATAAAACCCCAACTATTTTTCTATTTTATTCTTCTGCGTTATCCTCCGAATCATGACTCTCGCCCAGATCGGCAAATTCCGTATCCTCAAATTCACCGCCCCGCATCGCAGCGAGGAGGTTTTGGGCTTCGACGACCTGGCTTTCCGGGACAAGCACCTGGACTTCGCCCAGCTTCCCGGCGGTGAGTCCCAGGGTGCGGGCGACACTTTCCTGACTGATGGTCACGTCAAGCCCTTGCGCCTGGAGAAATCCTTTGATCATCTCCGCCTCAAGATCACCGGCGGCTGTGTAGATCTTCATGAGATTCATTTTCTATCCTTCTTCCCGATGCATCAGGGCTTCCATCGATTTGGCGTAAGCATTCAGCGCTTTGGCGTAATCTTCTCTGACAATAGCAATGTCGCCAACCGCTTCCCAAAGCCCCGCGCTGGGTTGAAGACCATTATCAATGGCTTCAGTGATCCACTCCTCGACCTCGTCAAGGTAATCCGATGGACCGATGTGGGTCGAGATGATCTCCATTGCCCGATCAACCTCACCCTGGTCAAGGATGAATTTGGCAAACCGCAGCGCCTTTGGCATCGCATCCCGGGATTCTTCCGGTTCTGACTCTGGTTCTTCTTCGGTGAGGACAGCTTCATCCGTAATATTACGATCCGGTTCAGCAGGGGGGAGCGCTGGTTCGGGCAGTTCAATAGGCTCAATGGGCACAAAACTGCCGGTATCTTCTGTGACCGATTCGGCAGCCTCCATTTCCTCTTCTTCCTCTCCTCCCTCTTCTTCTTCAGAGTCATTGACGACAATCGGGGATGTATCTTCTTCTGATTCTTCGATAAGCCACTCAGGTATTTCGTCATCGGGTTGGTTGACCGGCGTCGAATCGTCAAACGGCATCCAATCGGCGGGGGTGTCCTCGAGGTGCTGCCATCCGGCTTCCTCATCCAAATTGTCAGCTTCTGATTCTCTCTCTGGCGTCAGGGTTTGTTCTGTATCTGCAGGCGCTTTCCTGGCGGGTTTTTGCTTGTCCGTTTCCTCTTCTGTAATCATATCTGTCAGCCAGTCGGGGAGGTCTTCCTCCTCCGGGAGCATTTCGTCTTCTACATCCATATCAGAAATATCCACAAACGGCGCATCGTCCGTCGTGGTCTCGGGCTCTTCTTCTGCTTCAACAACTTTTTCAGATCCGCTGGACAGATCCTCTTCCTGACCCTCCCTCTGTTCAACGACGACCTCATCCGTTGGCTCGTCGGCCTTCGCTGGCTTTAACTCTGACTCAACATCCTCATCTGGTTCAGGTGTTGTTTCTGCGGATTCATCCTCAGTGACAATCTCATCCAACCAATCCGGCAGGGCCTCAATATCGTCGGTGTGACCCATTGGGGGGTCAGCGGCGGCTGCCGTCTCTTCGTTATCCTCACCGTTTTCCTCCGCGCTTGTTTCAGCCGGCGGGGTAAAGGGCTCAGTCTGGTCCGGTTGGTCGTTTTCAGCCAGTCCTTGCAGCCATAAAGGAATGGATTCTTTTGGATCCCTTTCGTGTTTTTCAGAGGGGCGTTTTCCGTTAGTGTCCTTCTCAGCCATGGTTTACGTCCATTCGCTTATCTGATTCATTCCCGGTTAACTTTGGATATGACTATGATACGCTCTATTAGAGACCGGGTCAAGATTCCCATAATTATTATACAAAACAACCGTCCTCAGAATGGGGGACGGTTGTTGTTTTCAGTTAGGATTGTCCCCTCATTCGCCCAGATAATCTCGTAGACGGCGCTTGATGGAAGGATGTCGCAGCCGGCTGAGGGCCTGCGCTTCGATCTGACGGACCCGTTCCCGGGTAACGCCCATCTTGCGGCCCACTTCTTCGAGTGTGTAAGCCTGTCCATCCAGCAGTCCATAGCGGAGCTGAAGGATGCGGACTTCACGGGGCGGCAGGGAATCGAGCACCGCGCCAAGGTGTTCCTTGAGCAGGTTATAGGTCGCCATGTCATCGGGTGGAGGCGCTTCATCATCTTCGATGAAATCACCCAGCATCGAATCTTCCTCATCGTCCGTTGGCGTCTCCAGGGAGAGAGGACGACGGGCCACCTGAATCATGTTCTCAACTTTCTTCGGCGGCACTTCCAGGGTCTCGGCCAATTCTTCAACGGTTGGCTCGCGTCCCAGGCGCTGTGTGAGCTGATGTTGAATGCGGAGCAGCTTGTTGATCTGATCTCCCATGTGGACGGGCACCCGGATCGTGCGGCCCTGATCCGCAATTGCGCGGGTCACAGCCTGTCGGATCCACCAGGTGGCGTAGGTGCTGAACTTATGCCCCCGACGATATTCAAACTTCTTGGTCGCGCGGATCAGGCCGATGTTGCCTTCCTGGATCAGGTCCAGGAACGGCACACCGCGTCCCATGTACTTTTTGGCAACGGAGATCACCAGACGGGAGTTCGCTGTAATCAGATGTTCGCGGGCCGCCCAGCCATCTTCGATCAGACGGCGCAGCTCAATCCGCCGGCGATTGGAGACATTGCCCCGGGCCAGCTCTTCACGCGCCATCCGGCCGCTTTCAATCCGCTGTGCCAATTCAACCTCTTCGGTTGCGGTGAGCAGGGGGACCCGGCTGACCTCTTTGAGATACAAACCGATCGTGTCATCCGTATCGATATTAGCCAGGTCGTCGGAGGGTTTCTGTTCTTCCTCTTCCTCCGCTTCTTTCTTCTCTGTCCGCTTTTCTTTCTTCAGATCCTCATCGCTGGGATCTACCAGTAAATCGGCATCCTCAATATAAGGAATACCGGCACTGATCAGTGCAGCGAAGGCTTCTTCAAGCTGCTCGACGTCCTGTTCAGCATCCGGGAAGAATTCGAGGATGTCGTTAATTGTGACATAAGATTTTTTTCGTCCAATTTGAATTAATCGAGCAATTGAAGAAGATTTTCTTCCGCCGTTCGATTTGGAGGTACTCTTCGTCTTTGCACCCATATTTTCCTTCTATTTCGGGAATTGACATGCAAGAATGTCCCATCAAAGGGTTGCAGTCATCGTACACACTCGTGAGAGTCGCTCTTTAGACCTCAGTAGCTTTGAGAATACTATTTTTTAACGAAAAAATCAACAGCTTAACAAAGAATAATCCCAAGAAATTAGGATTATTCTCAGACTTTTTAGTTTGAATGTCTCTACTTAGGCTCTCAACTACGATCCAGGTGTTAACGTTGGGGTTGGCTCGGTGATGAAATCAAAGAAGATTGTGTGGACCTGGTTGATGCTCTCTGCTGGCAGTACAACGATATTGCCTTGGTCGATTCTGGCATAATAACCGTCCCCAAGCGGGGTTGTGTCACCGATTTCAATGAGATAGGTGGTTTCATCCTCAAAATGAATTTCAACCGTTTTATCGGGTTGCAGCAACCCTAAATCTGCCAGCGATGCATCCTCCGGCAGGCTGGCAAGCAGACGAAGGTTTGACAGGTTGGCGATTAATTCTTCAATTTTACCTGCCGTCACGGTCGTTTCAGCGTCTGTTGGCATATACCACGAGAGTTCACTGTCTTTTTCAACCGAAATCGGTGCACTGTCCGCATCGGCATAGCTGATGGAAATAATATCCCGGTCATCGAGCTGCCGGAGAGTGGGTTGGGGCGTTGGCGTCGGCGTTTCATCCATGGCCGGCTGTATGTTTTGATAGACCAGGAAAGCGATCAGGATCAGGGCAAAGGCCCCAAGAACGGCCCAGGTTGATTTCTTCATCCGTTCACCCCGTGCGCTTTCTCTGGATGCTGATGATGACCCCTATGGCTCCGATCAGAAGCGGCAGACCGATCAGACCCCCGAAAATGATCGCGATCTGGGCCCCTCTCGTTGGCGGTACCAGCACGCGGGTAGTGGTTTCGGCAGTAGTGAGGTTGATCAGATTTTCATTTTGCGCGGCCCAATCAACCATGCTGGTCGCGATATCCCGGTTACCATAAGCTTGTATGTAGGCGTCGGACGCGAAATCGGAGTCGCCGACGACCACGATCCGGCCGCCCGTAATGGTGTTATCCATTGCCACAGCCAGCGTGACCGGGCCGGGAAGGTCGAGGTCATCATAGCCCACTTCACCGTTTTGGATTGCTTCCAAATCGTTCTCAGCCCAGGATTGGTCGCTGGTCAGGGCAAGTTCGGTCGTTGTGATTCCATCGACATCGGTCATCTGGAGGCTGTGTGAAGTCGGGTAGATCGTGACGTATCCCTGCAGCGCTTCCGTGATGGCGTGATCACCGTACTGATCGGCGACGGCTAGCTCTGGCGGGTCAACGGAAAGGTCCACAACCAGGTCATTTCTTAATTCCAGTCCCCAAACTGTCTGCAGGTGGGTCCAGAGAGGATCCTCGGTTTGTTCTGGTGGCTGTGTATCCTGGTTTGCCAACAGGAAAGGCGGTTCTGAGAAGTACACCAGCGCGCCGCCGTTGTTTAGAAAGTCGGCGATCAGGTTTATCTCGTCTTGCGAAAGGGGGATTTGTGGTGCAGCGAGGATCAAAGCCTGGGCATCGTCTGGAATGGCAGGCGTCGAGACAAGGTTCAACGCGTTGATGGCATAGTTCTTATTCTCCAGCGCCTGCTCAAGCACGGTCATAGCAAAGTCGCCGGTTTGGAAGAAGTCCGATTCCCCATGTCCGGTCAGCACGTAGATGGCCGTTTGTTCGGGGTTTTGCAATTTCACGATCGCATTGACCAGGTTCGATTCGCTGGCGAAGGTCACTGTGTCCTTCTGCCCGCCGGCGGTAAGGACGATTGCGCCGTCCTGCGTAATCTCAGCCTGGTTGGCAGCAACGGGGTCCTGATAGGGGTCTATAAATTCATAATCGAACATCCCATTGGCGTTGCGTTTGAAATTGCTCAGCAATGTCTCGGCCGGCCCGCGATTGAGGTTTGAGCTATAGAAGGCCTGTGCCGTTACAGGGAGCTGCAAGTTGTTGAGGATATCGAGGGTTTCGGGCGCCAGGGTGTTGACCTTGTCTTCGGTGAGGTCCCAGGAGACATCGTTATTGAAGATGAACAGATTGACGACGACCAGGATGCCAATCACAGCCAACGTTAACACCAGGGCGTTCCCGCCATATTTCGCCCGGCGGCCTTTGAAGGCTTCCAGGACCGTCTTGGGGTCAAGCAGCACGAAAAGAACGAGACCCAGGATAGCGATGCCGATGCTGATTTTCACACCAAGTGTAAACTGGCCGGTGGAAATCCGCAGGATCAGGGCAGCGAGGGCGGCCAGGAAACCAAGGACTAAACCATATGGGGCAAATTTTCGGTATTTCTGCATCATTATCGCCACCTTTTTGATTCGATAGAACGGGTACCAAGAAACAGCGCCAGCACGGTGAGGCTGACGTAGTACGAGATGTCTTTAAGGTTGACCACACCTGATCGGAAGCTGTTGAAGTAGTGCTCGGTGATGCTCAGGTTGGTAAAAAATGCAGCGGCATTCCCTTGCAGGAATTGTGCAGGAGCGGCTGCCAGCCAGAGCAGCAGGAGGACGCCCAGGGAGGCAAAGAGCGCCGCGAAAGTGTTCTTGAAGAGAGATGAAATCCAAACGCCAACCCCCGTCATGGCACCGGCCATCAGGATGATCCCAATGTAATTTGCGAGAATCTTTGCTTGATCGATCCCGGGGTCCACAAGGACATTGGTCACAAGGGGATAGAAAGCTGTAAGCAGGACCAACGAGAGGAAGAACAGGAAAGTGCCCAGCCACTTACCGATCACCAGCTCGTAATCTCGAACCGGCGCAGTGAGTAACAGCTCCAGCGTACCGGTCTTATTTTCGTCGGAGAGAGTTCGCATGGTAAGGATGGGGATCAGCAGGAACAGGAGTGGATAGATGAGGATATCGAGCAGGTAGGTTGTATCGGGCGGATACTGGTAGAGAATAGCCACGTTCAGGTCATAGGTGAAGAAGATACCCAGGACCAGGAAAACCACAATGCCAGCCACGTAGGCAATGGGACTGTAGAAAAAGCTGACGTATTCCTTCTTTGCAATCGTCCAGATATTACGCATGCTTACGCCTCGCTTTCCGGGTTATCTTGAGATGGTGTGTCAGCCTCGGCGTTCTCCCGGGTGAGCTTGAGAAAAATCTCTTCCAGGTTGACGGCTTCCGGGGTCAGCTCCAGGAGGTCGAAGCCCTTCTTGACCAGCGCCCTGGCGACCAGGGGCCGGGCATCGTTTTCCCGGAGGTTATCGAACTGGATTTGGCCATCGTCGTTAATCCGCACCGAGACGATTCCGGGAATATCCCGGATCAGGCCGGCGGCGGACTCGATTTGATCGGCCACCCGGACAGTGACCGTCCGGACGGAGGAGAGCCTGTCCTGAAGGTTCTCGGGTGCATCCTCAGCGACGATGCGGCCTTTATTGATTATGATGACCCGATCGCAAATTTGCTGGGCTTCTGAGAGGATGTGGGTGGAAAGCATCACGGTGCGCTCTTCCCCGAGTCCTCTGATCAGGTTGCGGACTTCCTTGATCTGTTTGGGGTCCAGGCCGATGGTGGGTTCATCCAGGATTAGGATCTCCGGTTGGTGGAGCAGCGCCTGGCCCAGGCCGACTCGCTGGCGCATCCCCTTGGAGAGATTCCTGATCAGGCTGAGGGCGCGTTCTTCCATCCCGACAACTTCGATGACGTCTTCAACACGTTCGTCTGAGTTTTCGACGTGGTGAAGATCACCCATATACTTCAAATAGTCATAAACGCGCATTTCTTCATAGAGCGGGACGGTTTCAGGCAGATAGCCGACTTTCTGTCGAATTTCCAAGGAGTCATCAACAACGTCCAGTCCGTCTATGGCGGCGGTTCCTGACGTGGGGGGCATGAACCCCGTCAGGATCCGCATCGTCGTTGTCTTGCCGGCGCCATTGGGGCCAAGAAAACCGAGAACCTCACCTTTTTCGGCGTTGAAGTTCAAATTATCAATGGCACGGTGAATCCCGTAGTCTTTTGTCAAGTTGCGAACAGTGATCATAAGTTCTCCCTAATTTGATGCGTTCTTCGAATGTTGCCATGCAGTATAGGTATATCACGATGGTAAAGCGTGTCAAGGTGGCAAGGACTACCACGGCTGAAAAGTCCATCTTTTCGATTTTAGATGAAAGTTATAAAAATTTTATTAATGGTGTGCTATATTGAACAATTGTATAATACACAAGCATTTTTCTAATAAAGATAATCAACTAACAACCTCATTTTTGGCCTTCCCCCTCGTCGAAGGGGCAGGCGCCCGCAGGGGGAAAAGGGGTCATTTTTCGAGAGGGAAAAACTAAAAAAATAGCTGACTTTGTGATTGCCCTGGTGTGCTGTTTTTGTTAATTGACCGGACTATAGCGGACGGGTAGAATCTCAGTGGGAAGAAACCCATATGATAAAAAGATACCGCAGAGTTTCATTATCACAATACCTTGTTGTTTTTTTGGCGATCCTCATCGCTGCTGGCCTTGGCTTTTTAGGTACCGTTGTTATGCGCCAGCAGCCGTTTGAGGACCATTTCGTGATCCCCTGGTCCGCGGGCAGGCTTTGGTTGTTGGAGGGGCTTAACCCCTACGATGACGAGGCGCTGCAGTTGGCCGAGCGAACGGTCGCCGGGTCAGCCTATCAGGCGCAAGTGCCCGCTGATGTACCGGGCCTGACGGAACCCCTGTTAAATTTGATCTTCACAATCCCGTTCAGCCTGCTGCCTTATGGCTTCGCCAGAGCTTTGTGGGTGACGATAATGATGGTTGTGATCGGGCTGATCGCCCATTTTGCCGTCAATTTAGCTCGCTGGAAGGTCTCGCTTCCGGAACGCACCGGCATCATCCTCCTCGTTCTGGCCTGGTTCCCGAGCATCCAATCCACGGTGATGGGCGGGCTCTCGCCGGTGACCATCCTGCTGCTCGTAGTGGGGCTCCTGGCGATCGTGCGGGGGCAGGATACCCTGGCCGGATTTATGTTTGCCTTGTCATTTGGTTCAATCCAGACGAGCCTGTTCGTTTTGGTTTTTATATTTATCTGGAGTATCTCCACCAAGCGCCGGCCTATCCTTGTGGCTTTTTTCTCGGGGTTGGCCTTTCTTTGGGCGGTGACCCTGATCCTGCTGCCATCCTGGCCTATGGATTGGTTGGGGGCACTCCTGCGGACGTATGCGGATTTTTCCTGGGTGCACACCCCCCTGATGGATCTCGCAGCACTCCTCCCCGGGATTTCGAGCTATCTCTCAATTGCATTGCACGCCGGCTTCGGCATCTATACGATCACGCTCTGGATCACCGCGCTGGGTGAGAGCGGGCGGGTGTTTATCTGGAAGGCCCTGGCGCTGATGGTCGCGGCGTATTTATTCCATGTGCAATCCGGTACTGAGCAACTTTTTCTGATCCTGCCCGCGCTGTTCATGGTTTTCCGATTCATGTCCGAGCGCTGGTCCCTGTTTGGGCGGTTGTTTTCCTGGGCTTTGCTCATGCTCATTTCGGTTGGGTCCTGGTTCCTGGCTGCGCCGCAGTTCGCTTTTGACAGCACACACCGTTTCGGTCTCTTGGTCGCCGGGCTGCCGGTCCTGACCTTTTTGGGCATGATCTGGATTCGTTGGTGGGCGATAAAAATCCCTAGGCTGCCCTTTGACGAGGCGTAAATGCCCCCATTTCTGCCCCCATTTCTGCCGATGAAAGCGTGGAAAATTATGCTATACTTTGAAAGATTTGCGTCTTAGTTTGGCTCAAAATAGTACACACTTTAATTATTTTTTTTGTTCAAAAGTTCCTAAGGAGAAGTGTCCATGAAGAAAAGAATTGGCGTTCTGACCGGCGGCGGCGATGTCCCCGGTTTGAACCCTGCGATGAAGGAAGTCGTCCTCAATGCCCTGGAAGCTGATTATGAAGTCTTCGGCATCCGTCGTGGCTGGGGCGGCCTGCTTTGGTATGACCTGGACGAGCCCTCCACGCACGACTATTACATTCGCCATTTGGAAAAGAACGACGTGCGACGGATCGACCGCACAGGCGGCACTTTCCTGCATACTTCGCGGACCAATCCGCAGAACGTGCGCAAGGATGATATCCCTGGTTTCTTGAAAGAATCTTCCCTGGGCAAACAGATTGATGATGAGGGGACCATGGATTATACAGACCATGTGCTCAAAGTCCTCGATCACCTGGGTATTGATGTTTTGGTGGCTATCGGTGGCGATGACACCCTCAGCTATGCTGTTAGACTGAATAAAGAAGGTTTCCCTGTCGTTGCGATCCCCAAAACGATGGATAATGACGTCAATGGTACGGATTATTGCATCGGCTTTTCCACCGCCGTGACCCGTTCCGTGGATACCGTTACGCGGTTGCGCACCTCAGTCGGCTCCCACGAGCGAATCGGTGTATTTGAGCTCTTCGGCCGGAATTCCGGCGAGACCAGCCTGATCAGTGCTTACCTGGCCTATGTGGACCGGGCGATCATCTCCGAAGTCCCGTTCAATATGGAAAAACTGGCCAACTTCTTATTGGAAGATAAACGCAATAACCCCTC
>JAXHUD010000048.1:0-15527 GCA_034189815.1 Chloroflexota bacterium
TCGGGATATGCCCTTTGGCCCGGAAGCCCTGGTCTTCAAGGTATTGGGCAAGATGTTTGCCCTGGTCGCCTGGCAGGCGAATCCGCTCACAATGACACTCAAAGCCGACCCCGTGGATGCTGTGATCCTGCGCAAACAATATCCAACCGTCAAGCCCGGTTATCACATGAACAAAAACCATTGGAATACCGTGACGCTGGATTGTTCCATTCCCGATGTGGAAATCCGGCGGATGATGGATGAATCCTATGCGCTGGTCGTGCAGGGCCTCACACGTGCAAAGCAAGCGCAGCTGAAGCGCATGGGGTGGCAGGAAGAGTAAGGCCTGTAATTAACCCCCCAATTCACAATAGAATAGCAGTGGGTCCTAACAATTTCAATGAGTTCCACCCTGAAGGAGATATAAAGTAAATCCAAATGTGGCGGACGGGATAGTTTTCATCCATGAAATTCTAGACCGTCACGGAGGGCTGCCCTTGAAAGGTTCCATTCCAAAAAACAAGAATAGAAAAAGGCAGCATTGACAATTATGCCATTTAGAATCCCTCAATCTTTTCATAAGGCCCACCCTCAACCTCCCTCGCCGTCTCAATACATGATTTATTAAAGCAAAACACCCGGTAGTAAGTTGTACCGGGTGTTCTTTCTCTTGTGAGAGAAAGTCGAAATATTAGGGGGTCCCGACGCTGACGAGTGGAATGAAGCTGAGGGCTGAAGCCCTCAGCTCAATCAGCGTCTCGTCCGTCGCAGGGGGATTATCAGGGTCCTTCTGGGATGTTGCCGAAAGCTCGATCTCTTCGATTTGACCAAATTCCGCATCGGCGGGGACGGTGACGGTTACCTCGAGCGTGGTCGATTCACCGGGCTGCAAATCGATAACGTCCTTCGAACGCAGATTGATGCTCCAGGTGCTGTCTCCCAGACTGATCACATAGGTGTCGGGGTTGATCCCGGCATTGGTCAACTGCACCTGGACTGTAACTTCCTGGCCCGGGGCTTGCCCTGTGGTGATCTTGTCCTTATTCAGGAAGGGCCGGTAATCGGCTGGTGCTTCGCAGGCGAACACGGTGAGATCATCCACGTACCAGCCTTCTTCGCCGATGCTGGAGTCGGTCGCTTGTGTAAAACGCAGCTTGATACTCTCACCAGCATACTGGCTCAGGTCCACAACCGCATTCTGCCAATCCTGGAGGCCGCACCAGGCTTTGCTGCCGCCCAGCGGATTGCCGTAGGAGGTTGAAATATTGGCGGTATAGGGGCTGGCCAACAACAGGCTATCAGGGATCTGGGACCAGCTCTGCCCGCCGTTATTTGAAACTTCCAGGATTGCGCCATCGAAACAGCCGCTGGGATCGGCTTCCAGGTCAAACCAATGCATGAATTTGAGGGTCACCGGTTCACCGAAGGTCTCCGGAACGCTGATCGCGGGGCTCACCAACTGTTGTTTGCTGATGGCGTCCTTATCAACCGAGAAGTAGGACCGGCTGGGGCTGTAGGAACGATTCGTGCTCAGCGCCCAGCTGTCGTTCGTACCGCTGTGCGACCAGCCCGTCAGACCGGATTCGAAATCCGTCTGGTAAAGCGGGGTCGGTACCGTCCCTGCGGGGCAGTCGCCGGGAGCTGCACTTGTACGGAATTGGAAGGTTTCGGAATAGACGCTGCTGCCACAGGCGTTCGAAGCCCGAACCCGCCAATAATAAGTCGTGCTGTTTTGCCAATTTGAAGGCGGTGAAAAGGCCGCCTGGGTCAGTCCGGTTTCTGAATAAACGATCTGGTTGAAGCCGCTGTCCGTTGCAACTTCCATATCATACGTCAGGCCTGCCTGAGGCGCTTCCCAGGTCAGCGCAGCGTCAATAGAAACGTCGCTGGAGAGGTTAGCGGGGTTGCTCAATGTGACGACGCTTGGCGCACCGGCAAAGACACTCAGACCCAGGCTGGCGTTGTGGATCTGACCGCCGCCATTACCGCTGACATTGAGGATGTAATCTCCCAACTGTGCGTTTTTAGCGGCGCTCAATGTCAACTGGCTGCTAGCCGGGGCGTAGACGGGGTTGGCGCTCAGGTCGGCGCTGACGCCTTGCGGCGCACCGCTCACAGAGAGCGTCACAGGATCACCGAAGCCGTTGATCCGGCCGACGTTCACCATTGCCGTGGACTGCGCATCCTGGCACACGGAAACGGAACTGGGATCAAGGCTGAGGGAGAAATCCGATTCCTCCGGCCCAATCAGCAATGCCAATGAAGGATCGCCGAGGACATTGTAGCTCTCCCAATAGTAACGGCTCTGGGCTGTCCCTGTACCGGGGCGAGCGCCTTCGACGGCCATCAGACCCGCAAAGCGGAAAGAACCCACCACATTGGCAGAGGCTGTACCGCTGTAGAGCGAATCCATCATCGCCCGTTCCATGATGTCATCCGGGCCCCAAAAAGTATTGGCCGAGGAACCGATGAAAGCAACGGCAGCCTTATTGGATTGCAGAACCCAGGTTTCACCGAAGGATTCGGTGAGGTTGAAGTCACCCGTGATGCAGGCGAAACTGGTCACCACACTGTACACACCGGTGCTGGAGATGTTGCGAATATTGCTTTGGTTGAAATATGGGCCGCCCCAGGAAGTCCTGGATCCATGCCCGGTGTAAGCTATCAGCGAGCGGCGGTCATTGACCGCACTGACCACGTTCGCATTCCCTGCGCTGTAGGACGTAGCGTAGAGCTTATCGCCACCCGCCTGCGGCGACGAGGGGAATGAACCCGTGTATCCCGCCGGAAGGGTGTGATTATCGATCACATAATTTTGGGTCGCTTCAGCAAAATCCCAGTAATTGCTGTCGTTGGAGGCCAGGAAAGCAGCTTTCATTACCCAATCTTCGGCGCCCGTCAGGCCGTCATAGGCGACCAGGTTGTTGATCATGGTCGTGAGCTGGCCTGTGGAGCGGGCCGGAAGCCGGCCGACGAAAATGTCCGGTACCCAGTCAGAGCCATCCACGGTGCCATAATACAGGTCTGTGACTGTTTCATTTGAATCGCCAATGAAAGCGGGCATGGTGTTGGCGCCATTGTCAACGTCGCCGACGAGCAGGACGTAAGTGGGCGGGACAGGCCAGGAATTATAAGCATTTTGAATGTAGGACTTGATAGCATCAGGTGATGTTCCAGTCGTTGTTAAACCGGCCACCGTCACCAGATAACCTTGTGATTCTTTTAAACTCACCAGGGGAGAAAGTGTTGAAATAAATGCGTCAGGGGAGACGATCAAATAACCTTCACCCTCACCGGCGCGGTCCGTTTGGACGTTGACCTGCGGGGTGTAATTCATAACCGAGTCGGCCAACAGGGCCTCAAAGGCAGGCGAGGCATGTTGGGATGAAGTTGTCGAAGCAGAACGAGGGTCTGCACCACCGATGGTGAGCCGAACGCTGATCTCTTCATAGATAACAACTTCCTGGCTTGCCGGTTCGTACTGGACCGGCCAAAACTGCAGCTGCGCCACCTGGTGTCCCCGGATCACATAAGTATTGATCAATTGGGCGGGGGTTTCCGGGAAGATCCCTGTTTCCTGGGCGGTAATTGCTGGTTGTGCAACATCGCATAACTCACGGGGAGCACATTTCACATCGTCTGGCACCCGATCCGGGATGGAGGCAGGTAAATCACCTTCACCCAACACACCGGCATAAGACTTGCTATCTAATATCTGAACATCCACAATGTCTGCTGCTGGAATTTCAATCTCTTTATTTAGAACCGGCAGGTCCGGAACGCCAACGTCGGCGGGATGATCGTAGAAAGATTCATTAAATACAGCTAAGTTTTCTTCTGTTGGAATTTGCAGCGGTGCTGCGGGAAAACGAACAATCAGATCCATCGTATCTGCGGCCTGGGATGTGATGCTCACCTGCGGCTGCCCCGGTGCCTGTTGCGGCTCAGTTCCCTGCGTTGCAGCATAGACTTGCACAGGGAACACGAGCGACAACAGAAGGATCAAGACTGTTGTAATTAGTCGACTTCTCTTACCTTTAATCATTTGCGATTTGCCTTAATAAGCAATTTACGGATATAATCGTTTTCTATACTACGGTTTCATGGTACTGAGATATGGGCACAAACGAGTGTAAGAAAACGCCGAAAATGAGAAGAATCTGGGGATTCTGGTTAAACTAAAATTAGAATGTCTTAAAAACTAAAAACTCTAATCAAGGTCTTAATTTAAGGATCGCATTCATGGTAACAGTCGAGTTTGTGCGGGAAATTCGTCCTCGAATTGTGGACGACTTTAGTATCCAGGGGGATTTCGTACCGCGCACACCCGCCATAGCAAAGGCCTATGCCCTGGGAAAGCGGTTGCATAAAGGGCAGCTGCGACTCAGCGGAGAACCCTATTTTGAGACGCATTGTGTGTGGATCGCTTCTTTTTTGGATCGCCTGCTGCAAAATGAAGCCTGGACCATTGCCGCCCTGCTTCATGACGCCGTCGAGGACCAGGGTGAAAGCCTGGAAGAGATTCAGCGAGAATTTCCCGGCCTGCTTGGTAAACACGTCGCTTATTTGGTCGACGGTGTCACCAAGATGAGTAACCCTCGAGATGGTCGTTCACGTGAACTTGAAACCCTCCGGAAGATCGCAAGATTTCGCGACCCGGGGGTTTTTCTTATCAAGTTGGCCGACAAAAGCCACAATATCATGACGTTGGAATATATGTCCCCGGAAAAACAGCGCCAGAAGTCGACCGAGGCCATCCGCGCCTATGGCAAACTGGCCGGCATTTTGAATTGCTATCGCTGGCGGCGTTGGCTTGAGGACATGGCCTTTCCCTATACTGAACCAGACGCATTCAAATTCGTTAAAGACCAAATTGACCAAGACCCCCGCCTGGACATCGGATTCATCAACGATATGCTGGCGCAACTCCGGCTCCTGATGGAAGCGGAGGGCGTGGATGGCAAGATCCAGATCATCGTCAACGGTTATTGGCAGGCCTGGCAAAAACTGCGGCGGATGGCCCGGGATCGCCGGACTTCGCTGGATGACTTTTCTGCGGTGAATGACATCATCAGTTTCCGCATGCTGGTCGATAATAATAATGTGCCCGCCTGTTATCGCCTGCTCTCCCAGGTCAACCGCTTCTTTAACCGCAATCTGGACCAGGATCGCTTTGATGACTATATCGCCAACCCCCAACACGGCTACCGCGCCTTACAGGTAACTTCCTGGCTGCCGGATCTGGGCGCGGTCGAGGTCGCGATCACAACAGAAGAGATGGAGGGGGAAAATCTGTGGGGCGTGGTCTATGCCCTCCAGCACGGCAAAGCGATCACTCAATATAAACCTGTACAGATCTTCACCCCCACCGGCGGCACCCGGTTCCTTCCGGACGGCTCCACCGTTCTGGACGCGGTCGCATCGATCCAGGATTTCTTGCTCGATAAGATCAACCAAGTCGAAATCAACGGCCAGATCCGCCAACTCAGCGATCCCGTGAACCCCGGGGATGTCGTCGAAGTTATCACCGATGGTGAACGGATGATCCCCACCGAGGAATGGCTGGAGTTCTGCAACCTATCGACAGCCCGACAGCTCCGGTCTGCCCTGGTGACCGTCGCCCTGAAGCAGACGGCCGAAGAAGGCCAGAAGATGCTGCGACCGCTGCTGATCGAACGAGGAATCGTTGACCTGGAGGACGTTCAGATCCAGGAGAGGGTCAAATTGGAAAACCTGCTCGGTGCGCTGGCCGCAGCCAACCTGGATGACCTCTACTCCGCTCTCGGTGGTGGTGCGATCCGGTTGTCGGATGTGAGCGAGGCGATGGATGAAGCAGGCATTTCTCGCGAGGTATTGGGCTGGACCACGATCAACATCGTTGGCCCCAGCAACACCAATAAACCCGGCGTGCTGGCCTATCTCGCCGGTCTGGTTTCAAAGTTTGGGGGAAATATTCTGAGAACGGTCAACAATACCTTCCTGGATGGTTCATTCACTTTGCGCTGGGTGATCCAGGGCCTGGATGAGGACCTGCAGGATGACCTGAAGCAAGCCTTCCTTAATTGTGAGATAAAGCTTTCCAAAGTGGAAATTGTCTAGCGGCGGTCTACCGCTTCAGGGACGTCGTTCTTCGAGCACATTATTACCAATTGTAAATCGATATTCTGCGCCAGTCGTTGACAGGATGCGTAATTCGTTCTCCCCCTCACCCATAATCCGTAACGCGCCACTGCCCGCCTGCGCGCTGACCAGGGTCGCCTGTGACCCAGCCTTATCCAACGAGGTTAAAAGGATATAGAGTGCGCCTCGAGACTCATCGCCCGGGTAAGTTCCTGCCCCGATCTGGAGATAACCCTCGTTGGTTTCCACCTGCCAGACGTTGCTTAGTCTGACTCCATAAGGCAAACCAGCCAGCGAACCGCCTTCAATGATACCGGTTTTGAATGACGGGTCGGCTGCCGCAGGCAGAAATGATCCGCTACCATCTGTTTTTGGCGCCGGGTCAACCTGCGCAGCTGCGATCTGTCCGCTAACCTGCTGTAGCAAAGTCAACTTCTCAGTGAGATAACCTTCTGCATCACGCCCAAGCTGAGCCTGCGCTGCAAGGCTGGATTCGATGCCTTTAATTTGAACCGTGATGGAACCGGGCAGAGATATATCCGAGGATTCAGTTGCCCGATAAATCTCGGGATAGGCTTCTTCCCGCAGGATCCAGCGGATATCTGTTTTCCAGGTCAACGCCTGGGCGGTATTGGGGTTAGCATTCAGCTCATCGTAAAGCTGCCAATAGGCTTCTGAAGGTGTGTTGTCCGTATTGTTGCAGCCCCACTGCTCGCAGGCCTGCGATTGAGTAAACACACCGGTAAAGTCCATCCGCGCCCCATGGTTGGCAAATGCGTATTGACTGAGGCGGGCCCACTGTTCGGCATGCGCGCCGTTGGTCAGGTAAATCAAAGGCAGCGGCAGCGATGGTGGGAATCCCCACGAGACATACCAGACATCTTCCTGGGTCCATCCATTCCCGCACGTTGTCCCGGTCATTTCGCCATAAGGGCACCCGGCCGCATCTCCAAAATGCAGTAACGGTATGTCATTCTCTGCCCCGTATCCGTCAAGCCAATCCTTGGACCGCGCAGGCGAATTCCAGCCGACTTCAATATCGCTCGCACCGTAAGCCTGAACCTGACCGTAAATGCCACCGGTTTTGGCCCACTGATTCACACTATCAACCATCCCAGCCCAGGCTGCACCGTGCGCCGTCATCTTCGCGCCGGTGTCACAGGAAATCGGTTTATTATTTGTGCCTATCCCCAGCACAAGGTTCGATTCCGAATCCCCCACAGCGCATTCGTAGTAGCCGGTCATAAAACCCTGAGAGGCCAGTTGCACGGCTGTCAGACCCACCGGACCAAAGTTGAACAGTTCGGCGCCGTAAGTCTCGTTTGCATTGCATACTGGAAAACTGAAATCCAGCACGACCACGCTGTCCTGCGCGCCCGGTTCGGCTGCATCGCGCGCGCCGAGGTCACAACCCAGGTCATAAGTGAATTGGGGATCGACCGTGATCATATAATAACTGGTTGAATAAAGGGGTTCCCAATAGTTCGTAAATATAGGCAGGTAAATATCAAAATCACCCTGGGCGGCAACGTCTGCTGTGCCCGCTTCCGGCGCAAGCAGCCCCAGGCCGACAATCAAGACGATCAGGGAAACAATCAATGTGGTCCTTCTGCTTTTTCGCAAAGTTTATTCCTTCTCCAATGACAGCTCTGCCAGCAGGACCCAATGCCCTTCTCGGTCCTCAGCGTCTTTAGGGGCACGATCATAATAGAGGCGGAAGCAGGAGCCTTCATCAGTTTCGACTTCAAAATAGAACCGGCCCACACCCCAGGAGCCTCGCTTGGCGGCCACAGCGGCATGTTGAGGCTGCATATTGCGGGCCATGCGGCCTCGGCGATTGAAATCCTTCCATTCAGAAAGACACCGAACTATCCTGTGCTGCTGCCCACGCCAAGCGAATGCATTGGGGCAAGGCGGACTCTTGCGATGCAGAGGGGAGGTGTCAAAGTAGACGGAGATTTCTTCGGCTATGAAATGTTTTACCTGTAATTTTTGTTTTTTCATCCAAATAGCGCCGGTTGGTAAGCGGGTTTTTGACCATCAAGCAGGACGAACCGAGACGCACGGCCAGGCGGTATGCCCAACCGGCGTAGATCATTGCTTGATCGTATCTTACCATAACGGCGTCTCAAGATGATCTTTCGGGCGCTTACCGGACCAATGCCCGGGATTTTCAGTAGCTGCTCATAATCAGCCGTGTTTACTTCGATGGGGGCCTCTCGCAGGTTCACCTCCGCCCAGGCCAGCTTGGGATCCCGGTCCAAATCCAGGTGGCCGGATTGCGAAAATTGGATTTCCTCCAGATCAAATGGGTAATCGCGCAGGAGATAAAAAGCCTGGTAGAGTCTGTGTTGGCGGGTTGTACTTTCAGGTGGCAAATTTTCAAATGGCGTATCAATCACCGGTGTGAACCTGGCGTAGTAAGCTCTTCGAATTCCGAAATGATTCTGCAGGTTGGCCGTCATCTGCAGCAGGTCCAGGTCCGTTTCCCCTGCTGCGCCGACCACAAACTGGGTACAGCTTGATGGCCAGGCGCCTTTCCAGGCCAGATGCGCCGACTTTTCCCGGCGGATATCCTCGATCAGGCGCAGTGGCTGCAGAAGTTCTTCATAAAAAATCTTTTTTGGCGCCAGCCGACCCAGACTCGTTTCATTCGGCCCTTCCAGGTTGATCGATACCCGATCGGCCAATTGCATCGCCCGGAAGATTTGATCCCTCTCAGCCCCCGGCATGATCTTAAGATGAATATAATGACGATAATGATACTTATGCCTCAGGATCTCGGCCGTTGCGATGATGCGATCCTGCGTGCGAATTCCCCCACCTGTGATGCCCGAACTGAGAAAAACGCCCTTCGCCACCTCTGCATCCGAGAGCTTCACTACCGCCGAGGCCAATTCATCCGGAGACAGGCTGGCCCTGCGAATATCCCGGCCTGAACGGAAGCAACAGTAATTACAATTGCGCTCACAAATCGATGTTTGCATGGTTTTAAGCAAAGGGATCGTCTTCCCGTTAGGCAAACAGGCATTGGTGACCGGAAATTGATCTTTGAACCGCAGCAATTCTTCACGACAGGTGTCTGACGTTTGCGAAAACTGAACATCTTCCGCCGCTTCATATTGCATATTAAGCGCAAAAGATTTAATCTTCTCCCAGATATCCATACTACAATTATAGAACTATTGTTCTATTATTACAAGAAACAACTCGCGTTTGACTCCTCCCGCTAATTGTTCCGTCCCTCATTTTCAGCTTTTGGATTATGATTATCCATTGTGTAGGAGAAAAAATGCTTAAGATGAAGAAAATCCTGCTTGATACAGATATCGGCTCTGATATTGATGACGCGGTTTGCCTGGCCTATTTGTTGATGCAGCCAGAAGCTAAACTGTTAGGCATCACCACGGTGACCGGTCAGGTCACTCTGCGGGCCCAGATGGCGGATGAGGTGAGCGCGCGGTTCACCCATCCTATGCTCAAGCCTGTGCTGGATTTCTCCGAAGTCTGGTTCCAGGAGCAGGAACGGCTGTTCTTCCTCGACCCGTTGGCGGCTGTTTGCCTCTTCAACCCGGCAGTATGCACATTTACCTCAGGCCAGGTTACAGTAAACAGTGACGCTGCCGCTGGAGAGCTCGGAAAGACGGACTTCACCTCTAACACCCAGGGTCCACCCCACCAGGTGGCCCTTACCATAAACCCAGAAGCTTTCTTTGAAGCCTTTTTCAGCGTTTTTGATTAGCTGGGATAACTATTTAGGTGATTTTCCACTTAAATAAATGAGAGAAATCACTTATTCGAATAACTGATTAACAATAGAATTAGAACAATTATCACAATCAAAAGACAAGACAACGCCCTATGAAAAGAATCCATGCTTTTACTTTCGCTGTAATATTGAGCCTGCTCGGTGCGGTCAGCCTGATTTCCGCCCGGGACGCTGTCGCCCAAAGCGCGCTGCTCCCAAGCCAGGAGGTCACACCGGTCGGCCCGCAGGCGCCCGCGGCGACCCTGGACTACGCCGAGGATGCGGTTCACGCCTATTATTTCTATGCCAACAGTTGTCCTCACTGCCTGGCAACCCTTGAAGATGTGATCTATCCCCTGCAGGAGCAATGGGATGACCAGCTGGATATCCGCCTGCTCGAGATCGGCGATCCAGCTTATTACGAAGCCCTATTGGCGGCGGAAACCTGGTTCGAAGTCGGAATGGAAGTGCGCACGATCCCAACCCTGGTGGTCGGCGACCAAATCCTGGTCGGCGAAGTGGAGATTGGCGAACGCTTCCCGGACCTCGTCAGCGATGGCATCCAGGCGGGTGGGATCCCCTTCCCAGCCATTGAAGGCATCGACCCGGAGGTTCTGGTCAGTATCTCACCTGAAGCCGCCGAAGCGACCGACGAAGCTTGCGAGACGGATGAAAGCTGCGAGATCGCGGCGCCAATTTTCGCCGCCTACTTCTATCAAACCGGATGCAAGGAATGCAGCCGGGTGGAAGCCGACCTGACATATCTGCGCTCGAAGTATCCGCAGCTGCAAATCCAAGAATACAATATTTATGACCATGCGGACCTCGCGACCTGGATGACCGAACAGGTGGATTACCAGGGCAATTTCCATTCGCCTGCCTTGTTTATCGGCGATGCGGTCCTCGTGGGTGAAGAACTTTACCCCGATGCAATCATCCCCTTGCTGGAGGACAACATCCAAAATGGGACTGAGGCCTACTGGCTGGATTTCGATCCGGAACAGGGACAGCAAACCATCATTGACCGGTTCAAAGACATGGGCTGGCTTGCGGTGGTTTTCGCCGGATTGGTGGATGGCATCAATCCCTGCGCCTTCGCAACCTTGATCTTCTTCGTCTCCTATCTCACCCTCAGCGGCAGAAAGGGCAAGGAAGTCCTGCTGGTTGGCGGTGGGTTCACGCTGGGCGTCTTCATCGCCTATCTGGCCGTTGGCCTGGGGCTTTACCAAATCCTGGAAGTCGTCGGCGCAACCCTGGAACTGATCTCCAAGATCGTTTACGGCCTCACCGGCGTCTTCTGCCTGGTACTGGCGGTGATGAGTTTCGTGGATTTTGCCAAAGCGCGCCGGGGTGAGATCGGCGACATGCTCCTCAAGCTGCCGGAACCGCTGCGCAAACGGATCAACGCGACCATCCGCAAGGGACGCAACACCAGCAACTATGTTTTCGGTGCATTTGTCGCGGGGCTGCTGGTTTCCTTGCTTGAGCTGGCCTGCACGGGCCAGGTCTACCTGCCCACGATCATTTTCGTGAGCAGCATCCCGGAACTACGCCTGCAGGCTGTGCTCTATCTGGCACTCTATAACCTGATGTTCATCCTGCCGCTGATCGTCATTTTCGTCCTGGTTTATTTCGGCACCACTTCCAAAGACCTGACCAACTTCCTGCAAAAACGAGCCGCCCTGGTCAAATTCCTGATGGGCCTGATCTTCATCGGGCTGGGGAGTTGGCTGCTGAGCTCACTCATTTTCGGATAATTTCGGTTGGGATTAATTGAATGTGATAGAATCTGTGTATGGTTTCATACACAGATTTTTTCTTTAAGGCTTGACCTATGTGCGGTCGATTCACCATAACGCTGGACCCCGGCGAACTGCAGGAGCTGCTCGAATTAGGCCCCTATATCCACGTCGTGCAGCCTCGTTATAATGTTGCCCCCTCCCAACCCATTCCGATTGTCAAGGATCCTCAATCCCGCGCCGTCGAGCTTTATTTATGGGGCCTGGTGCCCTTTTGGGCCAAAGACCCAAAAATCGGCAGCCGGATGATCAATGCGCGCTCAGAAACGGCCTATGAAAAGCCATCTTTCCGGGCAGCATTTAAATACCGCCGTTGTCTGATCCCCGCGGACGGGTTTTACGAATGGTACGCGGCGGATAAAGGCGAGGGAAAAACGCCCTATTTGTTCAAACTAAAAGGCGATGGTCCCTTCACCTTTGCCGGGCTTTATGAACACTGGCAGTCACCGGATGGCGGTGAGTTGCACAGCTGCACCATCCTGACCTGCCCACCCAATGAGCTGGTCGGGCGTTACCATAACCGCATGCCTGTGATGCTAAATAAACAAGACCGCTGGACCTGGCTGGACCCGGACCAAAAACAAGACACACTCAGAAATCTGCTGCAGCCCTATCCTGCAGAAGAAATGAAAGCTTACGCCGTCTCGCGGGCTGTGAACTCACCGAAGAAAGACGATCCTTCGGTGATCGAGCCCGTTGGGGCATAACATTACATCGGTATCAGAAACAGGTGAGAGAATGAAGAAGACCTTCCACTTCCTTTTAACCGCCATCGTCACCGTTGGCATTATCGGCGCCGTCATCCAATCCGCCGGCCCGGCCGCCGCCCAGGGGGGTGACCCGGATGACCCAATATATTACTTCCCGCTTTTCCAGTACAGCCTCGATTCCCACTATGCCTACGGCCTGGACGGCGGCACGGTGGAAGGCGTAGTGATTGACCCGAATGATCCAAATACGATTTATGCGAACTCCTGGGGCGCGGGGATTTATAAGAGCACCGACGGCGGCGAGACCTGGGAGAATAAGAGCACGGGGTTGCGCTCGCCCTATATCTATGAAATCGCGATTGACCCGGAAAATTCTGACCACATCCTGGTCAGCTCTTATGAAAAAGGAGTTGACGAATCTATCGATGGTGGTGATAACTGGCACCAGACCAAGGGTTGGCCTGAGTACGCCGTCGCCTATTCCATCGACTACAATCCCAATGACACAAGCATTGTCTACGCCGCCATCCGTGAGCAAACAATCTATGACAGTAACGGTCATGCGGTCTGGTGGCCTGGCGGTGTGTGGAAATCAATAGACGGAGGAGAAAATTGGATAGACACCACCATTGATAATGGGTTCAATGGGGATTACGTCTATGACCTGGCCATTGATCCTAGCAATCCAAACTACATTTACACCGCCAATCATAGAACTGGTGTTTATAAAACAACAAATGCAGGTGGAAATTGGGAGAGCATCGGCGGCGGCCTGGTGCACGGTGACATCCGCGGCGTGCAGGTGGACAACGTGAACAACCGGCTCAACGCCGGCATTTGGGATGGGTACGGCTACTCCTACTACGTCCTGCCCAACGGACCCTGGGTTAGCGTGAATTGGACCAACTCCCGCGACCTCTCCGTCTACGAAGTGCAAATTGACCCCAACCATCCCAGCACGACCTACCTGACAACTGCTTCGGGTGTCTATCGTTGTGAGAATCCGAGCAGCGGGTCCGCCTGCAGCCTTGTCGCCCACAGCGGTGATTTTGTTTTCGACCTGGCCATCGATTCGAGCGAGACCCATTCCAGTGGCTACAGCAAGACTCTCTATACCGGCTTACAGCACTTTGCGGTGCATAAAAGCACCGATGCCGGCGGTGATTTCAGCCCCATCTATAATGGCATTGACGCTAATATCGTCAAATCCATCCTCGTGGATCCCCGCCATACGGACATCCAGTTCATCAGCGCCATCAGCAGAGGCCTATTCCGCACCGAAGACAGCGCGGCCCACTGGTCGACCCTGGCACATGCGCTCAGTCTACGAAATATCAATGACATCGTTTACCGGCCGGCATATGATGACGTTTATTACGTCGGCGACCAAAACAGCGGCGTGTACTTCACCTCTGACACCGGCGACTCCTGGATTGCAGGCATTTGGGGTTTGACTCGCGAATCTGTGACTGAAGACCGCGTAGAAACTTTTACCGATGAAATCCCTCCCAATGGCGCTTACGGTTGGATGGATCCCGTGGACTACCAGGACTTATTGGATGTGCAAGGCGGCGAATCGCTGGACCGGGCCTCAACGCCCAGCGTGACCACGTTAGGGTTTGACCCCAATAATCCAGCCTACATGTTCGCTGGCAAGGATGGCAGCGGTATCGTTTACAGCAATAACTTCGGCCAGCAATGGACGCCCTCCAACATCGGCTATGGCACCGTGAACGATTCACTGGTGGATCCGAACGGGACCAGCCCGCTTTATCTCGCCGGCTTTAACACTTACGGTGTGATGCGATCCACAAACCGCACCAGTTGGACGGCAATGAATACCGGCTTGCATGCGAACCCGTATGTCTATTCGCTGGAGATGATCTCCCCCGGCGTCTATCTTGCCGGGACAAATTCAGGCATCTACAAATGGAATGG
This sequence comes from Chloroflexota bacterium, assembly GCA_034189815.1. Taxonomy (GTDB): domain Bacteria; phylum Chloroflexota; class Anaerolineae; order Anaerolineales; family Anaerolineaceae; genus Brevifilum. The sequence continues at coordinate 14,295 of JAXHUD010000048.1, forward strand.
CAGTTCCTGGATACATAAAGGTCTGGAATACAATTCCGTTGTGGGTCTGGCGATTGATCCAATCAACCCCAGCTCGGTTTGGGCCTTGGTGTATAATGTCGGTTTGTATCATTCTAGCGACGGTGGTGAGACCTGGAGTTTATACCCCACAGACGGTGAAACAGACCGACCTATCATCAATACGAAGTTCCTATCCATTGAGGCTTTCGAATCTACCCCCGGTGTGAGCGAATTCTACATCGGGTCGGACGGCGGCGGCCTGATCCATTTCACGCCCTGAGAATATGAACTTGAAATTTCTTGACCGATCCATCATTGAATGGTAGAATTGCATTCGCTTAATTGACCGCCTCCATCGTCTAGGGGACCAGGACGTAGCCCTTTCAAGGCTAAGACCGGGGTTCGAATCCCCGTGGAGGCATGAAGACAACTTCTTCCCAGAAGTTGTTTTTATTTTAATTAACAGAGCCCTTTCAACACCCGAGAAGGGTGCGGGTGCCAAGACCGAAAGTTCGAACGAAGTGCGCAGCCCCCGTGGAGGCATGAAGACAACTTCCATTTGGGCGTTGTTTTTATTTTCGTAATCTTCGCCCTTTCAACACCCGAGGAGGGTGCAGGCGCCAAGACCGGAAGTTCGAACGAAGTGCGCAGCCCCCATGGAGGCATGAAGACAACTTTCATTTGGGCGTTGTTTTTATTTTCGTAATCTTCGCCCTTTCAACACCCGAGGAGGGTGCGGGTGCCAAGACCGAAAGTTCGAACGAAGTGCGCACCCCCATGGAGGCATGAAGACAACTTCCATTTGGGCGTTGTTTTTATTTTCGTAATCTTCGCCCTTTCAACACCCGAGAAGGGTGCGGGCGCCAAGACCGAAAGTTCGAACGAAGTGCGCAGCCCCCGTGGAGGCATGAAGACAACTTCCATTTGGGCGTTGTTTTTATTTATTTGCCTTCGCCCTTTCAACACCCATATTTTGATCTCAGAAGTGTTTCGGCTATAGAAGTGACTCAAGCACAGAAACACGCCTTCAATAGTAAAGGGTTGAGATTTCTTAGATCTACTTCACAATTTCTCGAAAAGACCGAATTTACTCTGGCAATAACATAACCACCTTGCGGATGATCCCAAACCATTCCCCACTCCTTGGGGTAAAATGATGTCGCTGTATCAGGAACCTTGTACCCACAGGACCTCTCATGACAGAAGCGCGTATCATCCCCGCCAGACGAATCG
>JAXHUD010000049.1:0-15041 GCA_034189815.1 Chloroflexota bacterium
ACGTGCTGATGCTGACCCAGGAACTGAACCTGCGCGAGACCACGGCCACCACTCTGGAGGCGCTGCGGGCGTCATTTGGCCAGAGTTGGTTCCATAATTTCAAACAAATGCGTGTGCATGTAAAGGACGGAGACGAGGCTGGAAACAAAGTCCCTGCAGATGACTCCATTGAAAAATGGGCGAATCAGCATGGCGTAAATGCAACAGCAGCCGAAGCGTTGCACTCCAAACTGCGCCGGCTGTTCAATGCGCCCTATATCGTGGAGAAGCCTGCGGCAAATGCGCTCAAACAGATGATCGACAACCTCGACAACGGCCAGCACGTGGTGCTGTCCTTCGGCAACCATGAGAGCGACCTGGATTACCTTTTCGTCTCCAACCTGCTCACGAGACGCATCCGCCAGGTCTGGGAGCGGCGGACCAACGACTTCCGCTCCGGCAAGGGGCAGGCTGCCGAGCCGCGCCCGCTGGTGATCGCGGTGGAAGAGGCGCATAAACTGCTGAACCGGGAGATGGCCTCGCAGACCACGTTCAGCACCATTGCCCGAGAGATGCGCAAGTATTATGTCACCCTGCTGATCATTGACCAGCGGCCTTCGCAGATCTACGATGAGGTCATGTCCCAGCTCGGCACCCGGGTCACCGGCTGGCTGGGCGATTCGGACGACATCGCCGCGGTACTCACGGGGCTGGCCGGGCGCGAGGCGCTACGCGGGATGCTGGCGCGCTTGCAGCCCAAGGAGGAAGTGCTGATGCTGGGTTGGGGTGTGCCGATGCCGATCGTGGTCCGCTCCCGTCGTTATGATGACACCTTCTGGGCCGAGCTGCTAGCCGAGAAGACGAGCCGTTCCAATGATGATATCCTCGATGAACTAGGTTTTTAAGATGATCCCTGTCCGCTTGAAAATTGAAGGTTTTCTTTCCTATCGTCAGCCGGTGACGTTGAATTTTTCAGGTTTTGACCTGGCCTGCATCTCCGGGCAGAACGGCGCCGGAAAGTCGTCCCTGCTGGATGCGATCACCTGGGCGCTCTTTGGCCGGGCGCGCAAGCATGATGAGTCAGTGATCAACACTCACCCCAAGGTGAAGGCGGCCGAGGTGATCCTGGATTTCGACTACGAGGGCAATCGCTACCGGGTGCAGCGCGCCAACCCACGCGGCAAGACCTCCTCGGTGGAATTCTCGATTCTCCTGAAGGGGGCGGAGGAGGACCGCTGGAAGCCGCTCACCGAACGCACCTTGCGCGACACCGATGCGAAGATCGTTGAGACCTTACGCATGGACTACGACACCTTCACCAATGCCTCGTTCTTCCTGCAGGGCAAGGCGGATCAGTTCGCTGTGGCCCGCCCGAGCGAACGGAAACAGATCCTGAGCAATATCCTCGGGCTGGAAATCTGGGAGAGCTATCGCGAGGCCGCTGGCAAACAGCGCCGTCGGACGGAGAAGGACGTGCGCGGGCTGGACGGCCGATTGAACGAAATCCAAACCGAGTTGGACGAGGGGCCGCAGCGGGTGAAACACCTGGCCGAGCTGGAGGAACGATTGGCCGAGCTGGAAGCCCAGCGCAAGGATCGCGCTGCTGCATTGGAAAACGTCCAGCGCCTGGGGGCCGCCCTGGATGAGCAGCGAAAACTGTTGGCGACGCTGCGCAATCAACTGGAGAATGCAGAACGAAATAAGGCACGCCTGACGGAGACGCTGACGCAGCGGCGGGAGGAGCAGGACCAGTTCAGCGAGACATTGGAGAAGGCAGCCGAGATTGAGCAGGCCTATGCTGACTGGCAGGCTGCCCGCAAGGACTTGGAAGCGATGGAGGAGGTGGCCGAGCAGTTCCGCCGACATGAGGCGCTGCGGCACGCGCCCCTGGTTGAGATCCAATCGGAAGCGGCCCGGCTGGAACAGGAAAAGCAGAGCCTGGCCGAGCAGGGCGCCGCGTTGGAAAAAGACCAGGCGGAGGCCGCCGGCCTTGAGAAATCTTTAAAGGAAGCCCGGGAAGCGGCTGAGACTGCCCAGGTCAAGCTGGATCAGCGTCAGAAGCTGGAAGCGGAACTGCGAGAACTGCAGACCAAACAGGCGGACGCCAAGGCCGAGAACCCTCGCCTGCGGGACGAGATGCACGAACTCAAGGACCGGATTGATCAGCTTCAGGTGGCCCAAGGCGCGACCTGCCCCTTATGCGGCCAGCCGTTGGCGGCAGACGAACGCGAGACCCTGATCGATTCGCTCTCGGCCGAGGGCGCAGAGCTGGGTGACCGCTTCCGAGAGAACAAGAATCTATTGGAGACTTTCGAGACGCAGTTACAGGAGCTGGGCGCGCAGTTGGCGGATCTGAAAGGCGTGGAGCGCACGCTGCGGGAGGCCACCCGGCGGGCGGACCGCCTGGGGCATCAACTGGAAACGCTGGAAATACAGCGCGAGGCCTGGGAAGCGGGCGGCGCAGCCCGCCTGGCCGAGATTGAGGCCGCGCTGGAGAAGGAAGCCTTCGCCGAGGAAGCCCGCAAGAAGCTAGGTGAAATCGATGCAGAATTGGAAGCGCTGGGGTATGACCTGGAGGCGCACGAGAAACTGCGCCGGACGGAGCAGGCGGGCCGTGAGGCGGAAGCGGACCTGCGCGCTCTGGAACAGGCCAAGGCCGCCCTGGGCCCAATTGAACGCGAGGTCGCCGGCCTGGAAGAGCAATTAACCGAGCAAGCCGAAGCGCTCGAAAAGCTGACCGAAGCGCACACCGACGCGGCGGCTCAATTTGCTGCCGCGGAAGCGGAGCTGCCCGACATCACGGCGGCGGAAGCTGACCTGCACGACATGCAGGAGAAGGAAAACAGGCTGCGGCTGGCGGTGGGCGGGGCGAGGCAGAAGGTAGTCGTTCTGGATACGCTGCGGGATCGCAAGGCGGGTCTGGTGGAAGAACGCGAGGCCCTCACCCTGCGGATCGCCAATTTAAAGCAGCTCGAAAAGGCGTTTGGCAAGGACGGCGTGCCGGCGCTGTTGATTGAACAGGCCTTGCCCGAGATTCAGGAGACGGCCAATGACCTGCTGGCGAGGCTCAGCGATGGACGGATGTCCTTCCGCTTTGAGACCCAACGTGAGTTCAAAGATGCCAAACGTGAAGATTTCAAGGAGACCCTTGACCTGGTGATCGCCGACAACCTGGGCGACCGGGATTACGAAATGTTCTCCGGTGGGGAGGCTTTCCGGGTGAACTTTGCCATCCGCCTGGCGCTTTCGAAGATGTTGGCGCGGCGGGCCGGTGCGCGGCTCCAGACTCTGGTGATTGATGAGGGTTTCGGCAGCCAGGATGCCCTCGGCCGCCAGCGGTTGGTGGAGGCGATCAACCTGGTGCGGGATGATTTCGAGAAGATCCTGGTGATCACGCATTTGGAGGAGTTGAAGGATGTCTTCCCGGCTCGGATCGAGGTGGAGAAAACCCCGCAGGGGTCACAGGTGCGGGTGGTGTAAGGAAGAACACGTACACAATCAAACACTCGGTCTAGTAGACTTCGGGGCTTTTTAAAATTCCCGGAGTCTTATTATTTGGTGCAGCGGCTTTAAATTGAATTGCCTTTTGTAAGGATTGGCACTGAATCATTGACATGTCTTAGCCAATGCCTACCCATTAATCTTTTGGAGCGTGGACTTTGCGAGATTTATGCAGGCTTAGATTGACGAATTTATTCTAAATTGGCAATTAACGCCAAAAGAACGGATTTATTGAACTATCTTTGCAATGGCAACTGATGGTTTTACTCAGATTCCAGCAGAGGAAAATCGTATTGGAATCAATGTAGACAAGAGGGGATGTTTTGTGCTATACTGAAGTTATCAACTTATTAACGCGCGTTAACGCCGAATTAACCAGGGATGGAAGAGAAGAATTTGGATAAGACAATCACCGCTCAGGATGTCGCCGATCTCGCAGGAGTCTCGCGCACGACCGTTTCTTTTGTGCTCAATGTGGAAAAACGCGAGAGCATTTCTGAAGGCACGCGGCAAAAAGTTATCGATGCCATTGATCAGCTGGGATATGTGCCGAACATCACAGCTCAGGCGCTGGCGAGTCGAAGCGCGAAGGCAATAGGTTTGGTGATGACCCGCAGCCCCCGATACATCGCATCTGATACATTCCTGCCCCAGATCATCGGCGGTCTGCTGGACGTTGTAAAGAAAACGAATCTCAGCCTGTTGGTTGAATGGGTGGAAGCGGGCGAACAAATTACCGTTTATCGAAAATTGATCCAGGCCAAGCACATTGATGGCATGATCCTCCTGACCCCGCGGGAGGATGACCGAGGCCTGAAGGAATTGGCATCCCTGGAGGTTCCCGCCGTATTAATGGGAACGTTGACTGAAACGAATTTATCATCCGTGGACCTGGATAACCGAGCAGCGGCAAAAATGGCGGTTGGCCATCTGCTTGAACAGAATCATCGCCGCATCGCCTGCATTACAAATGCCGGCATTTCATTTAGCTCTGCACAGGAACGTCTTTTGGGTTATAAAGATGCGCTTGAGGAGGCGGGCATTGTTTACGATCAAAAACTGGTGCGTTATGCGGATTTCGACCCCCAAAGCGGATTCGCCTGCATGCAGGATCTTTTGGAAGAGGACCCGGACTTTACCGCTGTCTTTGTTGCCAGCGACAACGTCGCCATGGGCGCCCTTTCGGCCATCCGGGCCAAAGGTCTGCAGGCGCCAGCAGACTTATCGGTTGTGGGTTTCGATGACATTCCCTGGGCTAAATTCGCTTCCCCACCCCTGACCACCGTCCATCTCCCTGCTCAAAAACTGGCAAAAGCAGCCTGTTTGTTATTATTGGATTTAATTAAGAGCGATACAGTTCAGATCCGACACCAAAGGATCGAATCGGAACTGATTGTTCGCGACTCAACCGCACAACTTGTTTGAGAATCAATTAATAAAGGAGGTATATTGAAAATACAGAACGTAGTGCTTTCCAAACCTTTAGTTTAAAAAGAGGAGAAAAATGAAAAAGAAAAGATTATTTTTGACCGTTTTGTCACTCATCCTTGTTTCCGGCTTCGTGCTGGGCGCCTGCGCCCCGGCCGCAACGCCAACGGAAGAGCCCATGGTCGATGAAACCGAAGAGGTTATGACCGAAGAGCCTATGGATGAAGAAACCGAAGAGCCGACAGAGGAAATGGTAGAGGCAATGCCCCAGGGGCAGGAACTCGCCAATGCTTATGCCGGCATGTACGAAGGCACCGTCGTGACAATGGCCGGCCCTTTCACCGATCAGGACGAAGTGGTCTTCAATGACTCCATCGCTCCCTTCGAGGAAGCTACCGGCATTGACATCCAATATGAAGGCTCCAAAGAGTTCGAAGCCTCCATCAACATCCGTCTGGATGCTGGGGACGCCCCCGACATCATTGACTACCCCCAACCCGGCTTGCTGGCAACAGCGGTCGAAAAGGGCTATCCGCTTGATGTTCGCAACGTGATCAACCCCGAATGGCTGCAGGAAAACTACAGTGATGCCTGGTTGAACCTGGCGACAATGGAAGGCCCCGATGGCGAAGATTTCATGGCTGGCATTTGGGCTCGCGCCAACGGCAAATCCCTGGTGTTCTATCCCAAAGCTGAATTTGACGCTGCTGGCTACGAAGTTCCCACCACCTGGGACGAATTGATGGCCCTCACCGAGCAAATCGCCTCTGATGGTGATACGCCCTGGTGCATCGGGATTGGATCCGGCGCTGCTACTGGCTGGACCATGACCGACTGGATTGAAGACACGCTGCTGCGCGTCGCCCCGCCTGAGGTTTACGATGGCTGGGTCGCCGGCGATGTGAAATTCGACTCACCTGAGGTCAATCTGGCTCTGGATTACATTGATCAGATCTGGATGAATGACGCCTATGTCTATGGCGGGACCGCAGCTATCCCCACAATTGAATTTGGTGACGCCCCCAAACCCATGTTTGAGAGCCCGCCGCAATGCTGGTTACACCGCCAGGGCAACTTTATTACAACCTTCTTCCCGGAGGAAATGGAAGCTGGCGTCGACTATGACTTCTTCTACTTCCCGCCGATCGACGAAGAATATGGCCGCCCCGTTTTGGGCGCTGGCGACATCTATGCGATGTTCAATGATCGCCCCGAAGTTCGTGCCGTATTCCAGTATTTCTCAACCGGCGAATCCCTGAAAGTCTGGATTGAATCCGGCGGCGCCATTGGCGTTCAGAATGATGTCGATTTTGATTGGTACGCCGATCCCGTTACCCGGGGTGTTGCTGAGATCATCAGCCAGGCGACCACTTTCCGCTTCGACGCATCAGACCTGATGCCTGCCGCAGTTGGACAGGGCACCTTCTGGAAATACATGACTGACTATGTGAGCGGTGCGGTTGATCGTGAAACCGCTTTACAGGAAATTGACGCTTCCTGGCCGACAGAGTAACAATAGGAAGAAAGGGCGGAGTTTCTCTGCCTGATTAAACAACTGAAGGGCAGGAGGGAATAACTCCTGCTCTTCGGCTATTCCTTTTCGATGGAGGAGGTGTGTGCATGCAACAATCGAATGACAAAATGAAAAGAAAGACTGGCATAATCGGATGGGTTGGCACCACCCTGGGACAGATTTTAGTCTCCATTGCGGTTCCCGCAGCAACCTTTTTGGTCCTTTGGCGGGGTTATATTTTCCTTAGCAATGCAAACGCCCCCCAAATTGTCCAGGTTCTTGTCGCGATCATCTGGGGTGTTGGGGGGGTCGCGCTCTTATATTGGGTGTTGAACTGGCTCGTTGAGAAATTACCCAAAGAATGGACCGCGCGGTTGCAGCCCTTTATTTTTGTGGGCCCCGCACTCGCCATTATGGGCTGGTTCCTGGCCGTGCCTGTGATCCGCACGCTGTTCGCAAGTTTCCAGAACAACCTCGGCGATACTTTTGTGGGTTTTGAAAATTATATTTACGCTTTCACGGATCCCCGCATGTTGGAAACCTTTCGCAACAACCTGCTTTGGTTGATCTTTGGCACCGGGATGAGCGTTTCGCTTGGTCTTCTTGTGGCGATTTTGGCAGACCGAACCAAACTGGAAGTGCTTTATAAATCGATCATCTTCACGCCGATGGCGATTTCCTTTGTTGGCGCTGGCGTCATCTGGAAATTTATCTACACTTATAAAGGCACAGGCGTAAATATCCAAGAAATTGGTTTATTAAACGCCATTGTGAGCGCCTTCGGCGGCCAAGCCCAGCCATGGTTGAATATTCCGCCCTGGAATAACTTCTTTCTGATCGTGATCATGATCTGGTTACAAACCGGGTATGCGATGGTGATCCTATCGTCTGCCATTAAAGGCGTTCCGGCAGAATTGCTGGAAGCCGCGCGAATCGATGGCGCCACAGAAGCGAAGGCCTTTTTCAGCATCATCATTCCATATATACGCGGTACCCTCATCACGGTCATAACGACAATTGTGATCTTTAGTCTAAAGACATTTGATATCGTCAGGGTGATGACAGGGGGGAACTTTGGCACCAACGTTATTGCAAATGAGTTTTATTTGCAAAGCTTCACCTATAACAATGCCGGCAGGGCATCGGCGATCGCTATCGTTTTGCTGCTGGCAGTTTCCCCGGTGATTATCAATAACGTGCGCCAATATAACACAGGAAGGAAGGCGTTCTGATGGCTGCAAACTATAAGAAGAAAAACACGATGCGTAAAGTCATCACCAATGGTGTCCTGATCCTGATTTGTATTATCTGGCTAATTCCCATTGTTGGTGTGTTGATTACTTCTTTCCGTCAGAGTGACAAGATCTTTCAATCGGGATGGTGGACCGTATTCCCACACCGGGAATATGTTCAGACGGATGAAATAGTGCTCGATGATTCGGTCGACGCTGATGGGCCTATAACGCTCGAAGGGACGACGGCCACATTTGAAGAGTGGCGCGAGGGGATCACCCTGGAGGATGGTCGATTCCTGCAATGGTATGGCAATAAGCGAACCCGGCGAATAACCGTCAGCGAAAGAGAATGGGTGGGCTTTGAGACGGATCTCACCATCCAAAACTACCTGGATGTGTTGACCGGCAAGACTATCACGTATACAGATGCCAGTGGGAACACCATCACGCGGCAGGGTAATGATCTTAGCGCCGCTTTTCTGAATTCGATGGCGGTCTCCATTCCGGGTACGATCATTCCGATCCTGATTGCGGCCTTTGCCGCCTTTGGGTTTGCCTGGTTGAAATTCCCGGGCAGGAATATTTTCTTTGTGATTATCGTCGCATTGCTGGTAGTGCCGCTTCAGATTGCGCTGGTGCCAATCCTGCGGGACTACGTGAGCCTGGGCCTCAATGGTACCTTCCTGGGTATCTGGCTTGCTCACACGGGTTTCGGCTTGCCGCTGGCGACCTATCTACTGTATAACTACATCAGCACCATTCCCCGGGAGCTGTTGGAATCGGCGTTCATCGATGGCGCATCGAACTTCACGATCTTTATCCGGCTGATTCTCCCGCTCTCTGTCCCCGCTTTGGCCTCGTTTGCGATCTTCCAGTTCCTCTGGTTATGGAACGATTACCTGGTCGCATTGATCTTCCTGAACGAGAAGAACCGGGTGCTGACCTATGCATTGGCCTCGATTGTGGGTGAAAAGGGACAGGACTGGCATTTGATGACCGCCGCTGCCTTTGTCAGCATGGTCGTGCCGCTGATCGTCTTCCTGGCACTGCAGCGTTACTTCGTGCGCGGGTTGATGGCGGGCTCGGTGAAAGGTTAGTCCGACCGTATCGATTAATTAATCTTCAAAGACAATTCACGCATGCACAGCTTGATATGTCTGAAAAATCTTAAGCTTTCCGTCATTGACAAGGAAAAACAACATTCCCGGAATGAGTCTCATTCCGGGAATGTCTTTAAGGGGATACCAGATCCGCCTGTTAAGTCAATTGTAGCAATTTCGCGCCTAAATGTGAATAGCCTTGCCCAGCGCGCCTTCGGCGGCTTCCATCAGCGCTTCGCTGAGGGTTGGGTGGGCGTGCACGTTGCGGCCGATCTCATGGGCGGTCAGCTCAAAGCGCTGCGCCAGGGTCAGTTCGGGCAGCAGCTCGGAGACATCCGGCCCCACCAACTGGGCGCCGAGTATCTCGCCGTACTGCTTGTCGGTCACGATCCTGACAAAACCTTCTTTATCGCCCAGAGCGAGGGCTTTGCCGTTGGGCATGAAGGGGAATTCGCCCACGGCGACGTCGTAGCCTTTTTCCTTGGCTTCCGCTTCGGTGTAGCCGAAGGAGGCGGCCTGCGGGGAGCAGTAGGTGGCCCGGGGCATCATGTCGTAATCCAGGGTCACGGTCTCCACGCCGGCGATGCTCTCTGCCGCCACCACGCCCATAGCCTGCGCCACATGCGCCAGCAGCAGCTTGCCGGTCACGTCGCCGATGGCCCAGATGCCGTCCACGCTGGTGGCCATGTGATCGTCAATTTCGATATGGCCGCGCTCGGTCAGCTTCACACCGACATCTTCCAGGCCCAAGCCTTCCGTGTTGGGCCGGAAACCGATCGCCACCAAAGTCAGGTCGGCTTCGAGGGTTTTTTCGCCGTCTTCGCCTTCCACGGTGACCTCGCTGCCGGATTTGGTTGCGCTGACGCTTTTGACTTTGGCGCCCGTCATCACCTTGATGCCGCGCTTCTTGTAGGCTTTCTCGATCTCTTTACTGATCGCCTGATCTTCAAGGGGCAGCAGGTGGTCGAGCATCTCTACGATGGTCACGTCCACACCGTAGCCGCTCCAGATCGTGGCGAACTCGACGCCGATCGCGCCGCCGCCGATAATCACGGCTGAGCCTGGCAATTCTTCACGCATGATTGCGGCTTCATAATCAACCACTTTTTCGCCGTCCAGTTCCACGCCGGGGATCACGAAGGGGTGAGCGCCGGTGGCGATGACGATGTCCTTGGCTTTGAGGGTTTCGGCCTCGCCTTCGTCAGGTGTCACTTCGACAGTGTTTTTGGCCGTCAGCCTGGCTGCGCCCATGTGGACATCAATTTCGTTCTTTTTCATCAGGAAGTTCACCCCGCGCACAAGCCTCTGGGAAACCTTGCGGCTGCGGTCGAAGGCCGTACTGTAGTCCAGTTCAAGGTTGTCAAAGCTGAACCCGAATTCCTTGCCCCGTTCCCGCAGCGTGTGGGCCACGTCCGCGTTCTTGAGCAGGGCTTTGGAGGGGATGCAGCCGATGTTCAAACAAACGCCACCCAGGAATCGCTTTTCCACGATGGCCGTCTTTAATCCAAGTTGGGCGCTGCGGATGGCCGCAACATAGCCGCCCGGGCCTGCACCGATCACAACGACATCATATTCTTTCATCTAAAGGACTCTCTTTCTTTGTATTTTAATTTTGATGCACGATCACGCGAAAGGACCATATTTGGTGATTCAATTATACCGAATGAGACCTTTTGAGTCTTCATTATATGAATATGGCTCAGGGGTCTGGCCAGTTTTCGAGGGACTGGACTACGGCTGCAAGGAAGGAATCGGCCGAGGCGCCATCCAGAATTCGATGGTCAAAGGTGTAGCTGAGATAGACCATTGGCCGGATCGCGATCGCGTCATGGATCACCACAGCCCGTTTTTGGATCATGCCGGCGCCGAGGATGCCGCTTTGGGGCTGGTTGATCACGGGGGTGGCGAAGAGCGAGCCCTTGGTGCCGTGGTTGGTCAGGGTGAAGGTCCCACCCTGGACGTCGTCGGGGGAGAGCTTGCCCGCTCGCGCCCGTTCGGCCAGGTCGTTGACCCGGCGGGCCAGACCGCTCAGCGAGAGCTCATCGGCGTTGCGGATCACGGGCACAATCAGGCCGCCATCGGGCAGCGCAACAGCCATGCCCAGGTTGACCTGCTTGTGCAGGCGGATGCCTTCGTCCGTCCAGGAGGAATTCGCCAGCGGTACCGTCTTGAGACCGCTGATGATCGCGCTAAGGAAGTAGGCCGTGTAAGTCAGATTTAAACCCTGCCTACGGCCTTTTTCAGCCTGGCGGTGGGCGGCCACTCGGCTCATATCCGCTTCCATCACGGTGGTCACGTGCGGGGCAGTGCGTTTGCTTTGCACCATATGCTCGGCGATCCGCTTGCGCATAGGCGACAGGGGGAGCGTCTCACCCGGACCAACGGTTTCTGTCGAGGGGGCCTGGGGAGCGTCCTTTTGTTTGCCGAAGACCATTTCGGTGGGGCGGAAGAGATCCCCATCGGCGGGGGTCTCCCAGATGGGCACTTCAGCTTCCGCTTTGTGGTCTTTGAGATAGGCCAGGACGTCCTGCTTGGTGATCCGGCCGTTCATCCCCCTGCCCGGCACTTTGGCCAGGTCCACATTCTTCTCGCGGGCCAACCGGGCCACCACGGGGGAGATATATCCCAGGTCCTGGTCGCGCCCGGCGGGCCGCACCATCACCGGTTCGTCGGTGATCGATTCGGCATCGGGCGTTTCGTGGGGTTCGTGGTCCTGCTCAGGCGTCTCGTCTGCCTCCGGGAGTGCTTCGCCGGGTTCGCCGATCCAGGCCAGAACCGTCTCCGCTGCCACGGTCTCGCCCTCGGGGACGAGGATCTTCAGGAGTATCCCCGCTGCCGGGCTGGGGACCTCGGTGGTCACTTTGTCCGTATTTACTTCCAAGAGGGATTCGTATTCCTCGATCTTTTCGCCTTCATTTTTCATCCAGGCCGTGACGGTGCCTTCTACCACGGATTCGCCCAATTTGGGCATGATGACTTTGGTTGGCATGGAACCTCCTCGGTGTCCTTGCTTTAAAAGTTGATATTCCCGCCGGCTAGAACGCCGCCAGGTCCCGGATCGCATCGGCGATCTTTTCGGGACTGATCATGAACCAGTTCTGCATGGGATGGCTGAACGGCACGCCGGGCACGTCCGGGCCGGCCAACCGCCGCACCGGTGCATCCAGGTCCATAAAGCCCCATTCCGCGATGGTGGCTGCAATTTCTGCGCCGTAGCCGCCGGTCAGGTTGTCTTCGTGGACGATCAGCGCTTTACTGGTCTTCTTCACCGACTTGAGAATCGTCTCCCGGTCAACGGGATACAGCGTCCGGAGGTCCACCACCTCGGCCTCGATACCTTCCCCGGCGACGGTCTCGGCCGCCTGCAGGGCATAGTGGTGCATCATGCCGTAGGAGAAGACGGTCAGGTCCCGGCCCTCCCGGCTCACCTTGGCGGGGCCGATGGGCACGGTGTATTCTTCGTCATCGGGTACTTCACCCTTGATCAGCCGGTAACCCTTCTTGGGTTCGAAGAACATCACCGGGTTGGGATCTCGCACGGCCGATTTGAGCAGGCCTTTGGCGTCGTAGGGGTTGGAGGGGATCACGACCTTCAGGCCGGGGACATGAGCGAAGAAGGCTTCCACACTCTGGGAGTGGTAAAGGCCGCCGCCGATGCCGCCGCCATAAGGCGCCCGGATCACCATCGGCACGGTCCAGTCGCCGTTGGAGCGGTAGTTCATCCTGGCCGCTTCGGAGACGATCTGGTTGAAGGCAGGGAAGATGAAGTCTGCGAACTGGATCTCGCAGATTGGGTGTTTGCCATAAAGCGCCGCGCCGATGCCCACGCCGACGATGGTCAGCTCCGCAAGAGGTGAATCGACCACTCGCTCGGGGCCATATTTGTCGAACAGGCCGACGGTGGACCGGAAGACGCCGCCGCGTACGCCGACATCTTCACCGATCACAAAGGCGTTTTCATCCCGTGCCAGCTCTTCGTCCATGGCCTGGCGGATCGCTTCAACTAAGGTGATCTCAGCCATGTTGCACCTCCTCGCCGGCATAGACCGGGTAGGCGGCCTCGTTTCCCTTGGGATAGGGCGCTTCGTTGGCAGCCTTCACGGCTTCATCAACGACCGTCTTGGCTTTTTCTTCCAGTTTTTCATAGTCTTCTTCGGTCAGCAATCCTTCTTCGATGAGCTGCTCCTTGGCGAGCAGGATCGGGTCCTGTTCTTTGTGGGTTTCGACTTCCTCCCGGGTGCGGTAGGAACGGTCGTCGTCATCGGAGGAGTGGGGGGTCAGGCGGTACATCTTGGCCTCGATCACGCTGGCGCCCTCGCCCTTGCGGGCGTTTTCGATCCCTCCCAGCACGGTCTCGTAGACCTCGAAGACTCTGGTGCCGTCCACCTGGATGCCGGGCAGCCCCAGCCCGCAAGCCTTATCGGCGGCGCTGTTGACGGCCATCTGCATTTCCTGTGGTTCCGAGATGGCATATTGGTTGTTTTCAACCAGGAAGACCACGGGCAGGGTGTGTACGGCTGCGAAGTTGACCGCCTCGTACCATTCGCCCTGCGAGGTAGCGCCTTCGCCGATGCAGGTCAGCACGGCCGCGTCGCTGCCATCCATTTTGATGCCGAAGGCGATGCCCGAGGCATGCGGGGATTGGGTGGCGACGGGGGCGGAATGGCTGACGATGTTGGCCCGGCGCAGGCTGAAGTGGCTGGGCATCTGCCGGGCGCCGGAAGTCGGTTCGGCGGCTTTGCCCATCAGGCTCATCATGAATTCGGTCGGGGTCATCCCCAGCGCAAGCATCATCGCCAGGTCGCGGTAATAGGGGACCAGCCAGTCCTTGCCCTTTTTAAGTGCGTAGACGGCGCCTACTTGCGCCGCCTCCTGGCCGATCCCGGATATGTGGAATGCGATCTTGCCCTGACGATGCAGCACCCAGGCGCGCTCATCTACTCTTCTGGAGAGCAGCATCATCCAGAACATTTCCTTTTTTTTCTCTTGCGAGAGGGGCATATTACTCCTTCCGGGAATTATATGACTAATCTTCTCATATTTGTTATATTATATTCATTTTACCATGCTCAAATTTATGATTCAATGGAAAAGCCTAACAAAAGCGGCTGTATATATAACGGGTACTTCGTTTGAGATTTATCAGTCTGTTTAATGTGATTGTGATCCTGCTGCTGGTCCGGGCGACCGACCGGCGCGCACCTGTGAAACAGCGTCCCATTGAGCAGCCATCTGTCGATTGCCGGTAATTGTTTCTAAGGGAAGTCAAATTTATTAATCATGAAGCATTTCTTTGCGCTTTTTTACAGGATGTGTTTTGGCCCACTCCTTGCAATTTATGGGATGGTTTAAAGATTGGCTTTTCAAGCCCAGATTGGATCGCTGCCACTCAGGTGGAGCGCGTCCGGTAAATGGATTAGAATTACATAAGACTCGATCAGGCTGGAGGCCGTGTGGCTGCAGAACAGGAAGTAAATCCCCTATCCGATAAAGGCGCCTGGGAACATATTGAGCCCGGAGCAGGAGACCGCGTTGGTGACCCTGCATATGAGCCCGCCTGGCAGCCGCTGGTCGAGATGCCGCATCCGGAAGAGGATTTGGTTAGCATCTTTCAGGATAATTACGACCTGGCAGACGCCCGTGCCGGCAGCGCAGGGCAAGGGCCCGCAATCGGCCATGACCCCTCCACGCAGACTGTGGTGGAAGACACGCGACCCTTCTTTGTTGCGACCGCCCAGCCGGCGGTTGAGGAGACGGTCGGCGATGTGACGCTTTATCTGGCGCCGCGCGCCACGCGTCACTTCCTGGTAGGCGGCCTGGCACAGCAGCTGCGCCGCTGGCTGCCCGAGATTTGCCGGAGCTATGGTTGGGAGCTGACGGCGCTTGCCGTCCGGCCCGACTACCTGCGCTGGACGCTGTCCGATTTCCCCGAGGTCCTGACCCGCGAGATGCTGCAAATCGTGCGGGCCAAGACCACCCAACGCATCTTCCGTGTGTATCCGAACCTGCGGGAGGCGAAAAACCCGAATGATTTCTGGGCGCCGGGCTATTTGGTGGATATGCAGGATAAGGATTTTTCCACCCAGGCCCTGATGGCGCATATTGCTCGGGGGCGAGTCGAAAATTAAGTCATGGATCATATGTATAAATTTTAATAAACTATTTATGACTCTACTGCAAAAACCTAAGCTTTAACAACCGAACACCCATTTTTGAACCCCAAAAAAGTCCAACAGGGCTCGAATTACGTCTCTGAAAAATAGACCAAAAGAATTCATCTGAGCG
>JAXHUD010000005.1:0-14712 GCA_034189815.1 Chloroflexota bacterium
CAAGGGGATGCAAAAAGCGCTCAAATCCTTGCGTACGGTCGAAAATCGGATCAACAAATCTTTCCCCCTGGATGATGCAGAAACAGGACAGCTTTTCGACCGCCTTGCCAGCCAGGTGAAATTCATTGCAGAACTTGAAACCAGCGCAGCGTTACGGCTGCAGGATGTCGTTCGCCGCTGAGATCGGCGGCAGCAAGAAGAGGACCTATGAAAATTCTAATCTTAGGCGGAAAACGTTTCCTGGGAATCGCACTGGTGGAAGCCATGCTCAAAGCAGGGCACACCCCAACCCTATTTAACCGGGGAAAAACCAACCCCGATATGTTTCCCGATGTAAAGAACTTGATCGGAGATCGGGATGGCGACCTGAGCGCCTTCAAATGGCGCAAATGGGACGCTGTGATCGACACCAGCGGCTTCCTGCCAGAGGTGGTCAGGGAATCCGCAAAGGCACTTTCCAAGAAGGCCCAGACCTATGTCTTCATCTCGACGGTTTCGGTCTACCACGACTTCCGAAATCCCGATATCCGGGAGGACTATCCCCTTGCACAGCTGGAGAACCCGGAAGATGCGGACCCCGCTGGCGCTGCCTATGGGCCACTGAAAGCGCTTTGTGAATATGAGATCCAACAAAACTTCCCCGGCCGGGTTGTCGTCATCCGCCCCGGTCTGATCGTGGGACCTAACGATCCCACCGACCGATTTACCTATTGGCCTTGGCGAGTGTCCCTTGGCGGGAAGGTCCTTGCTCCCGCGCCCCCCAGCGCGAACCTGCAGTTCATCGACGTGCGAGATCTGGCAGCTTTCATCATCAAAACGATCGAACGTGAGCAGGAGGGCGTGTTTAACGTCACCGGCCCTAAAAAACCAGCCACCTTCGGGTCACTGCTGGTAGCATGTCGGGAGGCTGCCGATACGGACGCCAGTTTCACCTGGGTGGATGAACCCTTCCTGCTTCGTGAAGGCGTCAAACCCTGGTCTGACCTGCCCCTTTGGGTGCCCAATACGGATCACGAATTTGCAGGGTTCTACAATATCAATAACGACAAAGCCGTCAAAGCCGGGCTGACCTTTACGCCTCTCTCCGAAACGGTCGCAGACACACTGGAATGGCTCCAGCCGCAACTCAGACGCAAGAAGCTGAAAGTTGGGATGGACATCGCCAGGGAGACGGAACTCCTGATCAAGTATGAGCAGGAAATGGACAACTGATCCTAATAACGCTCCCAGTGCACCCGTTTGGCGTCATATTGGGTCCGGGGTGCTTTCTCTTCTGCAGGATACCCAACATAAATAACATTCAACGGTGTGATATTCTGAGGTAATTCCAGAACTTTGGCGATTCGTTTGGAAAAGTTATGCACAGGATGCACGCCCAACCAAACAGAACCTAAACCTAATTCGACTGCTGCCAAAAGAATATTCTCGGTCGCCGCGCTGCAATCCTGTACCCAATATTTTGCTGAAATTGCATTCCTGAGGCCGGATGTTCTTGCACAGACCGCAATAGCAGCTGGTGCATTATGTTTCCCAAACATCAGAGCGCTCCTGATCTCTTCCATCTTCTCAGGCGCCGTCACCACCACAAACTCCCAGGGACGATTGTTCATCGCTGATGGCGCGGCCATCGCCGCCTTCAGCAGGGTTTCCAGTTTTTCTTTCTCGACTGGCTTATCCTGGTATTTTCGAATGCTCCGCCGGGCGTAAATTGTATCGATATCCATGCTTATCCTTCTCAATTGAGAAATAATATCTCTGGCGCCTTGGAGCCAGCTATTCTACCTACGAAAGAAGAACTTAAAAGTTTCTAAAAATGTATTTCTTTTGGGAAGCGATCCAATACCGACCCAAGCATCTCTGGTTCTTCCCACATGGGTAAATGCCCTGCATCATCAATTAAACGGAACTCTCCCATTGGCAACCGCTCCGCCATTTTGCGTGCAGCTTCTAAATTAATAATTTGATCCTTCCTGCCTGCCACCACCAGCCCAGGTACGTTCAACTCACTCAACAGCGCCGTCCGGTCGGGCCGCTCCGCCATACCCAACGCCGCGCCGATTATCCCCTGGGGTGATGTCGCTGCGATCATCTCATAGGCTCTCCGAACCAGCTCCGCATCGCGGCTGAGCCGAGGCGCCAAGGTCTCAGCCAAAGCCATCGATCCACGCTCCCTAACAGCCTCCACCAATTCATAACGTCCCGCGCGCTTCTGCGGTGAATCGGCTTCCGCTCGGGTGGTGATCAATCCCAATCCGGCCAACCTGTCCGGGAATTGGGCGGCAAAGGCCAGGGCAATGTAGCCCCCCATCGAATGCCCACAAACCACAGCCTGCTCAATTTCCAGCAGATCCAGCAATCCCGCCAGGTCCGAGGCCAATAGTGACATCGGATAAGACCCTTCGGGCGCGTCACTCTCCCCATGACCGCGTACGTCCGGGAGGATGACACGATAGTCCGCCAAATATTGTTCCGCCATCGCCCGCCAGATCGTGCGGTCCAGGCCAAAGCCATGGATCAAAACTAAGGGTGCTTTGCCCTGCCCCAATTGTTCGTAACCGATATTGATATCGTGGATATGCGTAATCATGCGTCCCACCTTAATCCCTTTTTCTGAGTTGGCGCTCAATAAACGTTCGAGCTTCTTCGATCGACCGGATCTCGCCGGCAGCCTGCGCCTCGGTCAAAAGCCCCAGCAACTCGCCGATCCGCTTACCTGGTTTCAGTTCAAATTCGCGTTTTAGGTCGTTGCCGTTCAGCAAGGGTTTCGGGGCAATGACTGTTTCCTGCGCCTGCCACCACGCCTTAAGGAGCTCTCTGACGACCATCAGCGATGTCTCCCAATGTGATTTAGAAAGTTCCGGGCCGTAAGTTGCGACCGTATCAGCCAGCGAAAACAGTGCGATCGCCACACCAGTCTGGCCGGTGTTCTGGAAAAAGTGATAGATCCGTTTACGCGTTGGCTCGTGTCCTTTCCGCACCATTGGCAGCAGCCGCATGTGATAGCGTACAAAAGTCTGGACCCATTCCGCCTCGGCATTGCTCAATTGCAAGCCGCGCGCCAGATCCCAGGCCATCTCCGAACCGGCCTTATCATGTCCGTCATAGTGCAGACGCCCATCCTCTCCCTCAGATAATGTCGCCGGCTTGGCGACGTCATGCAGCAGCCCTCCCAGCAAGGCCAGCCCCCACACGGATCGCCCGGGAGTCACCGCCTCAGTGAGATAGTCCTTTGCTTCATAAGAAAAATCCCCAAGGTAATCTCTAGCAGCAGCTAACCACCCGGTTTCTTCAACTACTTTGTCTTCTGTTCCCCCCGCAAGCGGAGTGCTGGGGGAGTCTGTACCAACAACCCCTTCCAAAATCCGTTGATACGCCCCTACCGCCCTAAGCGTGTGCTCTAACAAAGGATATTGATGCGGTGGTGAAGGGGGAATTGCTGCCTGGTCTGCCAGCGGCGGCAGCAGCACGTCTAAAATGCCCGCTTCCCAGCAATCCTGTACGCCGGCGGCCGGACTTGGTCCTTCCAGGATCCGGAAGAACTCATCCCGCTGGCGTTCCACCGAGGTTTGCGAGAGGTGTTGCGCTGCGGCGCGCATTTGCTCCATCAAGCCAGATGCATAGCTGAACCCAAATTGATTCGCCAGGCGCACGGCGCGCAAAGTCCGGACCGGGTCATCTAACAGAGCCCGGTCGCTGCAGGGTCGCAGCATACCGGCCTCAAGGTCCGCCTGACCGTCCAATGGGTCAATCACCCGTTCCGGTTCGGCCAGGTCAATAGCCATGGCATTCAGCGTGAAATCCCGGTTTCGTAAATCCGCTGCCAGGTCCAAACCGGTAAACTGTACAAAATCCAAGGGAAAAGGTTGCCCATCAGGCAGGGCATGAACCACACGGGCCGTGTGGCGCTCATCATCCAGTACGAAAAAGCCGGCATTTAATCGCCGCGCCAGCCTCCTGGCCACCCGAATAGGCCTATCCGCCATGGCGAAATCCAAATCGTGGAGCGGCCGCCTCAGGATCAAGTCACGCACCGCACCGCCCACAAGATAAACCGCCTGATCGCCCAACAACTCGTCCCGGACGATCGCGATCAGCGTCGTGATAGCCGGATCAGTCCAAAGCCTCATATTTTTCCAGATCTACTACGCCAATGAACGGCAGGTTCCGAAAATATTCGTCCATATCGAGGCCGTAACCGAACACGAATTTATCAGGAATCTCAAAACCGCAATATTTGATCGGTACATCCACCTCCCGGCGAGTGGATTTATTCAACAAGGTGCAAATTTCCAGGCTGGCGGGATTTCGTGTGCGCAACATTTCGACCACCGATGCCAGCGTGTTACCGCTGTCGATGA
Organism: Chloroflexota bacterium; assembly: GCA_034189815.1. Lineage (GTDB taxonomy): Bacteria > Chloroflexota > Anaerolineae > Anaerolineales > Anaerolineaceae > Brevifilum. The sequence continues at coordinate 4,359 of JAXHUD010000005.1, forward strand.
TATCTTCCACGATCAATACGTTTCGGCCGGCAATCGATGTGGTCAGGTCAAGCGTAATGCGCACCTGGCCGTCCGACTCCCGGACGCCCGCGCCATACGACGAGACACCCATGAAGTCAATTGCCACAGGTGGCTCAATGCACCGGATCAGGTCTGTCAGGAACATCACCCCACCGCGCAGAATACAAATAGCCAGGATCTCCTGGTCAGCATAATCACGGCTGATCTCTGCGCCCAGCTCAGCGATCCGCTGCTTGAGTTCTTCCTCCGGGATTAAGACTTCGGCCAGAAAAGATTGATAATCCTTCATCGGGGGCTCCAATCACCTAATCTCGTGGCACATCGTGATGTTGTCGGCAGCGGGCTTCATACAATTCCTGTGCCCCCACGACAACGATCGGGTCGTCATAACGCGCCGGCTTGCCGTTCACCAGGCGCTGAGTCCGGCTAGCTTCCTCACCGCAGACCATGCAGATCGCCCGCAGCTTTTCCACTTTCTCTGCCCGGGCCATCAGGACCGGCATCTTGCCAAAGGGTTCACCACGGAAGTCCGTATCCAGCCCGGTCACGATCACCCGCAAGCCTTTATCTGCCAACTGATCGACAATTTCCACGATCTCATCATCGAAGAACTGGGCCTCATCTACGCCAACCACGGTCGTTTCCGGATCAAGTTTTTTCAGGATCTCGGCCGAGTTGCCGACCGGGACCGCATCCACATCCAATCCTGAATGCGATGTGACCTTCGCCACGTCAAAGCGGTTGTCAATCGCCGGTTTAAATACCTGCACATTTTGTTTTGCGATCCGGGCCCGGCGCAGACGGCGGATCAATTCCTCCGTCTTGCCGCAAAACATGGACCCGCAAATCACCTCCAATGATCCAACATCATGTTTCATAATAATTGCTCCCAGGGAAACAAGATATACATAAAACGACAGGCAGATGATATGTCATCTGCCTGTTAAGTTTACCATTTTTCGATCTTGGATTTGTTTATACGGTGATCTCTTCTGCTGCCTCGGGGAGCTTGTAGCCCATCTGGCGCAGAGCTTTCTTGAGGTCAATCAGCGACTTGCGGCCGAAACCGGAAATATCCAACATAGCCTTTTCGCCGCCTTCCAGCCGTTCCAAAACGTCGCCAATCGTCTTCAAACCGGCTTCGTCCAGGACATTGTCCACCCTGGTACCCAGTTCGAGCTCTTCGATCGGGCGATCGGGGGAAACTTTTTCTTCCTCTTTGGCCTTCTGGTCTTCGATATAGTCCTTGCGAGCCTGCAACCGCTTATAGAAGCGATCCACCTGACCCTCGCGGTCCAGGATGCGCTGCTGTTGACCGGTGTAGAAGGGATGACAGTTCGAGCAAACCTCGGTGCGGATCTCTTTTTTCGTGGACCCGGTCGTCCAGGTGTTCCCGCAGGAACCGCAAACCACTACCGCATCAGGGTAATATTCGGGATGAATGTCTTTTTTCATGATTTCGTATCGTTCCTTTCAAAAGTGAATACGCGTTATTATTCCTCGGGGAGGGTAACGACGTGCACCTTTTTACGGCCACCGGGCATGGTCTCATAATGGACCAGGCCTTCGGTTGTCGCAAACAAAGTGTGGTCTTTGCCCATGCCGACGTTCCAGCCGGGATGGATCTTGGTGCCGCGCTGGCGAACCAGGATGTTACCGCTAATGACGTATTCACCGCCAAATTTCTTAATACCAAGTCGTTGTGACTGACTGTCACGACCGTTTCGTGAAGAGCCGCCGCCTTTTTTATGTGCCATGATAACTACTCCGTTTCAATCGATTCGATCAGCAAGCGGGTGTACTGTTGCCGGTGACCGGATTTTACCCGATAGCGCTGTTTCGGACGATATTTGAAGACCAGGATTTTGCGGCCTTTAAAATGATCGAGGACCGTCGCCTGGACCTTGACGCCCTTGACCAATGGTGTGCCGATGGTAACTGCATCATCATCAACGGTCAGCAGGACATCTTCCAAGGTCAGGTTCTCTCCCACCTCATTCGGCAAGCGATCGACTTCGATCGTTGCACCCTCAGCAGCACGATATTGCTTGCCGCCTTGTTCGACAATTACAAACTTCATTTCTATTACTCCAATCTTCACTTAACCAATCTCGCTCGCGTGAGACCGCCAGGGATCGGGAAAGTTGGGGTTACGTAATTTTACCCCAGCACGACAAATCTGCCGGGGCAAGGAATAGTATTATAATGGGTCGGATGGGGAATGTCAACAGGATTCATGGTGACACAGGATTCATGGTGACATAGGATTCAGGGTGACACAGGATTCCAGGGCACTGTCACAGGCAGCATTAATCAATCCGATTATAATTGGACCTTGATGTTATAATACGTAATAGAAACAACTTGATCGGCCCTACTAATGAACAACTTTACCTTTAATACCCGTCAAAATACCCCCTCCCTTAATCCAGATAAATATCATCTGAATAAAAATAAATCGCCCATTTCCACTTGCTTTTAAGCCTTTTTTCCGCTATACTTTAGCTACTAGTGGTTAATAGTGGAGAAAAGTGGGTCGTAGTGGAGCGCCGGAGGTTCCGGCGCACCATTGGTAATAGGAGCCGTAGAACAGATGTTCCTGGGACGTTATGAGCACAACATCGACGAGAAAGGACGGATCACCATTCCCTCGAAATTTCGTGAGGAACTTGGTGAGACAGTCGCTGTTACCCAGGGATTTGACGGCAACCTGCAAGCCTACCCACCTGATTTGTTCGATCTTCTGGCTGAACGCATCCGCGGTCTCAGCCTGATGGACCCGAACAGTCGCAAGCTCCGCCGGATCTTCTTCTCAAATGCGGAGAAGATCGATTTCGACAAAGCCGGTCGCATCTTGTTGCCCGCTTTTCTGAGGGCGTCTGCAAACCTCTCAGACACAGCGGTTCTGGTTGGCAGCGGGGAGTATTTTGAACTCTGGTCACCGGAAAACTGGCAAATTCAGCAAACATCGCTGAGTGACGTCGAAGCGAATGAGCAACGGTTTAGTTCCCTGGATTTAACTACCCTACCGTGAGCGCATCTGAACATGGGGGGGGATCAATCGCCGGCAACCCTGGCGATCGTTTCCCCCACCAACCAGTTCTTTACCAAGAAGTCCTGGAAGCGTTAGCACCCGAGTCCGGCAAGGATTACCTTGACGGCACACTCGGCGCTGGCGGACACGCTGAGGGCATATTAACTGCTTCAGCGCCTCGTGGCAGGTTGCTCGGTCTTGACCTGGACCCGAAAGCGCTGGCGATCGCTCGCCAGCGTCTTTTCGGTTTTGGCGATCGTGCCATCATCCGCCAGGCATCCTATCGGGATGCTGCCGATGTATTGACCGAGATCGGCTGGGACCAAATCGATGGTGCGCTACTCGACCTGGGCGTGTCATCCATGCAGGTTGACCAGCCCGAGCGCGGTTTTTCGTTCATGGCCGAAGGCCCATTGGACATGCGCTTTGACCCGGAAACCGGCCCCAGCGCGGCGGACCTGCTGAATACTTTAGCGGAGGAAGACCTCGCCGCCATCATCTATGAATTCGGCGAAGAGCGCTACTCCCGGCGGATCGCCCGGGCCATCGTAGCGGCCCGACCGCTCCACACCACCCGGGAACTGGCGGTCCTGATCCAAAAAGCGGTTCCATCGAACTACGACCGCCGGATTCACCCCGCCACCCGCACCTTCCAGGCTCTGCGGATCGCCACAAATCGGGAACTGGACGCCGTTTCCGAGGCTTTACCGATCCTGATCGATTGTCTGAAGCCCGGCGGCAGGATTGCGATCATCAGTTTTCACTCGCTGGAAGATCGCATTGTGAAGCACTTCTTCCAACGGGAAAGCAGGGATTGCATTTGCCCACCCGAACAACCCGTTTGCACCTGCGGGCACAAGACGATATTAAAGGTACTGACCCGTAAGCCAGTCAGGGCCACCGAAGAAGAAACGAACACCAACCCACGCGCTCGGAGCGCAAAGCTGCGAGTGGCAGAAAAGATAGAATCATCACAATTAGGGTAAGGTTTGCCGATGAAGAAACGATTACTCCAAGCCCATAAGCAGAGCCCCTGGCGAGTCCAAATGCAATGGATTGGCCTGTTCCTGCTGGGTCTGGTGCTTGTTTCGGCAATTACCGGCGTTTATCTGAGTATCAGCGCCCAGGCCGCTGCCGCAGGTCGCAACATCCAATCCCTGAATTACGAGATCAACCTAATCAATGATGAGATTGCTGATCTCACCACGGACCTCGCCGCTGCCCAATCAGTAGAAAAAATGATGAAACGCGCCAAAGAGCTCGGTTTCCGCATGTTAGACCCAAATGAAGCGGTTTATATTGAGGTCCCTGGCCTCGATCCGTATGCAGAACTGGAACTGGCGCCGCCTCGGGTCAATGTTCTGCAGGAAACACCCCTCATCCAACCGACCTATAAATCCTCTCTATGGGATTGGTTTGTAAGCAATATCTGGCAGGTGTCCGCTGAAACAACCGGAGGAGGGAATTAGGCATGAGACCTCCCTTCTACTCCCGTTACGTCATCATCGCACTCGTCCTCGGTCTGTTGGGTCTGGGGATTGTGGTACAAATGGTGCGGATCAATTACAGCACCAGTGCACAGGAGCTGATCGACAAATCCGCCAACTATCAGGGTCTGGAAGAAACCGTCTACCCTGCCCGCGGCACCATTTTTGACCGCAGCGGCTATATCCTGGCAACCAATCAGATCGCTTACGAGGTCGGCATAGATCTCAAATTCGTCACAGACCCCGAATCGATCGCTTTCTCAGCCGCCAACCTGCTCGATCTGGACTATGCCGAAGTCTTCGAGATGGCCAGCACCCCTGCATCCGATGAAAGCGAAAATCGCTACTTCGTCCTGGCGAGCTATGTTGAGGAAGAAAAGATCATAGAACTGCAGAAACTGAAAGACAGCTATGCCGAGCGGCGCGCAGAACAAAAGACCATCACGCCCAGCCTCTCGGGGCTGGTTTGGACGGCCATGGAACAGCGATCATATCCCGAAGGGGATCTGGCCTCCAATGTATTGGGGTTCTACAACTATTTCTCACGGGAGACTGCGCAGGGCGTTTACGGCGTGGAAGAAGCCTACAACCGCCTGCTGACTGGCACGCCGGAAGAAGTTTTCATGCCCAATGACCCCTACCTGGTGGAAGAACTGCCGAAGATCAACCCCGGCGCCAGCCTCGTATTGACCATCGACCGGGATATCCAGGCGATGGTGCAGGATGAACTGGCAAAAGCGATTGAATGGTCCGGCGCGGAAGGCGGCACAATCATCGTCGCCGATCCCGAAACAGGCGAGATCCTGGGGATGTCAAGTTCGCCCTTCTTTGATCCCAATAAGTATTGGGCCTACGAAGAAACTTTCCCCGGCCCCACGCCCTACAACCGGGCGGTTGGCGACGCCTACGAACCCGGCTCGGTCTTCAAGGTCATCACAATGGCTGCCGCCCTTGATGCGGGACTTGTCGAACCGACCACGACCTACACGGATTCCTCCGGCGTTTATTGGGTTGAGAACACCTGGCCGATCTACAACTGGGACGGCGGCGCCTGGGGAGAGCAGACCATGTTGGGCTGCATGCAGCACTCCCTGAATGTTTGCCTGGCCCATGTCGCCGTGGACCTGCTGGAAGAGGACCTCTTCTACGATTATGTCCAGGCTTTCGGCTTCGGGCGCAGCACCGGGATCGATCTGGCCGGCGAGGCCAACTATCCCTTACGCCTGCCCGATAACAACCAATGGGTTGTGCTGGACCTGGCGACAAATTCCTTCGGTCAGGGCATCGCGGTCACGCCGATCCAAATGGTGGAGGCGGTCTCGGCTATTGCTAACGATGGCAAGATGATGGCCCCCCATATCGTCCGCAGCGTGGTGGACGAGGGCCAGCAGTATAATGTCGCTCCGCAGGTAATCAGCAGCCCCGTCTCGGCGGAAGCCGCCCGAACCCTCACAGATATGCTGACCGTCGCGATGGAAGAAGAAGCATCCAGCGCCCTGGTTGAAGGTTACAGCCTGGCCGGCAAAACCGGCACCGCCGAAATCCCAACCGAACTGGGTTACACCAGCACCCAAACCAACACCTCCTTCGTTGGCTGGGGACCCTCCGATGACCCCAAATTTGTAGTCTATGTCTGGCTTGAAAAGCCCACAATCTCAAAATGGGGCTCCGAAGTGGCTGCACCGGTCTTTCATGATGTGGTCAAAAAGCTGGTCGTATTGATGAAGATCCCGCCGGATGTTATCCGGCATCAATTGAGTTCGAATTAAAGGACATAGTGTGATTAATCTGAACGCGATCATTACCGCCCTCACGACACAGCAGATTCCACCACTGGATGTGCGCATCAGTGGCGCCGTGATCGATTCGCGGCATGCCACCGAAGGCAGCCTCTTCATCGCCCTCCCCGGAGAGAATGTGAACGGCCATGACTTCGTCCAGGCCGCCTTCGACCGTGGCGCTTCGCTGGCGCTGGTGGATCGGGATATGGACCCCATGTTCAACGTCCTCGACCTCCGGCAAGGGAAGTTTGATCCTGCCCAGATTGAAATCAGACCGCCTCTTTGCCTGCGAGTGGATGACGCCCTGACAGCGCTGCAAACCGCGGCTGCCTACTGGCGCCGCCAGCACGACTTGCTCGTCATCGGCATCACGGGCAGCGTCGGCAAGACCTCCACCAAAGAAATCACGTCCGACCTCCTGGCTCAGAAATTCACCGTGTTGAAGAACCCGGGTAACCGAAACAACGAAATCGGCCTACCCCTAACCCTTCTGGAACTGGGTGAAGAGCATGATTGTGCAGTCCTCGAGATGGGCTTCTACGTCCCCGGCGAAATCAAACTGCTCTGCGAAATTGCCCAGCCGCAAATCGGCGTGGTCACTAACATCGGCACGGTCCACGCAGAGCGCGCGGGATCGCAGGAAGTGATTGCCCGCGGCAAAATGGAATTGGTCCAATCGCTGCCCCCCGCCCCACAAGGCACCGCCGTCCTGAATAGGGACGATCCATGGGTACTGACCATGTTCGGAAATACTGACGCCAGAGTGCTGTCATACGGGGTCAAGGACTCAGCCGATCTGACAGCCAGTCAGATCGAGTCCCAGGGCCTGGACGGCATCTCCTGCCTGATGACCTATCAAGGCGAAGAACATGCCATTCGCTCTCCGCTGATCGGTGATTTCTCCGCCTACACCCTCCTGCGGGCCGCAGCCGTTGGGCTGACCGCCGGGTTGGATTGGCAGACAATAGAAAGAGGCTTATCACAGAGCCAGGTGGACCTGCGCATGCGCAGGCTCCTGCTCTCGGATGGCGTGACAGTCATTGATGACACCTACAACGCCTCACCGGTATCCACCAATGCCGCCCTGGCGCTGCTCAAGAGCCTTCAGAGCCGGCGGGTTGCCATCCTGGGTGACATGTTAGAACTTGGGCAGTACGAGGAATCCGGCCATCGATCTGTCGGGAGAACGGCAGCGGAAGCTGCTGATGTATTGATCCTTGTCGGCGAGCGATCCAAAATCACAGCCGCAGCCGCCGTCGAAGCCGGGGCGCCCGAGGAGAATATCCAATGGTTCCCGGACTCAACAGCCGCCGCCCTACCCGCAGCCGCATTGATCCGGACCGGCGACGTCGTCCTGGTTAAAGGATCGAACAGTATGCGCATGGACCACATCATAGCCGCCCTGAAGGAGAGAGACTGATGGAAAACACATCTGTCATCATCGCCGTCAGCGGTCTTAGTTTCCTGATGACGGTCATCTGGGGCGACCCTTTCATCCGCCTGCTCAAAGCCTGGCGGATCGGGAAAATCATCCGCGAAGACGGGCCGGACCAACACGTGGTAAAGATGGGTACGCCCACCATGGGCGGCATCATGTTCATCCTCCCGGTCACCCTGCTGACGATTCTGTTCAATGCCGTGTCAATTTTCGGCTTCAACCTCTTGGGCCGTTCGGTCCTGTTGCCGGTCCTCACAATGCTCGCCTTTGCTTTCCTGGGCATGATTGATGATTGGGAAGGCATCCGTGGCCCCAGGCGCGGTCTGGGCATGCGAGCCAGCACAAAATTCGCCATTCAGGTGATTTTTGCCGTAGCCATTGCTTTTGTCCTGCGGGACATCCTCGATGTCCCCCAATTATTGTGGTTCACGGCCGAAGAACCGATCAACCTCGGACCGCTCTATATCCCGATTGCTGTTTTCATCATCGTTGGGATGTCCAATGCGGTGAACTTCACCGATGGGCTGGATGGACTCGCCGGGCTAATCTCGGCAACAGCTTTTGCAGCATTCGGCTTCATCGCCCTGGTGCAGGGCCAAAGCTATCTCGCCCGGTTCTGCTTCTCGCTGGTGGGCGCCTTGTTTGGTTTCTTATGGTTCAACGTTCACCCCGCCCAGCTCTTCATGGGCGACACCGGCTCTCTCGCCCTCGGCGCCACACTCGGCGTCGTCGGCCTGATGACGGGCCAATGGCTGGTCCTCCCCCTGATCGCCGTGATCCCGGTCAGTGAAGCGCTGAGCGTGGTCATCCAGATCGTATATTTCAAACTCAGCAAGGGTAAACGAGTGTTCAAGATGGCGCCTTTGCACCACCATTTTGAATTGATGGGTTGGAGTGAAACCCAGGTCGTCCAGCGCTTTTGGCTGGTCAGCCTGACCGTCACCATGTTGGGCATTGCCCTGGTCCTAGTGGAGTAATTTATGTCACGTTGGAAAGATATGCAGGTCGTCATGATCGGTGCAGCCCGGCAGGGGCTGGCGCTCTCGCGCTACCTGGCCGAGCACGGCGCTGAGGTCATATTGAATGACAGCCGCTCTGATGAAGAACTGGAAGCAGCTCGGGAAGCCCTTTCCGGGTTGGACATCACTTGGGTCACTGGTGGACACCCGCTTTCCATTTTGGACGATGCGGACCTGGTCTGCCTCTCCGGCGGCGTACCGTTGGACCTGCCCCTGGTGCGAGAAGCGGAAAACCGACGCATTCCCCTCTCCAACGACTCCCAGATCTTTCTGGAGGAATGCGCCTGTACCGTAATTGGGATTACCGGGTCGGCCGGGAAATCCACGACCACAGCCCTGGTTGGCGAAATCGCCAGACGGCACTTCGAACTGCGCTACCCGGATAACAAGGTCTGGGTGGGCGGCAACCTCGGCAACCCGCTGATCCAATATGTAGACGAGATGCTGGAAGACGATCTGGCTATCATGGAACTCTCCAGCTTCCAATTGGAGATCATGACCCGCTCACCACAGATCGCCGTGATTCTCAACCTGACACCCAACCACCTCGACCGGCACGAGACCATGTCGAACTACATTTCGGCCAAGTCTCACATCCTGACGCATCAGCAGCCGGACGACATCGCCGTTCTTAACCGAGATGATTTCCGGGTTCGCAAGCTGTATTCCGAGGTCAAGGGTCGCCGGATTACATTCGGCATCAACCCGCCCTATAACCACGAGGATGCGACCTATTACAAGCGTGGCAAACTCTATCTGGAAGCCAGCGGCCAGGTTGCCAAGATCATCAAGTCCGATCTGATCAACCTGCCCGGTACGCACAATCTCTATAATGTTCTCAGTGCGATTGCAATCTCGGCCGCTGCGAGGTTTTCCCTGCAATCCATCTATGACGGGATTGTGGCCTTTCACGGCATCCCCCACCGATTGGAATTCGTCCGGGAATGGGGCGGCGCCGACTGGATAAACGATTCGATCGCCACAGCACCCGAGAGGGCAATGGCGGCGATCAACGCCTTCGACCGGCCGATCGTCCTGCTGGCCGGCGGACGCGATAAAGACCTGCCCTGGCAGGATTTCGCCAACCTGGTCCACCTCAGGGTAGACCATCTGATCCTGTTCGGCGAATCCGCCGATCTCATTGCCAACGCGGTGGGTGAGCCAACCCCGGGCGGCCGCCCCTACACGATTGACCGCTGCTGCAACCTGGAAGAGGCGGTTGGTGTTGCGGCTGAACGGGTCGAACCGGGCGATGTGGTCCTGCTCTCACCGGGCGGTACCAGCTATGATGAATTTGTTGACTTTGAAGAACGTGGAAAGCGATTCACACAATGGGTGAACGAACTTTCGTAAGCAAACCTAATAACCTGAAGGCCGGGAAGTCCCGATCGCTGCGGCTGCCATTCGATGTGCCGTTGCTGCTGATCGTGATTGTCCTGTTGGTCTTTGGCTTGCTGATGGTCTATTCGGCAAGCTGGGATTTTTCCATCCTGATGGGCGAGGCGCCGACCTATATCTTCGGCCGCCAGGTGCTCTGGGTTTTCCTGGGGCTGATCGCAGCCGTCATCGCTAGC
>JAXHUD010000005.1:14812-37841 GCA_034189815.1 Chloroflexota bacterium
CAGCGCAGCCTGGAAGCCGTGGTCAAAGGGGGCTGGTTCGGAGTCGGCATCGGCCAGGCGGACACCAAATTCACCGGCCTGCCCCTGGCGCCCACCGACAGCATCTTTGCTGTGGTGGCGGAGGAGACGGGCATCCTCGGCGGGTTGTTTCTGTCGGCCATGTTCGTACTGCTGATCTGGCGCGGCTTGGTGATCGCCAAAAATGCGTCCGATCAGCTTGGATCGCTGCTCGCCTTCGGGTTGACGACCTGGATCGGCATGGAAGCCCTGATGAATATGGCTGTGATCGTCGGCCTGCTGCCCTTCACGGGCAACGCACTGCCGCTGGTCAGCGCTGGCGGCTCCAGCATGTTGGTGACCCTGACATCTCTTGGCATTATTATGAACGTTTCGAGAGTATCGGCAAAGAGCAAAAAAGAAGAAAGGAGTTCCCATAGTGCGGTTGTTGATCTGCGCAGGCGGAACGGGCGGCGGCGTGTATCCCGCTCTCACCGTTCTTGAAGCTCTGGACCTGGATCCGGATTCAGTCCTTTGGGTCGGCAGCCGTGATGGGATGGAGGAAACATTGGTGACACGGCGAGACATTCCTTACCAGGCAATCCCCGCAGCCGGCGTGCACGGCGTGGATCTAAAACGCCTGCCGGGAAATATCTGGAAGCTCACGCGCGGTTTCTTCGCTTCACGGCGAATCCTGCGCGAGTTCAACCCGGATGTGCTGCTCTTCACGGGCGGCTACGTCGCCTTCCCGATGGCCGTCGCCGGTTTGGCGCGAGAATCCCTGCTCTTCGTACCGGATATCGAACCCGGCCTGGCGCTCAAAGCCCTCGCCCGGTTTGCAGATAAGATCGCCCTGACCACCGATACCTCCGGCGCTTACTTCAACAATCCTGACAAACTCACGGTGACGGGTTACCCCACCCGCCCCGGTTTGACCAAGTGGAAGAAAACCGAAGCACTGGACTACTTCGGATTCGACCCTGACCTGCCCACTCTGACGGTGACCGGCGGCAGCAAAGGCGCGCGCTCGATCAACAATGCGTTGATTAAAATCCTGCCACAAATGCTGGATGAGATCCAAATCATTCATCTGACCGGCCACCTGGATTGGGAAACCGTCGAGGCGAACAGCAAGACACTCTCGCCGTCCCAGGCCAAGAACTACCAGGCCTTCCCCTACTTGCATGAGATGGGCGCAGCTCTGGCCGCAGCAGACCTGATCGTCTCCCGTGCGGGCGCTTCGACCCTGGGTGAATACCCGCTCTTTGGGCTGCCCGCTATCCTGGTCCCCTATCCCTTCGCCTGGCGCTACCAGAAAGTAAACGCCGGCTTCCTGGCAGACCACGGTGCGGCCATCCTGCTGCGGGACGAGGACCTCGCCGAACAGCTGGAAGAAAAGGTGCTCGATCTGCTGCATGACCCCAAGACCCTGACGTCCATGAGCCGTGCGATGCGCTCCCTGGCTACCCCCGATGCAGCCTTCAGGATTGCGGGAATAATTGACGAAATGGCATCCTCAACGAGAAAGGACGGGAAAAATGATTAGTCTCACCGTTCTCTTCTGGATGTTCGTAATTCTCTTTGCACTGATCGGTGCGATGCGTGGTTGGGCAAAGGAAATCCTGGTCACGGCAAGCGTTATCCTAGCGATCTTCGTAATCACCATTCTGGAGACCTTCATCCCCTTCATCCAGGAATCGCTAACGCCTAATTCACAATTCTGGATGCGGATCGGCGTCCTGGCAGTCCTCACCTTCTTTGGCTACCAAGGACCGAACATCCCCCGCCTGGTGGAAAGCGGTAAATTCCTGCGTGATCGTTTCCAGGATGTGCTGCTCGGGATTTTCCTCGGTGCCGTGAATGGCTACATGATCTTCGGCGCCGCCTGGTACTACCTGGCGCAAGCCGGTTACCCCTTCAACTGGATCAGCGCCCCGGAGGGGCTGTCCGAAGCAGGACAAAAAGCAATCGCCCTGGTAGATAAGCTGCCCCCCGTGTGGCTCCAGCCGCCGCTGATCTACATTGCGATCGCAATTGCATTCGTCTTTATCTTGGTGGTGTTAATCTGATGAAACACGTACACTTCATCGGCATTGGCGGGACGGGACTTTCCGCCATCGCCCGGGTCCTGCTTGAAAAAGGCTACGCCGTCAGCGGTTCTGACCGTGAGGCGTCGCCGCTGTTCAACGCGGTGACCAAAGCCGGCGCTCGCACATTTCTGGGGCATGCCGCCGAACAGATCGCTGGTGCGGATCTTGTCGTGCGCTCCTCAGCCATCCCTGACGAGAACCCTGAAGTGACAGCAGCCGTTGCACAAGGCATCCCGGTCTTCAAGCGGTCGGACTTCCTGGCCGACCTGACCGAGGGACAGGACGTGGTCGCCGTCGCCGGCAGCCACGGCAAGACCACCACCACAGCGATGCTGATCTGGATCCTGGAAGAAATGGGTATTGATCCCAGTTTCATCGCCGGCGGCGTCGTCAGCCAACTCAAGCGCAACGCACATTTTGGCTCCGGTCCCTATTTTGTGATCGAGGCGGACGAATATGACAACATGTTTCTCGGCCTCGCGCCCAAAATCGCGATTGTGACCAATATTGAACACGATCATCCCGATTGCTTCCCCACAAAAGCTGACTACAAGCAAGCCTTTCGGGCTTTCCTCGGGAAGGTGCGGGACGATGGCCTGGCTTTGATCTGCCAGGAGGACCCCTGTGCAAAGGCCATGGGCGCGGAACTGGCGGACCAAATCCCTGTTATGGGGTATGGCGCCACACTGGAATCGGATTACCAGGCCACTGAAATTGATTTCTCTGGTGGCTGGCCCGTTTTCCGGCTCCGGTTCGGTGAGGAAGACTTTGGTCAAGTCCGACTGCAGGTCCCGGGACAGCACAACGTCCTCAACGCCACAGGCGCCCTGGCCGCCATCCACCAGTTGGGTCTGGAACTCGCTCCGGCGATCCAGGCATTGAACGCCTTTACCGGCGCCGGACGGCGTTTCGAGGTACTCGGAGAGGCAAACGGCGTGACCGTTATCGATGATTACGGCCACCACCCCACCGAGATCACCGCCACGTTGCAGGCAGCGCGGACTCGCTTTCCGCAAAGCCGAATCTGGGCTGTCTGGCAGCCGCACACTTACAGTCGGACGCAGTCGCTCGAATCAGACTTCATCGAGGCGCTGCGGTTGGCCGATCAGGCGGTCGTGCTCAAGATTTACGCTGCCAGGGAAGCCAACCCGGGGTACTCCGCCCAGATCATCGCAGATGCCCTGCCATCCGGACAAGCGACCTATGCGGATACGTTTGAGGCCGCCCAGACGCACCTGATCGAGCAGCTCAAGCCGGGCGATGTCATGATTGTCTTTTCCGCCGGCAACGCCACCCAGGTGAGCGGCGCGGTGCTGAACGAACTTGAAGCACAAGCAAGTAAGGAAATAGGTTAGCGCATGAAAACGCAGTTTCCGATGGATGAACTCAGGACGGCTTTTGGCCACATGCTGCAGGAAAACGTCAGCATGACCAATTACACCACCGCGCGCGTGGGTGGTCCCGTGCCGGCGCTGATCTCCATCCACGATCTGGACGAACTGGTCAAGGCCGCCCAAACACTCTGGGATCTGGATGTTCCTTTTAGCGTCCTCGGCAGCGGCTCCAACCTGCTGGTCAGCGACAAAGGCCTGGACCGGGTAATCCTGCATAACCGGGCGCATAACTTGAAGATCAACACCAAGAGCGATTCACCCAGTGTGATAGCCGAATCCGGTGCGATCCTCGGGACCGTGGCCCGCCAGTCGGCTCTCCGAGGCCTCAGCGGTATGGAATGGGGCGCACCCGTCCCGGGAACCGTCGGCGGCGCGGTTTACGGAAATGCCGGCGCCCACGGCAGCGATATGGCCAATAGTCTGGAAATGGCAACAATCTTGCACGCAGAACAGGGCATACAAGACTGGCCGGTTGAAAAATTGGCCTACCAATACCGCAGCAGCATCCTCAAAAGGGAAAAAATGCCTGTGGTCATCCTTTCTGCGATCTTCAAGGTGGTTCACTCAAGTCGGGAAGAAGCCTGGGAGAAAATTTCGGCATTCCAGGCCTATCGCAAGAACACCCAGCCGCCGGGCGCATCGATGGGGTCTATGTTCAAGAACCCCCCCGATGAATCCGCCGGCCGCCTGATTGAGGCCGCCGGACTGAAAGGCAAGCGGGTGGGCCGGGCAATTATCAGCCCCACCCATGCTAACTTTATCGTCAACCTGGAAGACGCAACTGCCCAGGACATCTATACGCTGATGAACCTCGCCAGGGAAACCGTCAAGGCCAAATTCGGGATCACACTTGAGCCCGAAATCGAACTAATAGGTGAATTTGATTGATGACCAAGAAATTACAACTCGGTATTCTCTATGGGGGACGCTCCGGTGAGCATGACGTCTCACTGATGTCGGCGCGCTCGGTCCTCTCCGTGATTGACCGGGATAAATTCGACGTCATAGAGATCGGGATCAGCCGCAAAGGCCAATGGCTGGTCGGCGAGAATCTCTGGACAGCCCTGAAGGACGAGCGCTATGAGGGCCTCAAACCGGCCATTTTCCTGCCCACGCCGCAAAATTCTGGCATTTATGTCCTGGATAACGGCGAAATGAAACTTTTCGCCAAATTAGATGTTGTGTTCCCTGTGATGCACGGCACCTTCAGCGAAGATGGTACTCTGCAAGGCCTGCTCGAGTTGGCAGATATTGCCTACGTCGGCGCAGGAGTGTTGGGTTCCTCGGTTTGCATGGACAAGGGACTGTTCAAGGATGTGATGATCGCCAATGACATCCCAGCGCTTGAATATGCCATCTTCAACCGTACGGAAATCGCATCCGACATCGAAGCGGTGCTGGACCAGGCCGAATCCGTGGCCCCCTACCCGCTCTTTACAAAACCCGCCAACCTGGGTTCCTCTGTTGGGATCAGCAAGTGTGCCAGCCGGAGCGACCTGATGGAAGGCCTGATGCAGGCGGCTTCATTTGACCGCCGGATCGTGGTCGAACGCGGGGTGGATCAGGCTCGGGAAGTGGAAGTCAGCGTCCTTGGCAACGAAACGCCCGAAGCATCCGTTCCTGGTGAGATTGTCCCCAAGGACATCTTCTACACCTATGCCGAGAAATACATCAATGACACCGCCGATCTGCTCGTCCCGGCCGATATCTCACCCGAAACAGTCGAGATCATCCGGGACTATGCGGTCCGGGCCTATCGAGCCACCGATTGCGCCGGGATGGCGCGGGTGGACTTCCTGATTGACCGTGAAAACGGGGATCTTTTCCTCAACGAGATCAATACGATCCCGGGTTTCACCAAAATAAGCATGTATCCAAAGTTGTGGGAGGCTTCTGGCCTGCCTTATGCAACCTTAATTGAACGTTTAATTGAACTCGCACTGGCCCGCAAAGCCCAGCGCGACCAGACGGAAAGGGAATTTAGAGTCTAATGGCGCAGCGCCGATCGGACGAAAAGAGCCGGGCAGAAAAAGTCCGTGCCCGCCGGAAGAATAATTCCCGGCAGAAAAGCCGACAGCAACCCCAAAGTCAACCCTTTGGGAACAATGCCTCGCGCAAACAGCCGTCCAATCGCGCGCCCGTCACCCGTCGGACCAACGTCAGAACCCCTATGGTCAAACGCAGTACTTCGGGCAACAAAGTCCGGGTCCCGCTCAAGGCCAAAGGTGCTGAGCTGCAGTTGCCGGCTATCCCCAAAATCAAACTGGGTTGGCGGTTGATCTCAGGTGCGGTCTTTGCGCTTTCGCTGGCCGTGGTGATCACCTTTTCCAGCCTGAGCACGTTCAAAGTCAGCGCCATCACATTGGAAGGCGCCAACCGACTGACAGCTGAAGCGATCACGTCTCAGGTGGGCATCACCGGCACCTCAATCGTCAGGATCAAGCCGGACGAGATCGAGACCCAGATCAGCGACCGCTTCCCCAGCGTCAGCAGCGTCAGCGTCTCGGCGGGCCTGCCCTCCTCGGTAACGGTCAACGTCACCGAACGGCAACCGCTGATCGCCTGGCAGCAGGATGGCAGCACCCTCTGGATTGACGCTGAGGGCGTGATGTTCGTCCCCCGGGGCGAAGCCGAAGTGCCGCTGACCGTGTCGGCAGCGGGTGACCCACCCGCCGCCATCAGCACAGCGCCTGAGACCGCTGAGGAACTGGCCGATGCAACCGTAGAAGGGATCCTGACCGTAGCAGCCACAATGCCCCAGACCACACCGGAATTTGTGGAAGGCGTGCTGTCATTGACCGGTTACCTGCCCGAAGGCAGCGCCCTGCAATACGACCCCCAATTCGGGTTGGGCTGGCGGGACCCGGCTGGCTGGTTGGTTTATTTTGGCAAGGACATCAGCAATATCGATTTAAAACTGGCAGAATACCAAACGATCCTTGCAGAATTGAGCGAGCAAGGCCTCACACCGAGGTTGATCAGCCTGGAATTTCTGTATGCACCTTTTTATCGACTGGAGCAGTAGGTATGGACGAACCCATTATTGTCGGTATCGACATCGGAACCAGTAAGATTTGCACCCTGGTTGCCCGGGTGGAAGAAGGCAGCAACCTTCGCATCCTGGGCGTAGGCATCGAACCGTCGCAGGGATTGCGCAAAGGCACCATTGTAGACCTCAACGCCGCTGCGGTTGCCGTTCAGCGTTCAATTGAGAAGGCAGAACGGACTTCCGGCTTTGAGATCAACGCTGCCCTTGTCAGCCTCGCCGGTTCGCACGTTTCGTCCATCAACAGCCGTGGTGTGGTGGGAATCACCGGTGGGATTGTGGACATAGATGACATTGACCGGGCGCTGGATGCGGCCCAAGCCATCGCCATCCCTCACAACCGGGAGGTCATCCACGTGATCCAGCGCGGCTTCATCATCGACGGTCAGGACGGCATCCGCACGCCGATCGGTATGCACGGCTATCGCCTGGAAGTGGAAGCCCATATCATCACAGCCTCCGCCTCCACGGTCGAGAACCTGCGACAGTGCGTTGGCGCATCGGGGATTGAAATTTCCCAGTTCGTGCTCAACCCGCTGGCCTCGGGCGAGGTGGTGCTTTCTGAAACCGAACGCCAGATGGGTGTGGCCGTAGTCGACATCGGCGGCGGCACGACCGATATGGCAATTTACATTGACGGCGACGTCTGGCATACGATGGTACTGGCCGTGGGCGGCAATCACGTCACCTCTGACATTGCCCATGGACTGCGGATGCCGATTGCCCAGGCCGAAGATGTCAAGTTGAAATTCGGCCATGCGATCCAATCCTCCGTCAACCCGGAGGAGCAGTTCACGGTTCGCAGCTTCGGCGTTGACTCACCCGAGCGCATCCGTCGGGCGGACCTGGCGAACATCATCGAAGCCCGCATGGAAGAAATCTTCTATCTCGTCCTGCAGGAAATCCGGCGCTCCGGCTATGACGGCCTGCTGCCTGCGGGCGTTGTGCTCACCGGCGGTTCCAGCCTGATCCCGGGCTGCCGCCAGCTAGCCTCCAAAGTCATGGGCCTCCCCGCCCGGATTGCCAAACCGCAAAACCTGATCGGTCTGATCGATCAGCTCGACTCACCCGCCTTCGCCACCAGTGTCGGCCTGCTGCAATGGGCACTGCTGATGAATGAGACCGGGCAATACATTGAACGACATGGACCAAGGCAAACCAAGAATTGGTCCGAACAACTAAAGGATCTACTCAGGCGATTGATGCCCTAAGCTTATTCAGTAGAACTGTTATTAAGATCTAGAAAAAGAGGAGTTAATCATGGAAAAGTATCAACTACCCGAATCATTTGCAAGGATTAAAGTAGTCGGTGTCGGTGGCGGCGGCTGCAACGCCGTTAACCGGATGATCGAGGAAGGTTTATCCGGAATCGAATTCATCGCGGTAAACACTGACGCGCAGGCCTTACAATTCTCTGAGGCCAAGATCCGCGTGCGGATCGGGGATAAAACCACCCGCGGCCTCGGCGCAGGCGGCGACCACAAGGTCGGCCGGGCTGCCGCAGAAGAATCTGCCGAGGAACTTTATGAAGTCCTCAAAGGCAGCGATATGGTCTTCGTGACCGCTGGCCTCGGCGGTGGTACCGGCACCGGCGCAGCCCCCGTGATCGCCCAGATCGCCAAAGAGATTGGCGCGCTGACGATCGGCGTGGTCACCCGGCCCTTCACCTTCGAAGGCACCCACCGCGCCAAGTCCGCTGAGATTGGTTCAACCGGGTTAAAGGAACACGCAGACACCCTGATCGTGATTCCCAACGACCGGCTGCTCCAGATCGTGGACAAACGCTCCAACCTGAAGGACGCCTTCAAGATTGCCGACGACGTCTTGCGGCAGGGCATTCAGGGCATTTCCGAGCTGATCACCGTTCCCGGTTTGATCAACCTCGACTTCGCCGATGTCCGCACAATCATGTCAGAAGGCGGTGCAGCACTGATGGCCGTCGGCCAGGCGAGCGGTGAAGATCGGGCGGTGAAGGCCGCCGAACAGGCGATTTCCAACCAACTGCTCGATGTGACCATCGATGGCGCCCGCGGCATCCTGTTCAACGTGACTGGCGGTGACAGCCTCAAACTCAATGAAGTCAATCAGGCCGCTGCGATCATCAAAGAGACCGCCCACCCCGACGTGAACCTGATCTTCGGCGCCGTTATTGACGAGAACATGGGCGAGAACCTGCGCATCACGGTCATCGCAACCGGTTTCGAAGGCACCACGATCAGCGCCAAAGAACAAAAGGTTGAGAACCATCGGCAGAATGTCTATGCCCAGCAAACGCCATTACCGAGCATGCTGGATAAGGAAGAAGCGGAACGTGATTACGACAGCCGTAAACAGGACTATGAATTCCCGACCAAGATCAATACCGACGATCTGGACGTCCCTGCATTCCTGCGCCGTCGCTCACAAAATTAATTAACGCAGGCAAGTCTTATACTTAATATGCGTTTTGAAATAAGGATGAACCCATTCGAACTGGAATGATGCTCCAGGGCACTGGTATGCCTGGAGCGCGTCTATTGCTCGACCGTTTAACTCCTCACTCCCCTCTTTACCTGTAGGCAAACGAGGAAAACGCAGGATTGCAGCCCTGCGTTTTTCTCTTTAATCACCACCAAGTTTCTCTTTCTTGTACTGAGGAAATTCGCAACTCAACCGGCCAGGGAACAAAGTAAAAACGCTTGGAACTACAAAATCCCAAGCGTATGCGTTATTAATAATGGATCCGTGTCAAACTGCGGTGTTTACTTGGCTTCGACGCCCAATGAATCGAGGAATGCCTTGCTGGCCTGCCGGACAGTCTCGGCATCGCTGTAATTCAGGACTTTTTGAGCAAGTTTGCTGCAATCGGCGTGGTTCAGGGATTTCATCACCCGTTTGATCACCGGGATCCGCGCCGGGGACATGCTGAATTCATCCAACCCCAGCCCCAGCAGGATCGGCGCAGCCAGCGGCTCACCCGCCAGCTCACCGCACAACCCCACCCAACGTCCCTCTTTATGGGCGCTGTCTATCGTGCGCTTTATCAGGGTCAGCACAGCCGGGTTGAACGGACTGGCGAGGTGCGCCACCTTGCTGTTTGTCCGGTCCACGGCCAGCGTGTACTGGGTTAAATCATTGGTACCAATACTGAAAAAATCCACTTCCTTCGCCAGCCGGTCGGCCATCAGCGCCGCCGACGGCACCTCGATCATAATGCCGAATTGAGCCTGGTTCGTGAAGGATTTTCCTTCCGCCTTGAGTTCAGATTTCGCCCGTTCCAACATCGCCTTGATCGCCAGGATCTCGTTCAGTCCCGAGACCATCGGAACCATGATCCGCAGGTCCACATCCTGCCCGGCCCGGAGCAGCGCCCGGAATTGCTGCAGGAAGATCTCTTCCTCCCCATCCAGCATGCGCACGCCCCGCCAACCCAGGAAGGGGTTCAGCTCTTTAGGCAGATCCAGATAAGGAATGACCTTATCGCCGCCAATATCAAGGGTCCGCACAACCATAGGCAGCCCCTTGTAGAACTCAAACACAGCCTCATACACTTCCACCTGTTCTTCTTCGGTCGGCAGCGCATTACGATCCAGATAGAGGAACTCCGTGCGGAACAGACCGACGCCTTCCGCACCATTCCGAATGCCCAAAGGTGCATCCGCCAATCCGCCGATATTGGCGACGATTTCCACCCGGTCCCCGTCGGCCGTCACAGCCAGCGCCTGGGCGGCTTCCCGTGCACGCTGGCGTACCAGGACATCCGCTTCTTCCCGGTCGATGAATGCGGCTTCCGCATTGGCGTCGGGCTTTATGACAACAGTCCCTTTTTCACCATCCACCAGGACGGGCGTACCGTTGGGCACATTCAGGATTTCTGTGCCCAGGCCCACGACAGCGGGCAGGCCGAAAGCCTTCGCCAGGATAGCCGTGTGTGAGGTTGGGCCGCCTTGCGCTGTGCAAAATCCCAAAACCAGGTCCGTATCCAGGCTGACGGTGTCCGACGGGGCCAGGTCATCACCGATGATGACCACGGGCTCCGTCAACACGATTCCCCCCACCGAAACACCCAGCAGGTGTCCCAACACCCGT
Organism: Chloroflexota bacterium; assembly: GCA_034189815.1. Taxonomy (GTDB): domain Bacteria; phylum Chloroflexota; class Anaerolineae; order Anaerolineales; family Anaerolineaceae; genus Brevifilum. The sequence continues at coordinate 25,408 of JAXHUD010000005.1, forward strand.
CGCCCCACATCGCGGATATCGATCGCCCGACTGCTGAGAGTTTCATCCGGGATTTGCTCCATCATCTGGGCGAAGAATTCAATGGAGTCCATCCAGGCTTTCTCAGCATTGGCGCCGTTGGCAATGGCTTCCTTTGCCTTATCCATCAGCGCGACATCCTCGAGGATCATCCTGTGCGCCTCAAAGATCTCAGCTTCATTGCTTTTCGAGCGGTCGCTCACATCTTCTTTAAATTTGGAAAGTTCTTTCTGGCTCACCTTGCAGGCAGCCATCAATCGTTCAACCTCTCCATCCGGATCCTCGATCTCGAATTGCGGGACTTCCAATTCTTCCTGGGTCACCACCAGGGTCTTACCGTGCGCCAAACCCGGGGCTGCCGGGATTCCCTCAAGGATCTGATTCTCAATTTTATTCAACGGTTCCTCCATTGCATGGTCTTCAATATCGGCGAATAGATTATCCAGTTTACGTCTTCGGCCTTTCCCGGCCAAAGAGAGAGTCGCAATAAGAGAATTTACACAGTATGCAAATATTTACAAAAACAATTATACCAAACCGTTTAATTTTACTCCTCGTTTAATCGGGCGTGTACGGTCGAACGGCACTGTAATCATGTGATTAATCTCCAGCTTATTAACATCCCAACTTCATCACAGCCCAAAATCATACAAAGCTCCAACTTACATTAAAGATTGTTCAAATTGGCAATATTTTAAGAAAGATACGTGCAGCACGTCTTGATTCACGACTCTCGCTATGCTAAAATGGAAACCTACCTAATTGGTGGGGGACGTATCGAAACTAACCCCCATATATAGGGGTTATTATTTATTTTTAGTTCTATTAATGAAGGGTCATTATGCTCTGTCCATTTTGCCAGTACGAAAAATCCAAAGTCGTCGATACGACCAAGGATGCGCCGGGGGGAATCCGGCGCCGGCGTGAATGCCTGCAGTGTGGTGAACGATTTAGCACGCTGGAACGCAGCATTCTGGGCACGCCCCTGCTGGTCAAACAGGACGGCACCAGGGAGGAATTCAACCGGGATAAATTGATGGCGGGGATCAGAATTTCGTGTGCCAAACGACCTGTATCCGCGGCGGATATCGAGCGCCTGGTCGGCGAGATCGAATCCAGCCTGCAACGCATGGGGAAATCCGAAGTCTCATCCCGTGTGGTCGGCGACCAAGTCATCAAAGGCTTGAAGGAACTCGATTTCATCGCTTATATCCGTTACGCCATTGTTTATTTGCAGTTGGATGACCTGCAGGCTATCCGAAGCGAAATTGACCGATTGTTATCCGAAGAATCATGACCGTAATTTAATAACACAAGGAGTTGTTCATGGCTAAAACAGCTGGTCTTCAATCGACTGGTTTAATATCCACCCCACCACTACCGGAAGGCGCAAAATCAATTGACCTGACCGACAATTCCCGGCAGGTGCTTTCCAAACGGTATTTACGCCGCGGCAAGAACGGCGATCCGGTCGAAACCGTCGACGAAATGTTTTGGCGCGTGGCCTACCATGTGGCCGTAGTCGAGGAAAAATGGGAACAGGATGTCGCCTCACGATCTGAACAATTCTACGATATGTTGGTCGGGAAGAAATTCTTTCCGAATTCACCCACCTTCACGGGCGCAGGGACTCCTTTAGGCCAATTGGCAGCATGTTTCGTTCTCCCAATCTCAGATGACATGGGCCGTCAGCAGGACGGCATTTTCACCACCCTCCGTAATGCAGCCCTGATCCAGCAAACCGGCGGCGGTAATGGGTTCAGCTTCTCCCGCCTGCGGCCTTCCGGCGCCAGGGTCAAGACCTCCGCGGGCCAGGCCACTGGGCCGATCGGCTTCCTGCGGGTCTACGACCAAGCTTTCGGTGAGATCGCCCAGGGCGGCACCCGGCGCGGCGCCAACATGGGCGTGCTGCGGGTGGATCATCCCAACATCGAAGAGTTCGTCACCTGTAAGACCAATGAAAATGCGATCACCAATTTCAATATCTCCGTCGGCGTCACCGACGCCTTCATGCAAGCCGTCAAAGACGATTCAGAATGGGAACTCCGCTTCCCCGATGTCGCCGATCCGAAATATCGCGAGTTCAACGGCGACCTTGATGACGCCATCGAACAGAACATGCCGATCCAAACGTATAAGACTATCCGGGCGCGGGACCTGTTTGAGAAGATCGTCGTCCAGGCGCACCACAACGGCGAACCTGGGATGCTCTTTCTGGACGCTGCCAATCGTGAGAACCCGGTTCCCCACCTCTATCGGCTGGAATCAACCAATCCCTGCGGTGAGCAGTGGCTGGGGCCCTACGAAAACTGCTGCCTCGGTTCCATCAACCTCTCCCAACACCTTGGCCCTGATCACACCGTGGACTGGGACACCCTGCAGAAGACGGTCGAGTTGGCAACCACCTTCCTTGATGACGTCGTCAGCGCCAATGCCTATGTGCCAGCTGTCCCCCAGCTGGAAGAGGCCGCTAAACGCGCCCGCCGAATAGGCCTGGGCATCATGGGCCTGGCGGACCTGCTCTACCACGTACAGATCCGCTACGGCAGCCCCGAAGGTGAGGAATTCGCCGAGCAGGTGATTGAGTTCATCCGCTACCACGCGATGCAGACCAGCATTCGCCTGGCCGAGCAGCGCGGCCCCTTCCCCGCCATCACGGGCAGCATCTACGACCCCGAGGCGCTAGAGTGGCAGCCACCCACACCGGTCTTTAACTATACGCATGACTTTGAGCGCCCCGAACTCGATTGGGACGCCATCGTCGAAGGCATCAAGCAAAACGGCATCCGCAATGCGGCCCAAACAACCATCGCCCCTACTGGCACAATCGCCACGGTCGCCGGCTGCGAAGGTTATGGCTGCGAGCCGGTCTTCGCCCTGGCCTATATCCGCCATGTTAACGACAACGGCAAAGACCTTCGGTTAAACTACGTCAGTCCCCAATTCCAAAAAGCGCTCGACGCCGCCAATATCGACGACGACACCCGTCAGGCGGTCATCGACGAGGTCCTGGAGACGGGGTCTTGCCAACAGATTGAAGCCCTGCCCGACAGCATCCGGGATATTTTCGTGGTCTCATCCGACATCACAGCCGAAGAACACGTCCGGATGCAGGCGGCCATGCAGGCCTTCGTCGATAACAGCCTTAGCAAGACGATCAACTTCCCCGCCTCAGCCACACCGGATGACGTCGCCGACGCTTACCTTTTGGCCTGGGAATTGGGTTGCAAGGGGATCACGGTTTATGTCACCGGCTCCCGTGAGCAGGTGGTCCTGGAGACCAAACAGACCGCCGACAGCAAGCTGGAAACCGTTGGGGACAACGGCTACCATGCTGATGAAGCAACCCAGGCGACTTCCGACGAACAGCTCCCAATCTGGCATGAAAGCAAGAAACCCCGCCCCCGTTCCCTGAAAGGATATACCTATTCCATCGAGACTCCGCTGGGCAAGGCCTTCGTGACCGTCAATGAGAACGGCGGAAGCCAGCCTTTCGAAGTCTTTATCAATACCGCCAAGGCTGGTTCTGAAACGGCCGCGCATTCGGAGGCCATCGGCAGGCTGATTTCCTACATCCTCCGGATTTCCTCGGCAGTGGAACCCCGTAAACGGCTTAAGACCGTGATGGAACAGCTGGGCGGCATCGGCGGCGGACGCTCGTTAGGCTTCGGTGCCAACCGCGTCCGCTCGCTGCCGGATGGCATCGCCAAGGCGCTGGATGAATATCTCTTCCAGCACTGGGAGAACGAAGTCACGGGCGAGGTCCTGCAACAATCCGCCCCCACCCTCCCAATCGAGGGCCTGGAGAAGCCAAATGCCGGACGGCCCATCGGCGAGCTGTGCCCCGAATGCGGTATGGCGACGCTGGTAAACGAGGAGGGCTGCCGCAAGTGCTACTCCTGCGGTTACAGCGAGTGCTGAGATCGCAAATTAAAATAAAACGGGCGTGTTCAATTACCGCCCGTTTTTTGATTCCCGCATACCGCTCACTCCCGAGAGCGGATTATAATAGTAGAACGTTAACCATTCTTGGAGGAAACTATGTCGAACGATTGGACTCAAAACACCGTCAAAGTCGATGGCGGGATCGAATTGTTCTACACCCGCACCGGCGCTGATGAGGACGGAAAACCGGCCGTTGTGCTGGCGCACGGGATCACCGATAACGGCCTTTGCTGGTCGCAGCTGGCAAAAGATCTGGAAGCGGATTACGATCTGATCTTCTATGACGCCTACGGCCATGGGCAGTCCTCCCGCATTGATCCGGACAAACGTTTTGACCTTGCGGAAGACCTGCACGACCTGATCCAGGCGCTGGAACTGGAAAAACCCGCCGTGATCGGCCATTCCATGGGCGCGGCCACCGCGGCGGGCTTCGCCGCCAAATATCCGGGGTGGCTCTCCTGCCTGGCGCTGGAAGATCCCCCCTGGACGGACGCGGAGGTCACAGAAGAGCAGGCCAGACAAGGCTTGCAGGATTGGAAGAAACGGAACCTCGCAGCCAAGGAAAAAACCGTCAAAGAACTAGTCAAGGCAAGGAAGAAAAGGACACCAAAATGGGAAGAGGCCATCCTCAATGCCTGGGCCGAGTCCAAGCTGCAGGTTGACCCGGCTGTATTTGACGATTATCCCCTGCACCCCGCGGATTGGCGGGAGATCGCCAAAGCCATTAAGGTCCCCACCCTGATCATCACGGGGGATAACGACCTCGGTGCGATCGTCACGCCGGAGCTCGGCGTAGAAGCGATAGAACTAATGTCCTTCTGCGAATTCGGTCATATCAGCGGCGCAGGTCACTGCGTCCGGTACGAACAATACCAACCTTATCTTACGATGGTGCGCCTGTTCCTCAAACGAAACCACGCCGACTGAACCGGATCGACAGGAATCAAAACCCGATGACGTCACCCCACTGGAAAGAAGCGGATATCTCCGTCAATGGATTCAAAATCCATACCTATCGCGCCGGCCGCGGGAGATCGACCCTGATCATGGCCCACGGCTTCACCGACGACGCACTTTGCTGGACGAATCTGGCCGAGGCGCTCCTGGATGATTTTGAAATCGTGCTCTATGACGAAGTAGGCCACGGTCAATCCACCCGAGTGCGGGAGATGCCTTCGCGTGAATCCTACGACCCGCCGGATCATTTACACGCCCTGATCCAGGTCTTGGAGCTGAGGGAACCGATCCTGCTCGGTCATTCCATGGGCGCGGCGACGGTGGCCCGCTTTGCGGCGAAATATCCGGACCTCCCGAAGGCAATCCTGCTGGAAGATCTGCCCTGGCGTCCACCGCATTCACCCGGCACACAGCGCGGCGAGAAGGATCCCTATTATTACCGGTTGAAAGTGCTTCAGCAGCTTTCTCTGGATGCAGTGATCGCGTACGGCCGTCAGAAGCACACCAGCTGGCAGGCACAGGCCCTCCCCCATTGGGCGGCAGCCAAACAGCGCTTCGACCTGGATTACTATGACCTGCGGCCGCCCCTCCGACCTGATTACACCAACCTGCTGCCTAAAATCTCTTGCCCCGCTCTGTTCATCTATGGCGACCCAGATCTGGGCGGCATCATCACCCCCAACCTGGCTCAAAACGCAATCCGACTCATGCCGAACGCCCAGGCCGTCCACATTCGGAATGCTGGACATTGTATCCGCTACGAACAGTTCACGTCCTATCTGGAAGCCGTGCGCGCCTTTCTTAAACCTTATCAATAAACACAACGTTGAAGGGAACGACTTATGCCAAAACGACTGATCTTGCTTGCCGGGAATATTGGCGTCGGAAAAACCTCGCTAACCGAACGGATCGGAGAAAAGCTGGGCTGGGTCACCGCTTACGAATCCGTGGCCGATAATCCCTATCTGCCCGGCTTCTACAAGGACATGCGGGAATGGGCCTTTCACCTGCAAATTTATTTCCTCGGCCACCGGGCCGAACAGCACATCCATTTGGCGGAAATCCCCCAATCAGCCATCCTGGATCGCAGTATCTACGAGGATGCGCATATCTTTTCCCGGGCACTCAACCACCTGGATAACCTCAACGATCTGGACTATGAAGCCTATCTGCGCCTCTATCGTCTGATCGTCAAGAACCTCCCCGAGCCCGACCTGCTGATCCATCTCCAGGCGCCCGTGCCGGTACTGATGAAACGGATTCGCCGCCGGGCGCGTGACATCGAAACCAGCATTTCGGAAGATTATCTCTCGCTATTAGAGCGCTTCTATGAGGAATGGATCGAATCCTTCGATCTCTGCCCCGTGCTGACCATCCGCAGCGATGACCTCGACTTCGTCCATAAAGACGAACACCTGGATATCGTCGTCCAGCGAATCCGAGACCGCCTATCCGGCCGGGAAGAAGTGGTGTTTTAGAGAACAGGTATTAGATATTAGGAATTAGTGACTCGTGACCCGTCCTGAATTAGGTTGACAGGTTTTATTAATAGGGACCTCATGCGACCACCGCAGGGAATTTGAGCACCGGAATCTCCTACTTAAAATACGACAGAGCCTTCCCCTTGAAGCGAAGCGGAACCCCAAAGGGGCTGAAGAGAAGGTGGCGCAAAGCGGCGGATGAGGTGTTTGAATCTTGTCAATTGGATGGTTTCTTATCCAACCTGAATACCCAATAATTATCCTCCATTTCCGAGACTACTTAGAACAATATTCCGATTACGTCGGGATATGCTCCTTTATCGCCGCCAAAACCGCACCGTACGATGCCGGCAGCTCCACCGGTGGGTTGGCGTAGCGACTGGAGACCTCGTCCAACTCATCTTGATGATACTGCACCTTGAACTCCGAGAATTTCAGGCCATGCGCCGTAGAGACAACGACCACACGCTCGTCCTTCTTAATAATCCCCTTTTCAAGCAATTTGAGCATCGCTCCCAGGGCGACGCCCGTATGCGGACAGCAGTACAGCCCGGTGCGGTCAGCCCGGGCGGCGGCGTTCGCCAGTTCGTCCTCGCTGACCTGCTCCACCACCCCGTCGAAGGCCTTCAAAATCCGCACGGCACGGTCATAGCTGACCGGGTTGCCGATCTGAATGGCGCTTGCCGATGTTTTCTTCGCCTTAACGGGTTGGTAATCCTCATAATTATTTTTGAAGCTTAAATACAACGGGTTGGCATTAGCGGCCTGAGCGCAGGCGATCCGGGGCAAATGATCGACCAACCCCAAGGCCTTCATCATCAACAGCCCCTTGCCCAATGCACTGACATTACCCAGGTTACCGGCCGGCAGGACGATCCAATCTGGCACTCGCCAACCAAGCTGTTGGACGATCTCAATGCCGACCGTCTTCTGCCCTTCGATCCGCAGCGAGTTCATTGAGTTCGCCAGGTAAATCGTTGGGTCTTCCGTGAGCTCTTTGACGATCTTCATACAACCGTCAAAGTCGGTGTCCAGTGAGAGTACCGTCGCGCCATTGGCAATCGGCTGGATTAACTGCGCAGTGGAGACCCTGGCGCGTGGCAGCAGAATCACGGCCGGGATTTGGGCTGCAGCAGCATAAGCAGAAAGCGCAGCCGAGGTATCCCCGGTGGAGGCACAGGCGACGGCATGGATCGTTTTCCCCTCGGCAATCATCTGTTTGACAACCGAGACCAAAACCGTCATCCCAAGGTCTTTGAACGAACCGGTATGGCTGTTCCCGCAAAGCTTCACCCATAAATCAGGAAGACCAATTTGCTGGCCAAAGAGTCCGGCGTTGAAGAGGTTGGTGTTACCCTCATACATTGAGACGATATTCTCATCTCTCACTGAAGGCGCGATCCATTCTTTTTTACCCCAGACACCGCTGCCATACGGAAAAGTACGTGAATGAGTCCGGTGGTCAAAAAGTTGTTTCCACTCGTCGGCGCTGCGATCTTTCAATGCCTCAATATCATGTTCCACTTCCAACAGCCCATCGCAATCCTTGCAGCGATAGATGACATCAAAAATGGAATAACGCTCGGAGGGATCATTAATGCATTCGTACCAGCAGCTATAGCTCATAATTCTTCTCCAATCACGTGTGTCAGGGTCTGGTGGATGGGGAGATATCCTTTTTCTCGCATTGCCGCAGTGGGCAGAACGGCCTCATCCGGCTTATCAGAAAGTCCAAAAAGGATGGCCCCCTGCTCTTGCCATCGCAGGGCCAAATCCCGAATTTCAGCGGTAATCACAATTTCTTCAGCAAGGATTTCGTCAATAGGGGCGCCTTCAGAAAGCTGTCCCATGTGTTCCACCGTGCGTTTGAACTCATTGTGGCGGAAGGATTTAAACGGGGTCGGGTCACCGGATCGGACCCGGCCGTACACATCCTCGTGAATCTGGCGTACCCTTTCCGGCAATAGTCCACGTCTTTGATCGACATAACCCAGGAACGTTGTAAACTTTGGATTTTGCTTATTTCGGATGTCGTTCGCGAGATCAAATTGAGAAATAAGTCCGCTGCTGACGATCAGGCAGATGTAGACCAAATAATCCTGGTTGTCCGCAGTAAAGGGATGGAACGCAGCCTGGTTGAATAGTTGATACGCGTCCCGAAACAAATCAGGATTGTATTCCGACCCCAAAGCTGCTTTCAACGTATCTTCCGCGGCAGCCAGCCGTTTGGCGTCAATGACGTGATCGTTGCGCCCGCGAGCCCCAAGGATGGTCTTATCCAAATCGAACAGGACGGCCGTTTGCTCATCGATCGGAAAAGCTTGCTCAGCCAGGCAAGCTTCAAACCTTGCCAGGGCCTTCCAGCGAGATGCGTAATAGAGAGTCTCCGAATTGACCTGTTCAATCTCAATCTGCACAGGCCCGGCCTGGTCCGCACCAATAAAGATCACGCCCTCCCAACTAGACGCCCGGCAGATGTTGAGGAATGCCTGGCCGTCGTTCATTCGGGTATCGCCGATATAGATGATGCGCTCGAGGGATGCATTGGCGTCCGAATTCCATCTGGCGGCCCGGACCATTTCAGTGATCACTTTCCCATATTCCGACATCAATTTACGCGGCAGAAAATCCGCCGGGAACCCGAGTTTTTCTCGCAAGTCGGGCAGACCGGGAATTTGTGGATCGCAGGGAAGCAGGTTGCGAAAGACAATCTGGTCGCCCAGAAACTCGCTAACCGATGAGAGTCCGTAGGATTTCATTCGAGGTAGCCTCCTGCAACCAACAGTTCAGCGTTCAACACCGCGCCCCCCGCTGCCCCCCGGATCGCGTTATGGATCACGGAGACCAGCTTGAGGTCGAACACAGAGCATTCGCGCACCCTCCCAACGGTGGCGACCATCCCACCCTGGGTATCACGGTCACGCCGGGGCTGGGGCCGGTCCGGTTCATCCCGCACAATGATCGGCCTGGGCGGCGCACTGGGCAGGTCTCGGGCAATTACCGGACCGCGATAGCTTCTCAGCACGTCAACGGCCTCCTTGGGCGTGGGTTTCCGCTCAAATTCGACGGAAAGACACACCGTATGCCCATAGCGAACCGGGCCTCGATTGGCCTGCGCACTGATCTGCAATTCAGCAGGCACGCGCTTTCCCTCAGTCATCCGGCCCAATAGCAACAGGCTCTCCTGCTCCATCTTTTCCTCTTCCCCCTTGATGTAGGGGATGAGGTTATCGGTCATATCGATAAAAGGCAACCCCGGATAACCGGCGCCAGAAACAGCCTGGAAGCTGGTGGCGTGCACACGGGTGACCTTGAAGTCCTCGTCCAGCGGTTTGAGGGGCATCACGACACACGTGGTCGTGCAGTTCGGGCTGGTGACGATCCGGCCTTTCCAGCCGCGTTTGGCGGCCTGCCCTTCGACCATTTCAATGTGCTCCGCGTTCACCTCGGGAATGATCACCGGGACGTCCGGGTCCTGCCGGAACGCTGAGGCGTTGGAACAAACAATATAACCGGCTTCGGCCAGGGTGGGCTCCACCTCCCTTGCTATGGAAGAAGGCAGCGCCGAAAAAACCAATTTCGCCTGGGGGTCGCTGTTGAGGGGTTGCACCACCTGATCCAATACGCTTTCCGGCGGATCGCCCTCCAAAACCCAGTTGCAGGCCTCCCGATAGGTCCGGCCTGCGCTCCGGTCCGATGCAACCAGTGCAGAAATCTCGAACCAGGGATGGCCCTGCAAGAGCTGGATAAAGCGCTGCCCGACAATACCGGTTGCGCCAAAGATCGCTATGGGAATTTTATTCATCATTTGCTTCCTTTTCAATTTCAATCACATCGTGATGGATCTGCCGGACCGCGCGGTCGGCGTCTTCAGCGGCTACCGCCATGGAAATGCTGTATTCCGAAGAGCCCTGCGCGATGGCGACGACGTTAATCTCCGCCCGGCCCAGCGCACCGAAAATGCGGGCCGACACGCCCGGGGTATCCCGCATCCCCGCGCCGATAACCGACAACACCACCATATCGTCCACCGCCCACACCCGATCGATGTCTTTACGGAATAATTCCAATTCCATTTCCGCTTCTAAAGATTCAATGACGGCCTTGGATCCCGCCGTCGGAATGATAAAACAGATCGATTGCTCGGATGAAGACTGTGAAATCATCAATACGCTGGTGTCCTGCTGTGCGACCGCAGCGAAGGTGCGTGCTGCGATGCCCGGGACGCCCAACATCCCCCGCCCAGCCACCGTGATCAGGCTCAGGTCCCGAATGGCCGTGATCGCGGTCACCTTACCGGGGTTTGCGGGCGGGTCCTGGCTGATCCGGGTACCGGGGTGCGCAGGGTTGAACGTATTCCTGACCCACAACGGAATATTTCGTTCAACGATCGGGCGGATCGTCTTGGGATGCAGCACCTTGGCGCCGAAATAGGCCATTTCACCAACCTCGTTAAAGGAGAGCTCGGGGATCACCTGGGCGCTCGGCACGATGCGGGGGTCCGCCGAAAGGACGCCGTCCACATCCGTCCAGGTCCAGACCTCATCGGCGTCCAACGCGTCGCCAAGGATGGCCGCCGTGTAATCGCTGCCGCCGCGCCCCAGCGTCAGGGTGACCCCCTGCTCGTTGGCGGCGATAAAGCCTGTGACGACCGTGACTATCCCTTGCGCCAATACCGGCGCCAGATTTTGCTGGACCTTAATTCGGGTGGCGTCCATGATAGGATGTGCATGTTGGAAATTATTATCTGTCACAATCAGGTCTGTCGCGTCCATAGCCTGGCTTGCCAGGCCCAATTGACTCAGCAGAACCGAGAAAACACGGGCATTGATCCTTTCGCCAAAGGAACAGATCGCGTCAACAGCGCGGGGCGTCACCTCACCCAGGACATAGGCGCTGCTGCAGATGATGTTCAGTTCGTGGATTAATTCGTCCACCACGTCTACCAGAGCCTGCTGCTCATCAGGACCTGAAATCAATTCCTGCACGGTTTGCAGATGTCGGGTACGAATTGCATCGATGAGCCGAGTATATGCCGCCTGGTCGCCCTGGGCAACAGCCTGAGCGCATTGCAACAGCATATTGGTCACGCCGCTCATAGCCGAGACGACGACGACCAGGTTCTCCCAGCGCGCATCCTGTGTCTTGACGATCCTGGCAGCCTGATTAAGTGCGTCCACACTACCGACGGACGTGCCGCCAAATTTCATTACCAGCGTTTTCGAGTTAGCGAGGTTTTGCTTTGTCATAAAATACCATTTCTAATAGTCCAATAAGTTTATAAACATAAGCTGGACAGACCTAGATGCAAGGGGATAGATCAGGATGGCGAGTGTCTGACCTGGATGATCCCCCTTGATCTGGAAAAAACCAAATGGGGATTAGCCGGTAGTCCTACCGGGAGTAGTAGTTGTCGTAATGTGAGGAGTGGAATGGGAAAAGCTTCCATCAGCAAGAAGCAAGGGTGCAGTATTTATCGTTTGAATAGATATCCATACAGATAAAAGGACGGGATAATAAGATAACTGCACCATTTTTGAACTACTTTTCAAATTCGTGAATAAAAATTTCTGATCAAATCGGTGAATTGATTTTTACAATTCTATCACTATTTTCTCCAATTATAATGAGTTTGCGATTCCCTTAATAATCCAATCGTTTGAGTACAATCGCCGCCCGTTTGGGTAAAATGAGTAAAATCAAAAATCTGAATACTGTTAGCAGAAGAACCTGCCCCCTGGGCGCTGAAGGAGCCTGACATGAAAAAACAATTTATCGCCGCACTGCTGGTTCTGGTCCTTTCCAGCCTTGCCTGTTCGGTGAGCAATATCGAGATGAAAACAGTGGACACCCGCGTCGTTGAGATCTCGGAAGGTCTGCCTTCAGATATGGGACCGAGCGAACTGGTCTTCAACATGACCGGCGGATCCTTCGACCTCAATCCCGATGGAGACCAATTCGTGAACGGAACGATCACTTACAATGTTGAACAGTGGGAGCCTCGTTTCACCCGCAGCAACAACTATTACGAAA
>JAXHUD010000050.1:0-14803 GCA_034189815.1 Chloroflexota bacterium
AGATACAACAAGGGTTGGGAGAGCAGCCCCCAGGCGACGAGCAGGAAGGTGACCAGCAGGCGGCCGACACGGCCATTGCCATCCAGGAAGGGGTGGATGGCTTCGAACTGGTAGTGGATCAAGCCGATACGCAGCAGGGGCGGGAGCTCGGAATCCCGGTGAATGAAGCGCTCCAGGTCGGATAAACACTTATGCATTTCGTTCGCCGGCGGCGGGACGTAACGCGCCTGCGCCAGCGTCGCCCCTGGCCTGCCGATCCAGTTCTGGCTGCGGCGCACTTCGCCGGGAGTCATCAGCCCCCCGCGCACACCCTGCAATAAAATCCCGTGAATTTCGCGGATCAGCCGCAGGCTGAGGGGTAAGGTCTCCAATCGTTCCAGACCATAGTCCAGCGCCCGGACATAATTGTGGACCTCGCGAGCATCTTCCAGATCACCAAATAAACTCAACTGCCCGGCCTCGTAGGACAACAACTCTTCAAAGGAGGTGCGCGTGCCTTCGATTTGGGAGGAAAGTACCGCTTCTTTGCGCACAAAGGGTCGCACGACCACATGTGGTACCGGAAAGGCATTGCCGACTTCCGCCAGCCGCACCAGGCTGCGGTCGGCTTTGGAGAGCGCGGCCAGCAGCGTGTTTGACCAGGTCACATCCGGCGGCAATGGGTCAGGGATGAATGCCAGGTAACCCTGCAAAGTTGTGACAACTTCTCCGGGGTGGTTATTTGAGAAATCAGACCTTTTCATTGTTATGTCCTATTGAAATTTGAAAATAAGGAATTTCGATATTTTCATTTTATGCCATAAATGAAAATAAGACAATGGGTTATTTTCACTTTGGTAATTATTCTCATATTTTATAATTCAATCCAGATCCTATACTTCGCGGATCCTCATATATTGTTAGGCTTAAAAAATGTGGGAGTCCTGCTTCTAAAATCAACTAATCAAAATCATAATCACGCGTTTCATACTGCTCTGCCCCATAGATACTCTCAAAACTTACATTCAAGGGTAACAACAATGCTTCTCCTTCAGTGGTTTGAGGTAAAACACTTGAGTCACCGGTTCGGGCAAATTCTTCTAATTGAGCTTCATTCATTAGATCATAAATAGCTTCGTTAAAATAGCCGGTCTCACTTTGAGTGTAAAATTCCTCTTCAGTCGGTTCTTCTCCAGAAGGCATAGCAAAACCCAGGTAGATGAGATGTCCTGGTCCAGACCAACTCAACTCAGTCATACTATTTGGTCCTGAATTACCAGTGGCTACTTCCTCCATGGCATAAGCATTTTTAGGATAGTTCACCACTCTGCCATGTTTTTATAATAACCAGTACTACTCCAGATTGCTCCACCGGTCAAATACCCTGAAAGGCTTTGACGGTAGAAAGAAGATATGATCGTCGCCATAGCCACCCAAAAGGCTTTAGGGCTGCTGTTGGTAGATATATTTATCTGGATGTAGAACGATTATTCTCATCTCTTCCAGTATCTCGAGGCAACTTTCAAGTTTCGACATTTAGCTCTCCCCCCTCTTCGCACACCACGCCGCCATCCCCACAATCCCCGCGTCCGTCCCCAGCTGCGCAGGCAAGATCTCTACTTCGGCCACCGGCATCAGGAACACGCGCTTACGCACCTCCTCGCGGATCGGGTCCAACAGCAATTCACCCGCTTTCGCCACCCCGCCGCCGATCACCACCCGCCGCACGCCCACCGACGTCAGCACATTGGCGATCCCGATGCCCAAATACTTCCCGGCCCGTTTCCAAACCTCCAGCGCCACCTCGTCCCCCATCTCGGCCGCCTTGGCCACCACCTCGGGCGTGAGCTGGTTCAGGTCATGGTCGATCAAATCCACCATCCTGGTGGACCAGCCCTGCCGCACGCCGCGCGCAGCCTCGGCCGCGATCGCCGGCCCTGATGCGAACACCTCCACACAGCCATAATTCCCACAGCCGCATATCGGCCCGTTCGGGTCCACGGTCTGGTGCCCCAGCTCACCAGCCGTCCCACCGATCCCCAACACCAGTTCGTTATTGACCACCAGCCCCCCGCCCACGCCCGTCCCGATCGCAAAGCAGGCCATCGAGTCCACGCCGCGCCCGGCCCCGAACGCCCACTCCCCATACGTGATCGCGCGCACGTCATTCAGCATCGCCACCCGCCAACCGAGATAGGACTCCATCCGCTCGCCCACCGGCACCCCCCGCCACTCGGTATACAGGTTCGGCAGGAACTCAGTCGTATTGGTCGCCAGGTCAATCATCCCAGGCGCACTGATCCCCAGCCCGCCGATCTCGTCCTTGTCCACGTCGCTCTTCGAGACCAGGTCCGTCACCAGCTCCGCCATCCGCTCAAGCACCGATTCCGGCCCCTGCCGGGCCAGGGTCGGGATCGTGTTCGCAATCAGCACATGCCCGTCCTCCACGTCCACCAGTCCAGCCTTGATATTGGTGCCGCCGAGATCGCAACCCACAAATACGTTCATCCTGTTGTCTCCCTGCTTATATGTAATCCTCAATAATGCAATCAGTATAATGCCCTCCTGCTCCCCGGTGCTAGGAGCAGGCTATTGCCATAATAGTTCAGTGCAGATAGGGTTTCAGCACATCGCGCGAGATCAAGAATCCGCGCTTGACCAGTTCTTCTCTGCCTTCAAAATTGCGGTCTTCATGCTCAATCGAGAGCACGAAGTCATAGCCGAAACGATAGAGCGAGCTGATAAAATCGCTCCAATCGACATCGCCCAGCCCCGGCAGCCGCGGGACCTGCCAGCCCATGCCGCCGGACAAGGCGCCATTCTCGTAGAGCCCTTCGTGGTCAATCTCCATATCCTTGGCGTGCACGTGGAAAATCCGGTCAGCGAATTCCCGCACGACCCGGTTGTAGTCGATCATCAGCCAGATCAGATGCGAGGGGTCCAGGTTGAGGCCGAAGTTCTCATCCGGGATGATCTCGAACATCTTGCGCCAGATCGCTGGGGAATAGGCCAGGTTCTGCCCGCCCGGCCACTCATCGTTGCTGAAAAGCATTGGGCAGTTCTCAATCGCCACTTTCACACCCCGCTCCCTGGCATATTGGATGATCGGCGGCCAAATTTCCTTGAAGACCTCAAAATTAGCCTCGATGGTCTTGGCCTGGTCGCGGCCGATGAAGGTGCCCACAATCGGGTCATTCATCACCAGCGCCGCCGCGTCGATCACCTTCTTCAGATGGTCGATCACCACCTTGCGATGTACCGGGTCCGGGTGCAGCGGGTTGGGATAATACGCCAGCGACGAGATCTCCAGCCCGTTGGCTTTCATGATTGCCTTGGCCTCATCCGCATCCTCCTGCCCGAAGTCCTCCACGTTCAGTGTCGTCACGCCCGCGTAGCGCCGGGTCGCCTTGCCCACCGGCCAGCAGGCCAGTTCCAGCATCTCAAAGTCGTTGGGCGCCGCCCACTCGGCCACTTCCTTTAAGCTCTTTTCAGGAAAAGCAGCGGTCATCAAACCGAGTTTCATAATCAATTTCTCCTTTGCGCAATGCTGAATTAGTATTTCACGTCAACCCAGCGGCCCTCACGCGCACTCTCGAGGATCGCGTCGTCCACCAGGATCGTGTTATGCCCATCGCGGAAGGTCGGGAAGTCTGGCTCAGCGTCATAGTCGCCCGCCGCAATATACCGGTACACGGCCATCTGCAAATGTTTGATCGCATCCGGGAAGCCCTCCGCATGCCCGCCGGGATACGACGCCGTCCAGCTGACATCCTCGTGCATCAGCGCGGGGTCCTTGAGCAGCAGTTGGTTAGGCTCCGGCCGGTGACCGATCAGCATCTGGTTCGGCATTTCCGAATCCCAGCTGATGGACGATTCCGAGCCGTCAATCTCGAAAAACAGCCGGTTCTTGCGGCCGCTCGAGACCTGCGAAACCGTCATCACACCCCGTGCGCCGTTATCAAACTTCAGCAGCACCGTAGCATAGTCTTCCGTCCTAATCGCCATCGCTTCATATTCAATCTCGTCATCCGCCTTGCCGCCGAAGGTATCGATCTTCTGCTTCGGTTTCTTCCGGACCGGCAGGAAGGTCGCGAAGTCAGCAAACACCGACTCGATCCGGGCGCCGGTGATGAACGTCACCATATCCATCCAGTGCGATCCGATATCCGCAATCGCGCGCAGCTCGCCGCCATATTCCGGCTCCAGCCGCCAGTTCCAGTCCGTATCCAGCAACAGCCAGTCCTGCAGGTAGCTGCCCTGGATGATGTAGATCCTCTCACCGATCTCACCGGCGGCGATCCGGGCCCTGGCTTCCTGCACCAGCGGGTAAAAGCGCAGGTTGAAATTCACCGCGTTGACCAGCCCCTTCTCTTCCGCCAGCCGCACCAGCTCGGCTGATTCCTCAGCCGTCATCGCCAGCGGTTTTTCGCAAACCACGTGTTTCCCGGCTTCCAGGGCCGCCTTGGCATGCTTGAAATGCAAGAAGTTGGGCGAGGCGATATGCACAACGTCTATCGCCGGGTCGTTCACCAGGTCCGCAAAATCGCCATACGCTTTCGGCACCAGCAGACGCTCTGCGGCCGCCTCGGCCTGTTCCTGGTTTGACTCGCCGATCGCCAGGACCTCAAAGCCCTGCCGCCGGATGCCTTCCATGTGAGCTGGGCCGATGAACCCGGCGCCAACCACACCGACCTTAAATTTCTTTGCCATGAAATAACGCCTTTCGGAGTTGAGTGAAGTTTAATCTATGAATAAAAGTACTGCATGTCTCGCCAGCCAAAGTTGTGTATCAGGTGAGTCACAGGCCAGCAGCTTAGATAATTTACCGATGTCATCCGAAATCAGGAGCCACACACATCCCTTACATCTCGAATTGCATCCATTATACAAGTAAATGTACCCTACATCCCAACCACCAAACATCCCGTCATTGTAACAAACTGACCGGCACATGTTCTCAAACCGAAGCGGCGTGGGACCAGGCCGGCAGGTCCCCATTTCGGGGGGCGTGTCCATCTCCGGACACTTCACATACCTAATCACCCTGCTCAGACCCATTGATATCTACACAAACTAACCATCAAATGTAGGGTCCCTATGGCTTCCTGCAAAGGTTTTATTGATGATTTCACCATAGCGGTGAGCTCATCCTCCCGACCCTATAAACCGCCACCTCTCCCTACACGCGAGCCGCGCCCCCGCGCGCAGCAGCGCGCCCACCAACACAATCTCCTCGCCCAGCTCGCACGCGCGGATCTCATAATGCCCCTGGCTGCTCGCAAATACCCTTTTCTCCACCGTCTCGCGGATCGGGTCAATCAGCACATCGCCCAAATTCGCCACGCCCCCGCCGATGGCGATCCGCTCCACGTTCGTCAAGCTGAGCACGTTCACCAGCGCGATCCCAAACGTCCGCGCCACCCAGCCGATCTCCGTTAATGCAAAGTTATCCCCCGCTCGCGCGGCCTCGCCCAGGTCCCGGGTCGAGATGGCGGCCAATTCTCCAGCCACCGGCCGGAACAGCGCCGACGTTTCCGGAATATACCCGGGGGTGTGCAGCCGCTGCTCAACCGACCAGCCCGAACAAAGGTTCTCCACCTTCTCCACTGCGCCGCTCGCCGTGGCGGTGAAATCCGGCGCCAGGGTGTGGCCCAACTCGCCCGCGCCATAACCCTGCCCGTCATAAAGGCGGCCATCAAACACAAACCCGCCCCCCACCCCGCTGCCGATGTTGGTATAGAAAAAGTTCTGCGTGCCACGCCCAAACCCCCGCACGTATTCGGCCCAGGCCGCCGCGTTGGAATCATTATCAACAATCGCCGGCAGCTCGAAGGTCGCCTCGAACCAATCCTGGATCGGAAAATCAAGCCAGCCCTCAATCTGGAAGGAGCGCAGCACCCGGCCTTTCAGTGAATTAATCGGGCCGCCAAAGCCGCAGCCGATCGCTTTAGGCGCCGCAAAGCCCTTGTCTTCCTTTTGTTCTTCAATGAAGTCGGGGATGTTTTCTTTCAGCCAGTAGCGGATCCCGTCAGCGCCCAATTCGGGATCGACATGCCCCCGCCGCAGCGCCAGGATCTCGCCCTCCGTCGTCCCCAAGGCCAGTTGCTGTTTTGTTCCACCGATCTCCACACCCAAAATCATCTCAGCCATAAGTCACTCCTTTTTGCTGCTGTCAACCAAATGTACGCTTATTTTCACTCAATTATAACTAATAAATGTTAACATCCGCACCTTTACCCCCTAAAAACCCCCTAAAACCCTTGACAGGCCGTTAAATTCCCATTAATATAATCTTTGTACGTACATTTGCGGTTTCGTCAATTCAACGTCGGGAGCTTCGCCTTTGAAGAAACAAACGCACCATGCCGCTGATCTCGGGATCCAACCTGTGGACGAGAACAGCCCCATCCCCCTCTATCAACAGATCCGCATTGATCTTTTGAATATGCTGCGCTCGGATCATCTCCAGCCGGGTGAAATGCTGCCACCCGAGAAGGAATTGGCAGCCGCCTACCACGTCAGCCGGCAGACCCTGCGCCAGGCCATCGGCGAACTTGTCGTCGCCAACCTCCTGGAACGTACCCCTGGCCGCGGCACAACCGTACTCTCAGGGCGCAACCGGCTCAAATTTTTCCTGGACAGGTCCTTCGCCCAACAGATGATCGAAATGGGACTCAAACCCCACTCCGAGGTCCTGCGGCAAAAACCTATCCGCATTGACCATAACTGTCCCCGGCCATTGCAATCCAAATTGAATAAATCCGCGCTGGAGCTCATCCGGCTGCGCTTTGGCGACGAAACACCCATCGGCCTGCAATACACCATCATCATCACCGAACTCTGCCCCGATCTGGGTTCCTACGATTTCACCACAGCCTCCCTTTACAGCCTGCTCCTCACCCATTACAAACTGCCAATTTCAAGGATTGACCAGACGATCAGTGCGGTTTTCCCCGATGAATGGCATAAAAACATGCTGAGAGTCTCGGGCGAGGTCCCCCTCCTGCTGGTCACAACAACGGCTTTTCTAAAAAACAATGAGCCCATTGAGACCTCAACGAGTTATTACCGCTCCGATAAATACGAATTCAGCGTCAGCCAAAATTGGTAGCGGAATTATTCTGTTTCATACGACGATTTTTAGTTAAAATGGAAGCCAATTTAAATCGCAAACCGGATAGGTTATCCAAAACCTGTTTTGAATAACGAAAGAATCGAGAGCAAGGAAAGGAGCCTTATCAACGATTTTCCCGGGTTCTTTAGGCCCTCAGGGTCGAAAAAACCAAATACCACAGCTTCACGCAATGCATTGATCGAGTACACAATCTCAGGAGCTGGCCCATGGAAAAACCATCATCCAGGCAAAAAATGTGACAATTAGATCCACCGAAATCGGTCCTAATTGGTAACCCAGGTTCAAAAAAAGCAGTAGCATTTACAATTTTATCTACCCGAAGGAGAGTAGAAAACATGAAAAAGGTACTTTTCGCGTTATTAGCAACCGTGATGGTCTTCAGCTTCGCAGCTTGCACGCAAGCTGACGACACCCAGGTTATGGGTATCGTGATGCCCAGTGCGACCCACGGTTTCACGGGCGAAAGCATTCAGCATGCTGAAGCAGCCGCCAAAGAACTGGCAGCGGAACAAGGTTTTGAATATATGTTCCTGACCGCCGGTGAAGCTTCCGAACAGAACAACCACATCGACACCCTCATCAACGAAGATGTCGACGTAATCGTTCTCTGGCCCATGAATGGCGACGAGCTCCGCTCAGCCGCCCTCAAAGTCCAGGATGCGGACATCCCCTTGGTCATTTATGACCGTCTGATCACTGACTTCACGCCCACCGTTGAATTCATGGGCGACAATGTCAAAATCGGTGAGATGACCGGTGAATACTTCAACGATTATTTCGCAGATGAAATCGCCGCAGGCGAAACCATCAACATCCTTGAGTTCAAGGGGGACCTCTCAACCGTTCCTCAGCAGCGCACGGATGGTTTCCTGTCCACCGCCGCCGACAACTTCAACATCGTTCAATCCTTCACCACCGATTGGCAGCGCGATAAGGCGATGTCCCAGATGGAAACCTATCTGACCACAGCCAGCCCTGAAGAAATCGCAAGCATTAAAGCGGTCTTCACCCATGACGATGAGGTCGTGTTGGGTGTTTTGGACGCGATTGCCAACTACAACGGCGAGACCCCGCTGGCTATCGAATTGGTCTCCGGTGTCGGCGCCCGCCGGGAAAACCTGGACACCTTCGCCCCCGTCAAAGAGGATTATGGCATCGATCAGGTGACCTACGCCTTCTCCCCGGCGATGATCCGCCAGGCGATCCAATTGGGTGCAGACATTCTCGCTGGTGAGACTCCCTCTGGCCTGATCCTCGGTGAAACCGTCGAGGTCGACAATTCCAATGCCGAAGAATTCCGCAACCACCCGATCTATATCACCCGCTACAGCCTGGAAGACTAATCAGGTTTGTAAAGCAAATTAAGGGTTGACAAAATTGGCTGAGTCTTAATGGCTCAGCCAATAAATTATCCGTCAACCGTTGTCCATCAATCGAGTAAAAGGATTGAATTCAAATCCATGCATATAGAATTAAAAGGAATCACAAAATACTTTGGCGCAGTGCAAGCCCTCGAGGATGTTGACTTTTCAGTTGGTGAAGGTGAAATTCATGGACTGCTTGGTGAGAACGGCGCTGGCAAATCCACGTTAATGAACGTTTTGGGCGGCGCTGTTCAACCAAGCGAGGGCGAAATCTATATTAACGACCAGCTTATCGAAAAAATGACGATCCCGCTGGCCACCAAATTAGGTATTCGTTTTATCCACCAGGAATTAAATCTCGTCAACGATCTGACTGTCTATGAAAATCTGTATCTGGGCGAAGAATTGACCAATAAATTTGGCTTCCTGGATAAAAAACAGATGGTCGCCAACGCCAAAAGCGTGCTTGAGCGCCTCAATCTTGATATTGACCCCCTGGCCATGGTGGCAGATCTGGAAACCTCTCGAAAACAACTTGTCGAAATTGCAAAATCTCTGCTGTTTGAATCGGAACTCATCATCATGGATGAGCCAACCTCGGCTCTGACCAATGCGGAGATCGACATTCTATTTGATATCATGAGAAATTTACGGGATCATGGATTATCCATCATCTTTATTTCTCACAAAATGCCTGAATTGTTTGCAATTTGCGATAAATACACCGTTTTACGGGATGGCCGCTTCATCCAATCAGGCTATCTCAAGGACATCGACGAACAAATTGCCACCAGGCTGTTGGTTGGAGATCGGAAAATTGACACAGATTGGATCAAGAAAGATGAACGCTTAGAAGTGATTTTTTCCGCTCAAAACCTGACCTGTGAAGGTTTCTTTGAGGATGTCAGTTTTGACTTACATAAAGGAGAAGTGCTCGCCATCACCGGGCTCCATGGAGATGGTCGTAGTGAGCTCTCCGAAGCCCTGTTCGGCGCCCGAAAGCTGGATTCCGGCAAGATCTTCGTGGAAGGCGAGGCATTAAACCTCAGTTCCATTGGCAATGTCATGAAATCAGGCATTGGGATGATCCCCAGGAACCGTAAAGAACGCTCCATCATCAAAGATATGAGCATTATCAATAATCTTTCGATTGCGTATTTCATCAGTCAACATGACCAAATGTTTATCCGCGAAAAGGAAGAAGTAAAACGGTTCGAACGGAACCAGGCCATCACAGACATCAAAACCGATGACCCCCATAACATCATCACCTCCCTCAGCGGCGGTAACCAGCAAAAGGTGATCGTCTCCCGCTGGCTCGAACTGGATTTGGATATCTACATCATGGATAATCCAACCCAGGGCATCGACGTTGGCACCAAATTTGAAATTTATCGGCTCATCAATGAACTTTCCAAACAAGGAAAGGGGCTGATCATTTTCAGTGCCGAATTCCCGGAAATCCATCGCATCGCTGATCGCTGTCTTGTCATGTACAAAGGCCATATCAACGCGGAATTGGATCGAGAAGATATGACCGAGCTAAACGTCATGTATTACGCAACCGGATCAAATATAGAAGGTATCAATGGAAAAGTTGTTAAAGAAAATTAATTGGGAAAACATCAAAAAGTTCAACTCGAAATATTCATATATCGTCTCCTTTATTCTGCTCCTGACCCTGGCGACGATCATTAACCCGAGGTATTTCTCCTATCGGAACTTATCAACCCTGGTTCTCCAGGCTTCAATTAAGGGGATCATTACCTTAGGTATGTCCCTGGTTGTGATCGCCGGGATGATAGACCTCTCCGTTGGCTCGATCGTTGCCCTAACCTCCGGTCTGGCGGTGGTTGTCCTCAACCAAACAGGCAATGTCTGGATCATGCTCGCTTTTTGTGTTGTTTTTGGTACATTCCTGGGATTGATCAATGGCCTTTTGGTGACCAAGGGCAAAATTGCGCCCTTTATCGTCACCTTGGCGACAATGAGCGCCTACCGCTCCATCATTGTCCAGTTGGGACAGGGTGGTCCCTTCAATGTGGACCTGGATATCCTGGGGGATTTCAGAATGATTGCAGCCGGCAACGTTCTGGGCATTCCCAACCTGGCCATCATCTTTGCCGTCATCACAATTATCATCTCAATCCTGATGGCCAAAACAAAGTTTGGACGTTACGTTTACGCTGTTGGCTCCAACGAACAGGCTGCCAGGCTCACGGGCATCAACGTAGATCTGATCAAGACCCTGACCTTTGTCATCACCGGTCTGCTCACGGGTATCGCAGCCTTCCTGCTGGCTTCCCGGCTCACATCCATCACGGCCCCCAATGCTGGCCAGTCCTTCGAATTGGACGCCATCGCAGGCGTGGCCATCGGCGGGATTGCCATGACCGGAGGGCGCGGTGCGATTGCTGGCTCCTTCCTGGGGGCGATCATGCTCCAGATGATTGAAGGTATCCTCATCGCGGCAAAAATCCCGCCGTTCCTGAACGGTCTGGTCAAAGGCGTCATCATTATCTTCACAGTACTCCTGCAGCATCGCAACGTGGTCCAGAGGAAGAAACGCTTGACCGAAAAAGTTGAAGACAAGGATGAAAAAGCGGAAGAAAAAGTAGAAGAATAAACCCTCAGTATTTCAACGTGAACATAGTCTGGAAAATAAATCATAGTTAAAGAGAACAGGCAACCTTATGACAATTCGAATTGGAATCATTGGCGCCGGGAAAATTGTCCGTGTGCGCCATCTACCCGAAGCTGAACAGAATCCGAACGCCGAAGTCCGCGCGGTCTGCGACCTGATCGAAGACCGCGCCCAGGAACTGGCCGATCAATACCATTGCAAGCCCTACACTGACTACAAAAAAATGATCCAGGATCCCGAGCTGGATGCCATTGTGGTGGCGGCGACCAATAAGACCCACGCCATGATGACCATTGACGCCCTGAACGCCGGGAAGCACGTCCTTTGTGAGAAACCCATGGCGACCTCCCTTGAGGACGCTAAGCAGATGCTCGCTGCCGCCGAGAAAAACGGTAAGCAGCTCATGATCGGTAACAACCAGCGGCTTGAAACAGCCCACCAAAAGGCAAAGGACCTCCTGCAATCCGGAAAACTGGGTAAGGTCCTCACCTTCAACACCGTCTTCGGCCATCCCGGCTCGGAAGAATGGGCTATCGAAGGCGATAAAACCTGGTTTTATAAGAAAGAAGTTGCTGGGCTGGGCGTCCTGGGAGACCTGGCGATCCACAAACTGGACCTCGTCCGCTGGCTGATCAACGAGGATTATGCCCAGGTCAGCGCCTTCACCAACACCCTCAGCAAAACCTACGCCGACGGTACCCCCATCGATCTCGAGGACAACGCTGTTTGTGTGCTGAAGACCAGGAATGGCATCCTGGGAACTCTGTCCGCCAGCTGGTCATACAAAAAAGAAAAGAACGTCACAACCATCTACTGCCAAAAAGGCGTGATGGAGATCTTCACCGATCCCGAATTCCCCCTGGCGATCCACTACAACCACGAAGCTGGCGAATACTACCAATTAGGCAAGAAATCCACCAACCTCGAACAGTTGAATTCCGGGGTCATGGATGCCTTCGTGGGCGCGCTCAATGCAGGGAAAGACGTTCCGATCCCCGGTATCGAGGGCTACAAAGCTCTGGAAGCCGTGATGGCCTGCCAACGCTCTGCGGAGTCCGGCCAGGTCGTCACACTCTAGCCTGTGCGCAGCATGATTGATGCCCAAAGGCACAGAACCATAATCAAATCACTCGTCCAATCGCTCAGTTTTTGGTTCCTGAGCGCCGTCCAAGCAGCTTTGTAGAACGTTTTGAACTATGAAAAAAGAAAAAAAATACCCCTTCGAACTGATCAACAAAGACATCCCCCGATCAAAAGTCAAGTTTGCGATCTTTGATTTTGACGGTACCCTTTCCCTGGTCCGTGAGGGTTGGCAGCAGATTATGGTCCCGATGATGATCGAGTTCCTGATGCAAACCCCCGATCACGAAAGCCGGGAAGAGGTCGAAACGGTCGTCCGCACTTACGTGGCCAACACCACAGGCAAACAAACCATCTACCAGATGATCCGGCTGGCCGAAGAGATTGAAAAACGCGGTGGCGAACCACAGGATCCTCTGGTCTACAAGAACCGTTACCACGACCTGTTGATAGCGCGTATTCAGCACAGACTCGATGGTTTGCGGGCTGGCAGCCTCACGCCCGAAGAATTGACCGTCCCCGGGGCCTTGGATGCCCTGCGGATGATCACAGACGCCGGCGTACGCTGTTTTCTGGCCTCTGGGACCGACGAGAAGTACGTTTTCGACGAAGCGGACCTCTTAGGTGTCACCCCCTATTTCCAGGGCATCTACGGCGCCCTGGACGATTATAAGAATTTTTCCAAACGTATGGTGATCCAGCGGATCATCAAAGAGAATGATCTCAGCGGTCCGGAATTGGTCGCCTTCGGCGACGGCTACGTGGAAATTGAAGATACCAAGGCCGTCGGTGGCATTGCTATCGGCCTGGCGACGGACGAAGCGAATTGCGCCGGCGTGGACGAATGGAAACGCGACCGGCTGATCGCCTCCGGCGCGGATATCATCATGCCCGATTTCATACCTTTCCCTGACCTTTTGCATTTCCTAATGAGGGAGGATTGACCTTTGCCTTACCCCACCTTTGACCGCAGCCGGCTGGATCTCAAAAAGCTGGCTGAACGTGAACACGACCTCAACCGAAGCGTCATCCTGCAGTTGGATGATCCTATTCCCGAATATGCTAACCCTCGCTTGGAAATTTTGGCCGAGAAAATCATTGAAGCCAAAGCTCGTGGATCGTCCACAATAATCATGATGGGCGCCCATGTGATCCGCAGCGGCGTCAACCGCTTCCTGATTGACCTGATGGAGCGCGGCTACATCTCCCTGATCGGCACGAACGGCGCCTGCACCATCCATGATATGGAATTCGCCATGATCGGCCAGACCACCGAATCGGTGGCCAAGTACATCCAGGAAGGCCAGTTTGGCCTCTGGCGCGAATCCGGCCGGGTCAATGAAGCCGCGCTCAATGCGCAGGAAAACGGCCTCGGCCTTGGAGAAGCGATTGGCAAAATGATCCAGGAAAACCCGGAGGAATTTCCCTTTCGGGAGAGCAGCCTATTCGCCGCCGGCTACCGCCTGGGCATCCCGATCACGGCCCATATCGCCATTGGACAGGACATCGTCCATGAACATCCCAATTTCGACGGCGCGGCCTATGGCGAAGCCAGCTACCGCGATTTCCTGACCCTGGCCCATGTTGTAGAAAATCTGGAAGGCGGCGTGATGCTCAACATCGGTACCGCCGTGATGGGCCCGGAAGTTTATCTCAAAACTCTTTCAATGGCCCGCAATGTGGCCCACCAGGAAGGGCGTGTGATCAAGCACTTCACGACCGCCGTCTTCGACATGGTGGACCTTGGTGAAGATCCTCATACGGTCGCGCCCAAAACCAATGCCATCTATTATTTTCGTCCCTACAAGACGGTGCTGGTGCGCACGGTTGCCGACGGCGGCGAGAGCCACTACATCCGCGGCGATCACCGTGCCACGATCACCAATCTGCATCGGCTGGTGATGAAAAAAGCTGCTGAAAAAGGAGCCTGAACGATGGAAACCCAGCGGATCAAGAGCTTGCTCGATGTTTTCTCCAGCTGCAAAGTCGCAGTGTTAGGCGATTTCTTCCTCGACCTCTACATCCAGTTGGATCGCTCGCTCTCTGAATTCTCGCTCGAAACACATAAGGAGGCTTTCCAGGCCGTCGATTGGCGCGGTCAGCCCGGTGCGGCCGGCGTGGTGACCAATAACCTGAATGGGTTGGGCGCCGCCTCCGCCGCCATCGGTTACACCGGCCAGGACGGCAACGGTTACACCTTGCGCCAGGCCTTGGCCAGCCGCGAGGTCGACCTCTCCCTCTTCATCGCCTCCGGCGAGCGCTTCACCCCCACCTACACCAAACCCATGATGCGTGAGGTGGACGGTACGATTATTGAACTCAATCGGATTGACCTGATCAACCGCAGCCCCAACCCGGAATCGCTCAACGAGGCCCTGGCTGCCAATGTGCGCCAGGCGCTGGAGACCTACGACGGATTGCTGGTTGTCGAGCAGGTGCGCCAGGACGGCTACGGGACACTCTCCCCCATCGTCCGCCAGGCCCTTTCAGAGGCCGCCGCGGCCCACCCGGACAAGCCAGTGATC
Organism: Chloroflexota bacterium; assembly: GCA_034189815.1. Lineage (GTDB taxonomy): Bacteria > Chloroflexota > Anaerolineae > Anaerolineales > Anaerolineaceae > Brevifilum. The sequence goes on from JAXHUD010000050.1 coordinate 14,728, forward strand.
GTCGATTCGCGTCATTTCGCCGCCGCCTACGAGGGCGTGGGTCTGAAATTGAATCTCACCGAGGCGGTGCGCGCGG
>JAXHUD010000051.1:0-9730 GCA_034189815.1 Chloroflexota bacterium
GGACCTGCTGGTGTCCGGTGTGCGCCGGATCGGCCGCGCCTTCCGGCGCGGGTCCGAGAGCCGCTATGACGACCCCGGTCATATTTGGGCTTTGCGGGATATTTCCTTTGAGGTCCAGGCCGGCCAGGTACTGGGCATCGTCGGCCGCAATGGGGCCGGGAAGAGTACGTTGTTGAAGATCCTCTCCCGGGTGACGGACCCCACCGAGGGCTTTGGTGAGATCCACGGCCGGGTTGGTTCCCTGTTGGAAGTGGGCACCGGCTTTCATCCCGAACTTTCGGGACGGGAGAACATTTACCTGAACGGCGCGATCCTCGGTATGCACCGGGATGAGATTGACCGCAAATTTGATGAGATCGTGGCATTCTCCGAAGTGAGCAAGTTCATCGATACCCCCGTCAAGCGCTACTCCAGCGGTATGTATTTACGGCTGGCGTTTGCGGTCGCTGCGCATCTCGAACCGGAGATCCTGGTTGTGGATGAGGTGCTGGCGGTGGGCGATGCGGAATTCCAGCGCAAGTGTCTGGGCAAGATGAGCGATGTGGCCCAGGAAGGCCGCACGGTCCTGTTCGTTAGCCATAACATGTCCGCGATCCTGCGCCTGACCCAGGAAGCGCTCGTGCTCGATGCCGGCAAGATCGTCATGCGCGCGCCCACGCCCGAGGCGGTGGACGCGTACCTTAACATGGGCCTGACCAAACAGGGCGAGCGCAATTGGACCGAGAACGAACTCTCCGGCGTGGACGCTGCATTCCGACCGTTGGCAATGCGGGTACGCAATCCCAGCGGCCAGGTGGTCGATACCGTGTTGGCGGCCGAAGGCTTCACGATTGAGATGGAATATGAACTGAAAAAGGCAATCAGCGGGCTGCGGGTGGGGATCTATCTGATGACCACCCGGGGTGAATATGTCTTCACCAGCTTTGATACCGATTCACCGACATTATTCGAGACCTATGCTGCCCGGTCGGCAGGGCGCTATATCAGCCGCGTGCAGATCCTGCCAAATTTAATGAATGAAGGCCGCTATGTGCTGGGTGTGAACGCCAGTTCCTATCGCATCAAGCGCTATTTCCAGGATGACAAGGCCCTGACCTTCACCGTGGATGCCACGGGTGCGCCGGGCATGCATTGGCCCGAGAAGCGCCTGGGTCCAGTGCGGCCGGAACTGCCCTGGACGATTGACACAGTGGAATAAGATGTGATGAATAAACGATTTCTGAAGAGTATTCTTGGGCGATTGCCCTATACGGTTGAACTTTACTGGCACCTGGTCCAGCGGCGTCGCCCCTGGCAGGCGCATTTCAGTCTGGATATCCTGAAAGCTGAATTGCCGGAAGCGGTGCAGCAGGCTGCGCTCTTTGCGCCGGCGGCCAAACCGGGTAAGAAGGTGTTCATTTTCGCTTCGCTGCACTACTGGATTGAGTTTTCCGCTCTGATGGGGCTGGCGCTGGCCGGGAAGGGGCACGATGTGACCTTTTCCTTCCTGCCCTATGCCAGTTGGGATGAGCCGATCCAAAAATTCGACCTGCGCAGACAAAACCTCTATGCCCGGCAGGTGCTGGGCGAAGCCGGCTCGTTGATGGATATCCAGTCCCTACTGGATGTGCAGCCTTTCTCACGGGAACTGCCCCCTGATCTGCAGCAGGCCGTGGAAGAAGTCAGCACCCTTGATGCACAGTACACGCTGCAGGTGGAGGACATCGCCAAAGAGGAGCCTGTCTACCAGCTGCGGGTCCAGCGCAACACCGAAGCCGCCCTGAATGCCAGGGCCTGGCTCCTGGCGCATCGTCCGGACGTGGTGATCGTGCCCAACGGCACCATCCAGGAGATGGGCATCATTTACCGGGTGGCGCGTCATCTGGGGATCCCCACCGTGACTTTTGAATTCGGTGACCAGCGCGAGCGTATCTGGCTTGCCCAAGATGCCGAAATCATGCGGCATGAGACCGATCAGCTCTGGGACGCGAAGGGTGGGGAACCTCTTACCGAAGCACAGTTGAACCAGCTCCAGGAACTTTTTTCCGCCCGCGAAGACGCCAAAACCTGGCAGAACTTCGCTCGCCAATGGCAGGAACAGCCTACCGAAGGCGGCGCTGCCATCCGGGAGAAACTGGGCCTGGATGAGCGCCCTGTGGTCCTGTTGGCGACCAATGTCCTGGGCGACAGCCTGACCCTGGGCCGCCAGACCTTCAGCGAGACGATGGCAGAATGGATCGAGCGCACCGTGACATACTTCGCCGAACGGGAAGACGTGCAGCTGGTGATCCGGGTGCATCCCGGGGAGACCCTGACCCATGGCATCTCGATGATGGACGTGGTCCAGGCCGCACTGGGTGAAATCCCGGCGCATATTCACCTGGTGGGGCCGGAGGAGAAGCTCAACACCTATGATGTGGTGGATGTGGCGGATTTGGGCCTGGTCTATACCACCACCGTAGGACTCGAGATGGCGCTGCGTGGTATCCCCGTCGTGGTAGCCGGGCAGACCCATTATCGAAATCGGGGTTTCACCCATGACCCCGACACCTGGGAAGCCTATTTCAACGCCCTGGAAGTTTTGCTCGGTGACCTGGAATCCGCCCGCCTGACTCAAGAACAGGTTGAACTGGCCTGGCGCTATGCGTATCTGTTTTTCTTCGCCTTCCCCAAACCCTTCCCCTGGCATCTACTGGCGCTTAAGGCGGATTTCCGTCAGCGGCCGCTGGCCTTTGTGTTGGGCACGGAAGGGACCAAGCGCTATGGTGAGACCTTTGACTTCCTCACAGGGAAGCCGCTGACCTGGTGATAGATTGGCCGGGATCGGGTGACCCGGACTGGCACATGGAAAACGCATGAATATCCTGCTGACCCTGGCGTGCAATCTGGATTGTGAGTATTGTTTTGCCCGCGCCCGCCGGTCAGCGATGACCAGGCAGGAAATGACGATGGCCGAAGTGGAGACGGTTGTCTCCAGGCTGGACCCGGACCGGGACATGGTGCGGCTGATGGGCGGGGAGCCAACCCTGCACGACCAGTATCCCCGGATCCTCAAGCATCTTCTGGATGGTGGTTTCGCGGTCACGGTCTTTACCAATGGCATATTACCCACGCTGCGCGAAACGGCGCCTTATCTGCCAGAGCAGATTCTGCTGAATTTAAACGACTGGTCGTCCTATTCGCAGGCGCAGCGGGAGGGTATCATAAGGAATTTGGCCGCCCTGGGCGATCGGGTGGGCCTGGGCTATACGGTCCTCAATCCCGATTTTGACCTGGGTCAGCATCGCCGTCTGATTCTGGACTATGGCCTGCGGCCGGTAATTCGGATCGGTCTGGCGCAGCCGGTGGTGGGCGGCGCGAACTGTTACCTGCCGGACGCGGATCTGGATTTGGCGCACCGTGCGGTGGTACGCTGGGCGAGGCGGCTGGCGGCGGATAGGATCCGGCTGAATTTCGATTGCGGTTTTATGCGCTGCAAATTCAGCAATGCGGACCTGGGGAACCTGATTCGCTCCCGTACGGCATTGCGGTTTACCTGCGGCCCGGCAGTGGATGTGGGGCCGGGGCTGCGAGTCTGGCGCTGTATGGCCTTTTCGGCCGAGCCGGGTCTGACCTGGCAAGAATATCTTGAAGGTGAACAGTCCGGTGGGGCTTTCCCCCGGCGGGATGAACTTGATTGGGATAATTGCCGCAACTGCGGCCAAAGAACGTCTGGAGCTTGTGCGGGCGGCTGCCTGGCGAGAAGTGTCGTCGCCGAAGAGGCCCCGCAATCCGGATGAATATTATTGAGATTGTTGGTGTCAAACGTTTATGAGCGATCAAAATATCAAAAAGAATGTCCGTGAGTTTTATGACCGGGTGGGCTGGCAGATGGTGGATGAAGACTTCTACCAGAACGCGCAATATGAAGATCTGCGCCCGGTCTCCCGCGACTATATCCATCGCTGCCATCTGCGCATCAACCGCCATCTGGCGCCTGAGGGTGGGTTCCTGCTCGATGCCGGGTCAGGGCCGGTGCAGTATCCTGAATATCTAACTTATTCCGAGGGTTATCACGCCCGAGTTTGTATGGACATCTCGATTGTGGCGCTGCGCGAGGCTCGTAAAAAGCTGGGTGAAAAGGGCCGCTATGTGGTCGCCGATATCGCCCATTTGCCCTTCAAACCGGACGCTTTCGATGGGATCGTTTCCCTCCACACGGTCCATCACGTGCCGATGGAAGATAAGCTCACCGCCTATGAGGAGCTTTATCGGACGCTCAACCCTGGCAAGACCATGACGGTGGTCAACGGCTGGACCCGTGCGCCGTTGATGGTGCGCTTGCAGAAGTTCATGGCCCGGATGCGCCGGGCGCACGATTGGTGGCTGCGCAAAATTAAAAGGCAAGACGTTCCCTCGCCGGAAGATCAACCTGCGGCGTCTGCGCCTAGCGAAACGACGGAAGCGCCTTCAAAAGCCCCCGCTGGGACCTTTGTGCAGAAGCTGAATGCAGAATGGCTGACCGAGGCCCTGACCGGCCGGATGCCCTTCGAGATCTTTGTCTGGCGCAGTGTGAGCGTGGCCTTCCTGCGCTCTGTGATCTATCCCGATTGGGCCGGACGTTTCTGGTTAAAGGTGATCTATGGCCTGGAGGAAATCTTCCCGCGTTGGCTGGGACGGATTGGCCAATATCCCCTCGTTGTGATTTCTAAACCGACTGTTGACAAACCGCTTGAAGACGCGCGCGTTTGAGTTTATCCAGGAGAATGAAAATGGATTGGACCAATAAAAACATACTGGTGACCGGAGGAACAGGTTCCTTCGGGCGAAAATTCGTCGAGGTCATGCTGGAGAAATATCATCCGGCGCGGTTGATTATTTACAGCCGGGACGAACTCAAACAGCACGAAATGCGCACAGCGGGCTTCAATCATCCCAACCTGCGCTACTTCATCGGTGATGTGCGTGATCTACCCCGGATGAAACGAGCTTTCAATGGTGTGGATATCGTTGTGCATGCTGCTGCGCTCAAACAGGTGCCGGCCTGCGAATATAACCCAATGGAAGCGATTAAGACCAATATTCTCGGCAGCAGCAACGTGGTGGACGCTGCGTTGGATGCCGGTGTGGAGAAGGTCCTGGCGCTAAGCACCGACAAGGCCGTCAACCCAGTGAATCTCTACGGCGCCACCAAGCTGGCGGCCGAAAAGCTGATGGTGCAGAGCAATGCCTACGCCGGCGGGATGGACACGCGTTTCTCCTGTGTGCGTTATGGCAACGTGGTTGGCTCCCGCGGCAGCGTGGTGCCGCTGTTCATCAAACAACGCGAGGGTGGTAAGGTGACCCTGACTGACGAGCGGATGACCCGCTTCTGGATTTCGCTGAACCAGGGCGTGCGCTTTGTGATCCGCTGCATCGAGCAGATGCACGGCGGGGAGGTTTTCGTCCCGAAGATCCCCAGCATGAAGATGGTGGATCTGGCCAAGGCCATTGCCCCCGGCGCCGAAATAGAGATCATTGGCATCCGCCCGGGTGAGAAACTGCACGAGGTACTGATCTCGGAAGATGAAGCCCGCACGACCGTTGAGTTGGACGACATGTATGTGGTGCAGCCTGCTGCGGCGCTCTGGTTCGGCCATCATTGGGAAGACCAGGGCGAGGCGCTGCCCGATGATTATCATTACGCCAGCGACAATAATACCGAGTGGCTAACCCTCGATGAGATCAACGAGATCGTCGCGCCGATTGAGGCAGCTCTGGTGAAGGGAAAGCACGACTAATGCGGTTACTGGTCACCGGCGCCAGCGGATTGCTGGGCCTGAACCTTAGTATGTTCGCAACCCAACAGGGCCATACTGTTACGGGTCTGGTGCATTCCCGCGTCCTGCGGGACGTGCCCTTCGCAGTGCGCAAGGTTGACCTCATGCAAACCGATTTGGCCCTGGATGTTATTGAGTCCGCCCAGCCGGATGCGATCATCCACTGCGCAGCCATCGCCAGCATTAACGCGGCGGAGATGCAGCCAGAGCTCGCCATGTTGCTGAACGCCGAGGCGCCCGGTCATTTGGCCGAGGCGGCAGCCCGTTGGGACGTACCTTTTGTGCATATTTCCACCGATGCGGTCTTCGATGGTCAGCGGGGCGGCTATCTGGAAACAGACCCCACCAAGCCCCTGAGCGTTTATGCTCGCACCAAGCTCGCCGGTGAAGAAGCCGTCAGCGCGGCGAATCCTGCCGCCATCATCGCCCGGACGGTGTTCTATGGATGGAGCCTTTCGGGTCAGCGCAGTCTGGCGGAGTTCTTTGTCACCAGCCTGGCCGCGGGACAGCCTCTCAAGGGCTTCACCGACACCTTGTTCTGCCCACTCTATGTGGAAGACCTGGCCTCACTCCTTCTGGAGATGTTGGCCGCTGGCCTGACGGGCACCTATCACGTGGTCTCGCCCGATCACCTCAGCAAATATGATTTCGGCGTGCGGATCGCCAAGCGTTTTGGCCTGAACCCTGACCTGATCACGCCTATCAAAACGGCAGATATCGACCGCGGGGCGGCCCGGTCCCTGAATCTAACGCTCAACCCTGATAAACTGCGCACTGCCTTGGGCCATGACCTGCCCACAGTTGTTGAAGGTCTGGACCGTTTCTACGCGCGTTGGCAGGAAGAATACCCCCAAAAGTTACAGGCTTTCAAAGCCTGAAGATATTCAATCGATCATCTCGTGGAGGATGAATATGACTCTCAAGATTGGCAACCACTCGATTGGGAAAGATCATCCCACTTATTTCATCGCGGATATCGCGGCCAACCATGATGGCAGCCTGGAACGTGCCAAAGCGCTGATCCGTCTGGTGGCGGAAGCCGGCGGTGACGCCGCCAAGTTCCAGAATTTCCAGGCGCCCAGGATCGTCTCGGATTATGGCTTCACCCACATGAACGCCCAGGTATCGCACCAGGCCAAGTGGAACAAATCCGTCACGGAAGTCTACAGTGCTGCCTCGATCCCCTTTGAATGGACGCCGGTCCTCAAGGCGACCTGTGACGAGGTGGGGATTGACTACTTCTCCTCCCCCTATGATTTTGACGCGATTGATATGCTGGATGAATTTGTCCCGGCCTATAAAATTGGCTCCGGCGATATCACCTGGATCGAAGCCTGTGAGCGGATAGCCAGCAAGGGCAAGCCTGTGCTGCTGGCGACCGGGGCTTCGGATATCGGCGACGTCCAGCGGGCGGTGCATGCGATCCTGGCGATTAATCCTCAATTGGTCCTGATGCAGTGCAACACCAATTACACCGCAGCGGACGGCAATTTCGATAATATTCATCTGAACGTCTTAAAGACCTTCCACGAGATGTACCCTGACCTGGTCCTGGGTTTGTCGGATCACACCCACGGCCATGCGACCGTGCTGGGCGCAGTGGCGCTGGGCGCGCGGGTAGTGGAAAAACATTTCACCGATGATAATGACCGCGAAGGCCCCGACCATCCCTTTGCCATGAACCCTGAAACCTGGGCTGAGATGGTGCAGGTCACCCGCCAGTTAGAGCGGGCGCTGGGCTCCGGCGATAAGACCGTGGCCGATAATGAAGCTGAGACCGTCGTGATCCAGCGGCGCTGCCTGCGTGCTGCCCGGGAGATTAAACCGGGTGAAACACTGACCCGTGAGATGGTGGATGTGCTGCGCCCGGCGACCACTGGGGCGATCATGCCCTATGAGATCCAGAATGTGCTGGGCCTGAAGGCTCTGGCGCGGATCGCCGCGGGGCAGGAACTGCGCTGGACGCAGTTCGGTGCACCCTAAATAAGCAACTCAATCCATTATTCATGTAGACGAATGCGAATTCTATATTTCACTGAAGGTGACAGCCCCCACGACCGGCGCTTCTTGAGCGCCCTGGCCGGGTCGCGACATGAGACGTTTGCTCTGCGGATGCGTACGGCCCGCCCGGAAACGCCGGAGGGCGTGACGGAGCTGGCCTGGCCCGGGGAGCGGCCTGATTGGGCTGGCTGGCCAGGTTGGGAAGCCGGAGCAAAGCAGCTCTCAGAGCTGTTGGCAGAGCTGAAACCTGATTTGGTGCATGCCGGACCCGTGCAGGGGCCAGCCTTCCTCACGACGTACGCCGGCTGGCATCCCCTGGTGACAATGTCCTGGGGTTCTGACTTGCTGCGCTGGGCCGAGCGCAGCCCCTGGATGCGCTGTGCCACGCGCTTCACGTTGGAAAGGACGGATGTGTTCCTGGGCGACTGCCAGACTGTGGCTGAGACGGCTGCGGGCTACGGCGTGTCGCGGGAGAGGACGGTGATCTTCCCCTGGGGCGTGGACCTGGCCCACTTCTCGCCGGAGAACGGTCGCGAGACTGGTCTGGCACTGCGCCGGTCTTTGGGGTGGGAGGACCGGTTCGTGATCCTTTGCAACCGTACCTGGGCGCCGGTTTACGGTGTGGATGTATTGGCTCAGGCTTTCATCGTTGCGGCGCGCGTCGAACCGCGCTTAAGGCTGCTGCTGGTCGGTGATGGCCCGGAGGCTGAGACGATCCACCGAATTCTCGATCCGGTCGCAAATCGGGTGCACTTCGCTGGCCGAGTGAGTCGTGTGGATCTGCCGACATATTATCAGGCCGCTGATCTCTACGTCAGCCCATCGCACAGTGACGGCTCATCGGTGTCGTTAATGGAAGCGATGGCTTGTGGGCGACCTGTGCTCGTTTCGGACATTCCCAGCAACTGCGAGTGGGTGCAGCCCGGCGAGAATGGTGACTGTTTTCGCGATGGCGATCGTGTTGCACTGGCTGCCAAGCTGCCGGAGATGGCCCAAAATCAGGACATTTCCGAATATGGTGTTAATGCCCGTCAACTCGCATTAAGGCGCGCGGATTGGAACCGCAACTTTTCACGGCTGCTCGAAGCCTACCAGATGGCCATCGGCTGAGCTCTGGCGGATGCTGTTTTTACTTTCATCTGCATTTGCGATAGAATCTACATCACACTCGAACAAGAGTGTGTCTAAAGTGTAAACCGGTTGAAAAAAGGAACGATAAATAAAAGAATGAGAAAATATGCTTTGACCCTATCCGTTGCTGTTTTGGTAATGGCGGTGATGGCTTGTAATTTGCCTGTGAATCGGGTTGAGGAAATGACCGCGCCGTCATTGGGGGCAACACAAACGCCCCTGCAATCGGGCGCTGATACTGCTGTTTATAGCGATAACGGCGTCCAAATTACCCTGTCCAACGCGTTCGTCCTCGGCGATCCTGAGATGGATTTGGCTGCCGCAGCAGAAGGTGGCTTTGCTGATCTTTACACTCAAAACGTGGACAACATCCTGCTTTGGGCTAACCGGGTAGACCCGCCAACATATCTGATGGTGATGGAGAATGAGGAATATGCGGCGATGCCCCTTGGCATTATCTCAACCTTTGCCGGGAGCATCCTGGGCGATGCGATCGGTATTGCGGCCCAGGAGCAAGTCCAGCTGGGTGGGCGGGAGGTTTTACGTCTCCTGACGACCACGGATACTGGCGGGGTTGAAATGACTCATGCTGTATACCTTTTCAACGAGAATGACAAGCTTTGGATCATTGGCTTCTTTACCAATCAGGCGCAGATTGATGCCAGGCTGCCGGCGTTCGACGCCGCGATAGCGTCATTCACGATCGTTTCAATAGATTAAGGTGTTGTATTGTCCATTCCACGTGATCCATCCGTTGTGGCGATCATCCAGGCCCGAATGGGTTCCAGCCGGCTGCCCGGCAAGGTGTTGAAAGACATCGG
>JAXHUD010000051.1:9830-14601 GCA_034189815.1 Chloroflexota bacterium
GCCCTGGGCCGGTGTTATAATTGCGCCACGATTTTTAAGAAAGCGAACCTATGACCTGTCTTCTTTGTGGATCTGAAAACCAACATCCCTTTGCCCTGGTGGAGTCTTTTGGCTATCCGCTGAGCTACGTGCAGTGCGACCGCTGTGGTTTGGTTTTCCAGTCCGAAGAGGGGAGCCAGGCAGCGGATCCGGATTTCTACGTTGCGACGTATCGCAAAATCTATCAATCGAGCGAAGAGCCCACCGCCAAAGACCTATGGGTCCAGAACCGGCGTGCTCAACACCTGATATCCGTCCTTCGATCCAAGGGTGTGGTGGATGTGAAACGGATGTTGGACATCGGCGCTTCAGCGGGGGTGTTGTTGGGCGCTTTCCATGACGCCTATGGCTGTGAGGTGACGGGTGTGGAGCCGGGAGATGCCTACCGGACGTTTGCTGCTGATCAGGGAATCGAGATGTTCGCCAGCCTGCCCGAACTGATCGGGCAAGGCCCCGAGCGGTTTGATCTGGTGAGCCTGAGTCATGTGTTGGAGCATCTGCCCAACCCGGTTGAGACGCTCCGTTCGATTCGCGAAGATCTGCTGACGCCGGATGGGACCCTGCTCTTGGAGGTACCCAATTTTTACGCCCACGATAGCTACGAATTGGCCCACCTGGCTTGCTACACACCGCACACACTGCGGGAGGTCGCCCGGCAAGCCGGGTTTGAGGTGGTTCGCCTAGCCCGGCATGGTGTGCCGCGGTCTGCGCTGTTGAACCTTTACCTGACGCTTATGGCCCGGCCGGCAACTGAGACCGTTCAACGGTCCGTCAGGCCGGAGAAGAATGTGAAGCTTAAACGCCGGATCGGATTCCTTTATCGCCGGGTGGTGCAAAAACTCTTCCCGCACCGCGCCTGGCTGCCGTTACCCAATGGCGAGGCGGTCTGAATGACGACCTTGCTGACACTCTTTACCGCCCCCAAACCCTTCCGGGATCCCCATATCGATATGATCCAGCGCAACACCCTGCGTAACTGGCAGGCGCTGGGCGAGGATGTGGAAGTAGTGGTTATTGGCGATGAACCAGGGATCGCTGATGTTTGCCGTGAATACGGCATTCGGCATCTACCGAATGTGGTGACCAACGAAAAAGGGACACCGCTGATCGGCTCGATCTTTGACCTGGGACGTAGTGTTAACGAGTCGCCCTATCTGGCCTACGCTAATGGTGATATTTTGTTTTTACCCGATCTAATCCAATCGGTTCGCCGATTGGCACAGGCTGAGCGGCCTTTCCTGGCAGTTGGGCAGCGGTTTGACCTGGATGTTACCCAGCCTTTGGATTTCGATGGCGATTGGGCTGATGACCTTCGCCAACGCGTGATGGACCAAGGGAAGCTGCACGGTCAAACCGGCAGTGATTATTTTATTTATCCCCGTGACTGCTTTAAATCCATCCCCGATTTCGCGGTTGGCCGGGCAGGTTGGGATAACTGGATGCTGTACCGGGCGCGTTGGATGAACTGGGCATTGGTGGATGCCACGCCATCGGTGACCGTGGTGCATCAGAACCACGATTACAGTCATTTGCCCGGCGGTCTGAAGCACTTCTTTCAGCCGGAGACTGATGAGAACGTCAAGCTGGCTGGCGGACGGCGGGCGATCTTTAAACTGACCGATGCACGGTATACGTTGGATACGGATGGATTAAGACGGGACCCCCTCACATGGCAGTCATTTTGGCGGGAGGTGGAGATCTTCCCCCTTGTCCGTCTGCATTCGAAGGTCCTGGGGTCCATCGCGTTCGCGATTTTTCACCCGGTCAGAGCGTTTAAAGAGATCAAGGGTTGGTTGGCGTATAAATTTAACCGGCAGTAGATAAGGACATCCATGCCGAGAATCGGGATTAACCCCTCAAGAGGACAGACATTGGACTTCGCACCCGCCCGGACGACCGTGGCGGTTCTGGTCTACGCGCCGCATCAGGCCGGCTATTTCAAGGATCGGCTGGACGTGACCCGCATGACCATTGAGAGTATCCTGGCCAACACGCGGGAACCCTTTAATCTGCTGGTGTTTGATAACGGCAGCTGCCCTGAGATGGTACATTATCTCCAGTCGCTTTACGCCGATGGCAAGATCGACTACCTGATCCTATCCAAACGGAATATTGGCAAGTTGAACGCGCTCAGGATCATCTTCGAATCGGCTCCGAGTGAGATTGTGGCCTATACCGATGATGACGTGTTTCATTTGCCCGGCTGGCTTGGCGAGCATCTTAAGGTCATCGACACATATCCGAATGTGGGTGCGGTAACCGGGTTCTATATTCGCCAGCGAGTGGTGATGAGCTCCCAGAGCACCCTGGCCTTTGCAGATCGGCCGGAGATCGAAACGGAACGAGGGCTGCTGATGCCGCGCAAATGGGAAGAGGAATACCTGGTCAACAGCGGCCGCAGTTGGGAGCGCTACGAGAGTGAAGTGGCGGGCATTGAGGACATCATTGTGACCTACAAGGGCCTGCAAGCCTGGGTTTCCGCCCACCACTTCCAGATGGTCTGCCCCAAGGCCGTAGTGCGGGAGGTCCTGTCCGAGATGCTGCCGGAGGGCTGGAGCGCTGAAGTGATGGGCCGCATGGTGGAGATGGATGACCGCATGGATGCGAAGGGCTATCTGCGCTTTTGCACCCGGGGGCAGACCGTGCGCCTGATGGGCAACGCGATTTCTGCAGAGGTGGCTGAGCTTGCACGTCAGTCCGGCTTATCAGTCCGGGCAGCGGCTGAAACGAAGTCTGGTGGCCTGATGGCCCGTTTGGCACGGGTCAAATGGATCCGCTACCTGATGCAAGGGATTGTCAATCGACTTTACCAATGGTTGAATGGATAGCGACTTAACCTCGCCCTGTCAAACGATTTACGAGATTGCCAGTAATAACTAATTTATCCTAAAAGGTTCTATGCAGACGAAGAATAACTCCCAAACTAAATTCAGTTGGCCCTGGTACGTACTCGTTTTGGCGCTTGTTTCCCCTTTGTTTCTTTATGCCAATAACTTGGGTCAGGTCACCCTGGACACGTTATGGCGGCCTTTACTGTTGTCGGCTCTGCTTGGCATCATATTATTTGCTTTGATCTATCTCATCCTGCGGGAATCACAGAAAGCCGGCCTTATCACGGCCTTGGTGGAAATTCTCGTATTTTCTTATGGGCACATCTATACCGTTCTCAAGCCGGTGACGGTGTTTGGTGTGCTGCTCGGCCGGCATCGGTTCTTGCTGCCAATCTTATTGGCGTTATTTGGCGTCCTGATTTGGCTGGTCTGGCAAAAGCTTGATAATCCCAATCAATTGGTGAAATTGCTTGGTGCTTTGACTGTAATAATATTTACGTTTCAGATCATTCGGATAGCTTATTATGAAATATTCTCTACAATCCTGCAGAATGAGCTGCGACAGGAAACTATAGACGAGGAGTGGACTGGGGATAAATCGTCTCAAAGAGATGTTTACCTCATTGTGTTGGATACCTACATGCGCTCCGATTGTCTGGAAGATCAGTTCGGATATGACAACTCTGCATTCATCGATAGCTTGGAAGCATATGGATTCTATGTGGCTGATTGCAGCCGCTCCAATTATGCCTACACAATCCAGTCAATAACGTCTGAATTGAACATGAACTATCTGGATGATTTGAGTTTGACGTATGGCGATCCAGCATTAACTGCCCGATTGCAGCATAGTGATGTACGAAAGTTTTTTGATGATCTCGGTTATGAATTCGTGGTATTTGAATCGCCTTATCCCTGGCTGGATATTACAGACGCAGACCAATATATTCCATCGGATTCAGATGTTGTGATCCAGAATTTTGAAATCCTATATTTGAGAACAACGCTCTTCACTTTGCCTTTTGATGCCTACAGTAGATTTGTCAATGACACCATTCAACCCGGTTATCATACGCATGTTCACCAGGTCAATACAATTGTGGAATATTTGCAGACTCCGATTGAAAGCAAAGGACCCCGTTTCGTCTATGCCCATATCATCTCGCCGCATGAGCCAAAGGTTTTCACGAGCAATGGCCAAATAAACCCAAATTGGAAAGCGGATCGAGATGCGGCGCTTAAGGGAACTTACGATTATATCGAAAAGCAAATCCTGAAAGCGGTCGCGAACATTCTCGAAAGCTCGGAAGTTGAACCGATCATCATCCTTCAAGCAGATCATGGAGATAGCAAGGACCCGGAATATCGCACATTGATCCTGAATGCTTTCTATTTGCCGGAGGATGGCCAGGAAGAGCTTTATCCCACGATCTCCCCGGTGAATACTTTCAGGCTGATCCTTAACCGCTATTTCGGCCAGGATTACCCCCTGTTGGAAGATAGAAGTTATTTCAGCCCTGACGAGGCACGATATGATTTTGAGTTGGTTGAAGAGCCGTATGATTATTGTCGAGATCAGGTGGAATAATCAATTCGGGAACTTTTTTTCTTAGCGCATCAGCTTACCCGATATGTAAATGAAAATTGAAAGTGTTGACAAATTCATGGGATGGCTGGTGTGTGTCAGTTGATTACGTTGCCAGATATATGGGGTTGAGAATCGGTTGTACAATTAACCGATTGTGGTACCATAATAGCCGCTGGGAAATTGGTTCAAAAAGTTAGTGGGATATTGATTTTAAGCATTGCATTTCATTTGCTAAATCATTTCCTTCTGTTTGATTGAATACGGCTTATTCAATTAGGAGGTTTGTAAATGCCCTTTGTTAAAACATCCCGCC
>JAXHUD010000052.1:0-14434 GCA_034189815.1 Chloroflexota bacterium
TTGAGGACCTCGGCATAGTCGGCCAGTTTGGTCGCTTCGAGGTTCTGGCGGATGATCTTATAGGCGCGGTAGTTGATTTCGGTGAAAACGACGGAATCGGCCCCGCGTGAAAGGGCTTCAATCCCAACGGCGCCTGTACCACCGAACAGATCCAGCCAACGCGTATCGTAGACGGTTGGACCGAGGATGTTGAAAAGCGCCTCTTTGACCCGGTCGGTGATCGGTCGGGTGGATTTACCTGGCACGCTCGTCAGGGTGATGCCTTTCGCACTGCCGGAAATTACTCGCATCAGGACAGGGCCTCTGCAGCTTCGCGGGCAGCTATGATGTTCCCAAACGGTGTGGTTACCGGGATCACACAACCCGTGCCAAGGATCAGGCGCTTTCCGTCGGTCTGACGGTAGGCGTCCTCTGCTTCTTTCCGTATCATTTCAGGTGTGCCGAGTTCCATACTCTCGATCCGGCTGATGCCGCCGCAAACGGCGCCAGGGAAGGATTTGAGTCCCTCGGCCAGAGTGGGCGGCGTCTCGCGATCGTGCCAGTTCATCACCTGGACGGGGTAATCACTCAGCAGATCGAACATCACGGATGATCCGTGTAAATGGATCATGTTCAACCAGAGATCATCCACAGCCTCCAGAAGGGGCAGGTCATAGGCCCGGCCGAACTCAATATATTCTTCTTCAGTCAGCAGTTGGTAAGATGCATGCTGGATGGCGTAAAAAAGCCCTGCGATACCGAGTTTTTTTGCCTCTTCGATGAAGCGGAGGGTCGTTTTCATAATCGTTTTCAGGCCAGCGTGCAGCGCTTCGGGATATTTTCGCATATGGATTAAAGTCTGCTCACGACCGACTAAATTTTTCACCTGGGAGAGCGGATTGAAGATGGTCTGGATAAAGGGGGTATTAGGGTCTAGTGCTTCCTGCAGGTTCGCCAGACATTTGAGCTGGCCGCCGAGAGTCCCCTTATGAGGGTCCTGAGGCTTGAGTTTGAGCCAATCTTCTGGTTTGTGGATGGCCCGGTGGGTAAAGGTGCGCGATCCCTCGGGTTTGCCTTCCCAAATATCCTTAACGCCCCACTCCCGGAGGCAGAAGGATGATGACGGCGACACCTTGACCAGATCCAGATCAAATTGGTTTTGATAGGCGAGGGTGGCCTTTGCCTGACGATCCGGGTCCTGATCGTCCATTGGGAAATGGCGCCAGAGCGCGATAGGCATTCGGTCCGGTTTTTCCCCCGAAAGCGTGATCTCAAGTCGATGTCGATGGGATTGCGCCATGCTTCCTACTCCTTATCCAGTTTCTTGGTTTGTGGTCTTGACAGAAAAGGGTCATCGTCGCCTGGCTCATCCTTGGACACATCAGAATAGGTCCAATAGCGGTTCGCGAAAAAATTCCAGAGCATCACAACACCGACGGAGATCGCCAGGGCGACGTTTTGGCTGATGACCTCGTTCCTCAGCGGCAGGCTCAGATCCCAGCTCGCCAGTATCTTAAGTATGTTGGTATTCAGCAATGGAATCAAGGGTGTGCGGACGGCTATGCCCACGACGTTGATCAGCGCAAACTGGATCAATTGGAAGTGAGCGGCCTTGGAGCGCGAATCCGGGTAGGTCCAGAAGCGGTTCCAGAGGAAATTGTTGACAACTGCGATGCTAAACGAGACCGCCTGAGCCCATATCAGTGGAACCTTGAACACGAAGCTGAAGAGGTTCATCAGCCCAAAGTCAACAATCGTCCCCGTGACCCCAACAAAGGCAAATTTCACGAACCGTTTACGTTCCTGTTTGTTTGTAAAGATGGTCATAGCCCCATTTTTTGTCTGAAGTAAGGAATTGTTTTTTGCAGACCGGTCCGGAAATCAACCCTCGGTTCCCAATTGAGCAGCGCTTTCGCCCGGGTGATGTCGGGCCGGCGGCGTTCGGGATCATTCCCCAATCGTTTCTCCGTCTTGGTGACCAGCCCGGCGGGGTTATCAACGATATCATTAATCAGCTTTGCTGTATCGAGGATAGAGGTCTCTATCGGATTGCCAATGTTAACTGGTTCATGCTGGTCATTGAACATCAGCCGGTAGATCCCCTCGATCAGGTCATCCACATAGCAGAAACTGCGTGTTTGCTCTCCTTTGCCGTAAACGGTCAAGGGTTCACCGCGCAGCGCTTGCTGAATGAAGTTGGGGATCGCCCGACCGTCATCCAGGCGCATCCGGGGGCCATAGGTATTGAAAATCCGCACAATGTGCGTGTCGATATTGTGGAAACGATGGTAGGCCATGGTCAGCGCCTCCGCAAAGCGCTTGGCCTCGTCATAGACAGACCGGGGACCCGTTGGGTCCACGTTGCCGCGATAGGTCTCTCTTTGAGGGTGTTCCAGCGGATCGCCATAGATCTCGCTGGTGGAAGCCAACAGGAATTTTGCGTTAAAGGCTCGGGCGACGCCCAGCGTGTTATGGGTACCCAAAGCGCCGGCCTTCATGGTTTGGATCGGCAGATTGGGGTACCCCAATGGAGAGGTGGAGCTGGGGCTGGCAGGAGAAGCAAAATGCAGGACGTAATCAATCTCACCGGGAACGAAGATGAAATTCGAGACATCGTGGCGGATGAAATTGAAATGGGCATTACCGGCCAGATGGGCGAGGTTCTGCTCATTGCCTGTGATGAGGTTGTCCATACCGATCACATCATGACCTTCCGCGATCAGACGGTCAGTCAGGTGCGAGCCGAGGAAACCAGCCGCTCCGGTTACCAGAATATACATGCGTGTACTCCTGTTGAGATTAAATTTGTTTTCGTTGTGTTCTCTGCCAATTTTACCAGCATCACCCGTTTTCGGGTTGGGTTGATAATGGAGTATAATCGGGTATCTTATTTCAATCATGAACAAGAATGACTATGACGCAAGAAAACGGACATCAATCGCAACTCACCGCCAAGCTGGAAGCTATGCTGTTCATCTCTTCCGGTCTGGTCAGCGTGGGGCAACTGGCGAAGGCATTGGATGCGACCGAGTCGGAAGTGGACAATGCTCTGGGAGACCTGAAAACCCATTACAAAGAGATGGGCCACGGGCTCAGGCTGATGCGGGTGAAAACCCGGGTGCAGTTGACCACGGCCCCGGAACTCAATGAGAGTATTGAAGATTTTCTCGGACTGGAAGCAACATCGAGGCTTTCCCAGGCCGCTCTGGAGACTTTGGCCATCATCGCCTATAAACAACCCGTGACTCGGCCTGAAGTGGACGTAATCCGGGGCGTCAACAGCGACGGCGTGATGCGCACACTGCTCTCTAAAGGTTTGATAGAAGAGCTGGGCCGTGCGGAAACCCCCGGTCGGCCGATATTTTACGGTACTTCACCGGAATTCCTGCAGTATTTTGGGCTGGAAACGCTGGATGCGTTGCCATTTATTGATTTTGAGGCCTTGGAAGAGGCGACCAACGGGGATGGTCCCGTGGAAGTGTTGAAGACTTAATGGCAGAAGATAGAGTACAGAAAATTTTATCCCGCGCGGGCTTTGGCTCACGACGCGGGTGTGAGGCCTTCATCGAAGAAGGCCGAGTTTCAGTTAACGGTAAGAAGATCACCCTTGGCGCAAAGGCTGACCCGGCGGTGGATGAAATCCGTCTGGATGGTATGCCGATCGGCAAACCCGAGAAGAAGGTCTATATCGCCCTAAATAAACCCAAGAATATGCTTTCCTTAGATGCGCCGGATGATGACCGGCCCACGATCTTTGATATTGTCAAAGACGAACGCCATCTCTATCCCGTAGGTCGGCTGGATTTTGACAGTGAAGGTCTGGTATTGATCACGAATGATGGCAAACTGGCGAACCGCCTGACACACCCCCGCTACGAACATGATAAGGAGTATGAGGTCCGTGTGACCCGCAAGCCGGACGCTGAGCAACTGGCGATCTGGCGGCGCGGTGTAGTGTTGGAAGATGGCTATTGGACGCTGCCTGCTGAGGTTGAGGTGATCAACTATACCAAGAACGGAGCCTGGCTAAAAGTGATATTACGGGAAGGTAAAAACCGACAAATTCGCCGCACGGGTTCACGCATTGGGTTGCCCGTCCGCCAGATCCGTCGTGTGCGGATCGGACCGTTGGAATTGGGGAAACTGCAACCGGGCAACTTCCGTTATTTGAAACCGGATGAGATTGAATCATTATTGAAATATGCTGAAATAAAATAATTTTTATGGTCAATTAAAACGGGAAATAAAAAAATCTAAAAACCTTTTGAGTTTATAGATTTTTTTACTTAACGGAAATAGTTAATTATTTAAGGGACTGGCGCAATCCCTTTTTATGAAGGGTTGCCCAATTCCCATAAAACTTATTCGCTACCCTGGAACGCATCATTGATTTTTCCCAAAACCTCAGGGGCAATGTCCACTTCGACCTTGCGGTCAATCTTGCGGATATAGCGCCTGAGCGCGCTGGCGTCCACAATCGGCAGAGGGGCTTCGTCCACATCGCCGATTCCAGCATCAGGATTCATCGACACAAGGACGCTGTTCGTGGTGGGGACGTCCAATTCGGGTAGATATTTCTCAAAGAAGGCGTTAAGCGCTTTCTCGTTTGATTCCACATCGACCTCGGGCCGGCCTATATTTTCCTGCCCAAAGAGCTTGAGCAGGAATGACCCACCGTGCTGTTTCCATTTTTTGTCATAATAAATCTCACCTCTGGCAGAGACCGGCACGGGCATCCAGAGCCCTTGCGGACCGACCAGGAGCAATGGGACGGGTGAGCTATAGACATAAAGAGTGTAATCGTTATTGAGCTTGTTGAGATTGTCAGCGATCACCTCATCAAAGCGGGGTTCCCGACCGAAGCGGTTGATGAAGAAGGTGCTTGCCTGAGAAACGATAAAGCCGATGATCAGCGCGGCAAAAGAAATGATGGTTTTGGTGGGGGTGGGATTAAAGCTGACGACCAGCCCCCCGATGAGGATCGCAATCCCCGCTATCGACATCACATTACCGATTTTCTTATTTCGCTTGATTAGTTTCTCGTTGATCACAAGTTTCATAATTTGCCTTTTATTCCTCTTTGATACTGTCTGAAATCGCTAGGCGGAGTTCTTCCAGCAGGCGGGTGTCGATGGCTTGTTTGGCGGCATGGACGGCGTTGACCATTGCGCGAGCATCCGAGCGGCCGTGGCCAACGAAGACCAGGGCGTCGATCCCGAGCAGGGGCGCGGCGCCGATCTCGGCGGGGTCAAGCATTTTGCGAATTTTACCGAAGGCGGGTTTGGCCAGAGCTGCCCCGATTTTGGTGCGCAGGGACGACATCAGCTCTTCTTTCAGGATATCGATGATCAATTTAGCCACAGCTTCGGTTGATTTGAGCATTACATTACCCGTGAAGCCATCTGTCACAGCAACATCGGCCTGGCCGCCAAAAAATTCCTTGCCTTCAATGTTGCCGATAAAATTCAGGTCTTCGCTTGCTTTGAGGAGGGGGAAGGTCTCCCGGGCCAGGTTGTTGCCCTTGCCTTCTTCCTCGCCAGTGGCGATCAGCCCGATCCGTGGGTCTTCGACCCCCAGCATGGTCTTGGAGAAGATCTTACCCATCAGGGCAAATTGAACCAGGAATTCCGGCCGGCATTCCGCATTGGCGCCGATATCCAGCAGGACGGCGTTGCCATCCTTGACCGGGAAGATCGCACAGAGCGAAGGGCGGATCACGCCTTTGATGTCGCCGAAGACCTTTTTGGCGATATACATGGCCATCCCGGTATTACCGGCCGTCACAAAAGCGTCCGCCTGACCGGATTTGACCAGATCCATCCCAACCCGCATAGAGTTTTGTTTCTTGGCGCGGGCGTCCACAATATGGTCGCTCATGTCGAGCGCTTCGGGAGCATCGACAATCTTTACTCTGGATTTCTCACCGGGGATGGCGGCCAGTTTTTGTTTCAGATCCGCTTCCGGCCCTACCAGGATGATGGTTTCATTGAGTTCGTTTGATGCGGTTATTGCGGCCTGCACTTCTGGATCAGGGCGGTCATCACTGCCCATGGCATCTAATACAATTGTCATTAGATTCAATCTCCTTTAAGATTTTGCATCATTGCTTGACAAGCAAAACTTCTTGGATATAATTACTCTGCTCAAGCGCTGGTGCTGGAACTGGCAGACAGGCGTGGTTGAGGGCCACGTGCCGCTGAGGCGTGAGGGTTCGACTCCCTCCCAGCGCATTGAACGACACAAGCATAGATTCTGTGCTTGTTTTCGTTTAAGTCAGTCTAGGGGAATTCCTCTTCCAGCCAGGTCATTGGGTTGACGGGCGTGCTGCCGATATTGATCTCGAAATGCAAGTGCGGGCCGGCGGAGCGTCCGGTGTTGCCGATCTGACCGATGATATCGCCGGGTTGAACCATATCGCCAACCTCGACGTTGAACTCGGCCAGGTGCGCGAAGCCGGAATAGACGCCCCAGCCGTGGTCGATATATACGGCATTGCCTTTGATGGGTAATGTCTCTGCTACGATCACCTTGCCGGCCGCGGGAGCATAGATATTCAGGTTTTGGGCGCAGACCTTGAAATCCAGACCGGTATGGTAGAAATATAATTCGCCGTCGTTGTAATTTCGGTCCGGGCCAAAGAGGCTGCCCAGGCAGGGTTCGTCAACCGGGTAACGAAACTGCCCATCCCATAAGCGCTCGGCTGTGGGTGTGCCCAGGGCTTCAGCGAGAAAGACCTCCTCGGTGGTGATTTCTTCCTGGCTGAGGCCGCTGGTGACATACACATACTCATCGCCATATGCCACATCTGCCAGCAAAACCATTTGCTCGAAGGTTTGCGTCTGACCGTCCGGCTGCGTGGCTGTGATCCGCAGGGGATAGACACCCGTTTCGGCCAGGGCATGGATACCGTGGAAGCTGTAAAACTCGCTGCCGTCGTCGCTGTAGAAATTGAGCGGCTGACCATCGAATTCACCTGCGAAGCTTATGACGCCATCCGATTGGAGTGCAATCTCAAGCGCTTCACCCTGCAGGACCGGCATGGGGCTCACCGAGAATTCGCTCACACCTGGCAGCAGGTTTGCAGGTGGTACATCCTCCTGAGCCGGACCGTAGAGCCTGTCACCAGGGATGAAATCCCAACTGCCCTGCAAGTCGTTATCTGCTTCCAGGGCCCAGGGAGAGGTGTTCGCCCGGATCGCTGCCTCGAGGGCGGTTTCGCCGGGTTGGATAGAGGTCACCGGGGTCAGCGGATCCGCGTTTTCGTCCACCGCAACAATCAGCTTGATTCCGGCGATGGCCTCGGAGGGGCTGGTGATCCGGTTCAGCGTCACCAGGTCGGCCTGGTCGAGCTGGTATTGCCGGGTCAACCCCGTCAGGCTGGTGCCCAGGGGGATGACTTCTGAGGTGAGGAAGCCGGTGATGCCCTCCAACCCTGGGATGACCAGCTGCTGGCCGATTGCGAGAGAATTGGGATCGGTGATGCTGTTGGCTGATTGCAGTTCCTCTGATGTGACGCCGAAACGCAGGGCGATCGAGTTGAGCGTGTCCCCGGATTGGACCAGGTAGATGGGATCACCCGATTGGGCTGCCGGTGCAGCCTGAACGGATGTGGGCGGCGCACCAAGGGATAGCAACAGGAGGGCGGCCAGAGTAATAAGTCGTTTGAGAGGATGGGAATTGGGGGTTTGGGTCATATTTTTTGTTCGCGCCCTTTATAATTGCTTATGGGCTGAGTAAAATCAAATTGTTCAAAGGCTATTATTAGTTTATACGTGTGCCATTCAAGTAAGAAGTTTACCATAGGGTCACTAGGATGTGAAAGGCAAGGAAATGAAGATAACGACCTGGAATGTTAATGGCTACCGCGCGGTCTTGCGAAAAGATGCACTGCAATGGGTGCCTGAAGTCTCCCCGGATGTGTTATGCCTGCAGGAGGTCAAGGCCATGCTGGAGCAACTCGAAGAAGGGGACGCCTCCCTCGATGGATATGAGACGACCTGGAACGCTGCGGAGCGTAAGGGGTATAGCGGCACAGCGACATTCCACAAGATTAAACCGGATGAGGTCGTCAGGGGCTTCAATGTTGGAAAATTCGATAATGAAGGCCGCTTGATCCGTTCCCGGTTTGGCGATCTGTATCTTTATAATATTTACTTCCCGAATGGCGGTTCGGGGAATAAGCGGGTCCCGTTCAAATTGGAGTTCTATGAAAAACTGCTGAACATCTGTGATGACCTGCACGAGCAAGGGAAAGAGATCATCATCACGGGCGATTTCAATACCGCCCATAATGAGATTGACCTGGCGAACCCGAAGTCGAACGAGAAGAATACGGGCTTCCTACCCGAAGAACGCGTCTGGATTGACAAATACCTGGAGCACGGCTTCGTGGATGCCTACCGCGCGCTGTATCCGGAACAGGTGGGGTACACCTGGTGGACCTATCGTTCCAATGCAAGACTGCGGAATGTGGGCTGGCGGCTGGATTATTTCCTGGTGTCGGAAAGCCTGATGGACCGCGTGGAAGATGTTGTCATCCATGACGATATCATGGGCTCGGACCATTGCCCGGTGAGTTTGATCCTGAAGGATTAGGCTTTCAGCAAAGCGTTCAGATTTTACAACAAAATAGACGCCGAGGATTTCCGAAATGCCCGGCGTTTGCTTTACCCCTGTCTAATAGTCCTACACCAACCATATGAATGTAATTCAATACACGAGGGTTGCAACAGTTATTGTATGAGGACAATACCAAAAACTGGCTCAAACCCACGCGGCTTAAAAAACGAGACGCCCTTGAAACGAGCGTCTCATGGCTATTAGTCTATCTGGGTTACTCTTCCGGTATCCAGCAGCAGAGCACCAGCTCACGGGCGGCTTTGACCTCGTCACAGCGTTTGACTGGCGTGGTGTAAGGCGCTTTTTGGAGCAGTTCGGGCTCTTCGCGGGCTTCTTTGGCAATCGCTTTCATCGCTGCTGCGAAGGCATCCAGGGTTTGTTTGCTCTCCGTCTCGGTCGGCTCGATCATTAAGGCTTCGTGCACGATCAGAGGGAAGTAGTTCGTCGGCGGGTGGAAGCCGTAATCCATTAAGCGTTTACTGATATCTAGGGCATGCACATCGGGCACGTCCTCCCAGGCGCCTTCAACCACGAATTCGTGCATGCAGGTGCGGTCGTAGGGCAGGGGATAGTCTTGTTTGACCTTGACCATCAGGTAGTTGGCGTTCAGGACGGCCTTCTGGGCGATATCGCGCAGCCCTGCGGGGCCGTGCATGGCAATGTAGGTGAAAGCCCGGATATGCATCCCAAAATGCCCGTAGAAGGCTTTCATGCGACCGATGGACTTCTCGGGTGTGTAGAATCCAAAGAAGGGGGGCGTCTCCTCGTCGCCTTCTTCGATGATGGTGACAACCGGGCTGGGCAGGTATGCCGCCAGCGCTGCGGTGACACCGACCGGGCCGGAACCCGGGCCGCCGCCGCCGTGCGGCGTGGAGAAGGTTTTGTGCAGGTTGAAGTGCATGATATCGAAGCCTAAATCGCCCGGGCGGACAACACCCAGCAGCGCATTAAGATTCGCACCGTCGCCGTAGACCAGGCCGCCGGCGTCGTGCACCATCCGGATGACCTCGGCGACGTTCTCATCGAACAGGCCCAGAGTATTGGGATTGGTCAGCATCAGGCCGGCCAGGGTTTCATCGCATTCCATCTCCAGGGCAGCCAGGTCCACATTGCCGCGGTCATCAGAGGGCAGCGAGACGACTTTGAAACCGCTCATCGAAGACGTGGCGGGGTTGGTGCCATGGGCAGAGTCGGGGATCAGGATCTTGGTCCGTTTCGTATTGCCGTTGACCTGGTGGTATTTTTTTATGATCAGCGCGCCGACCAGTTCACCCTGCGCGCCGGCGGCCGGCGTCAGGCAGACGCTGGCAAAGCCGCTGATCTCCTGCAGCCATTCCTGTAGTTGGTACATCAGGTATAAGTTACCCTGAACGCTGACGATAGGCTGCAGGGGGTGGGTGTTGGCCAGGCCGGGTAACCGGGCGGTTTCCTCATTGATCTTGGGGTTGTACTTCATCGTGCAGGACCCCAGCGGATAGAAGCCGCCGTCAATGGCGTAATTCAGATGGGAAAGGTGAGTAAAGTGCCGGATCACGTCCAGCTCGGAAAGCTCTGGCAAATTAATTGATTCCCGCTGGAATCCTTCCGGTAAGGCCGTGGTGGGGACGTCCGGTTCGGGATAGGTAACGCCCTTCCGACCGGGTTGCGAGAGTTCGTAAATCGTAGGTTCACTCATGGGCCACCTCATTCAGGACTGCGACGAATTCATCGATATCTTGTTTGCTGAGCTTCTCCGTGACGGCCACCAGCATCTGATTTGCCAATTCAGGATAATCCTGGCTGAGGTCATACCCGCCCAGGATCCAGTGTTCCTGCAGGTGCAGGTTGAGCATGCTCACCGGTTTGGGCGTCCTGACCACAAATTCGTGGAAAAACGGCGTATCCGGGAAGGCTAGTTCGTAGCCGTCGAGTTTGGTGATCTCGGCTGCTGCGTAGTGCGCTTTCTGGTAGCAGAGATCCGCCACCCGTTTGAAACCTTCTTTGCCGAGCAGGCTGAGGTATACCGTGGCGGCCAGGGCCATCAGGCCCTGGTTGGTGCAGATATTCGAGGTGGATTTCTCCCGGCGGATATGCTGCTCGCGAGCGGTCAGGGTGAGGACGTAGGCGCGTTGGCCTTCCTCGTCGACCGTCTCACCGACCAGCCGGCCGGCCAGTTTGCGGACGTATTTGTCTTTGACCGTGAAGATGCCGAGATAAGGGCCGCCGTAGGAAAGCGGGATGCCGAGGGGTTGACCATCACCGACGGCAATGTCGGCGCCGAATTCACCGGGGGGTTTGAGCAGGCCCAGAGCGGTCGGGTTGAACACAAATGCCACCAAGGCCCCGTGGCTGTGGGCCGCCTCAACGATCTTCGTATAGTCATTTATACGGCCAAAAAAATCCGGGTATTGGACGATCACCAACGCGGTCTCGGTGTCGATCAGCGTCAACAGCCTGGCCGGGTCATTAGCGGCAGGCTCATCGCCCAGCACCTGCACATCGTCCAGTCCCTGCATATAGGTGCGCAGGGTCTGGCGGTAATGGGGATGGACTGAGCGGGACACCAGGATCTTCTTGCGCTTGCCGCGGAAGAAGTGGTAGGCCAGGTTGGCTGCTTCAGCGGTGGCCGTCGCGCCGTCATAATGCGAGGCATTGCTCACATCCATGCCGGTCAGCTCGGTCATCAGGGATTGGAATTCAAATATGGCTTGCAGGGTACCTTGAGAGACTTCAGGTTGGTAGGGGGTGTAGGCGGTGTAGAATTCACCCCGCCTCAAAATCATATCGACGGCGGCTGGAATATAGTGATTATAGGCGCCGGCGCCCAGAAATGAGACGAAATCATCTGCAGATGCATTGGCAGAAGCGATCTCACGCAATTCGGAGGCGACTTCCATTTCGGAAAGCCCTTCGGGCAGATCGAGTTCCGGGAAACGGTGTTCCGCCGGAACCTTCTCGAACAGATCTTCAATTGTGTCCACCCCGATTTCCCGAAGCATCTCCTCGATTTCTTGGGGAGTGTGTGGGGTAAACATTATCCCTCACGATCCTTGTTATAGGCTTCGTAGGCTTCAGCGTCCATCAGGTCATCCAGTTGGGCGGGATCGCTGAGTTTTATCTTGACCATCCAGCCTTTTTCGTAAGGATCAGAGTTGAGCACTTCCGGATTATCGGCCAAGGCCTCGTTGATCGCTGTGATTTCACCATCTGCGGGGAAGTTCACATCAGCTGCAGCTTTCACGGACTCAACGGTTGCAATGGTATCGCCTTTGCTGACGCTGTCGCCTTCGTCAACCATCAGCTCAACGTAGACCACGTCTGAGAGCTGGTCCTGGGCAAAGTCGGAGATGCCGAGCGTAGCTTCATCGCCCTCGACCTTGACCCATTCATCTGTCTCCGCGTATTTCAATCCCTTGGGTGTGTTCATTTGTTCGCTCCTGTAATGTAATGAAAATGACAAATAACCTTATCCTCTGTCATACATCCTGCGGGGATTCGCACTGAAGTCAGAATCGATTGCCGGTGTTTCAGAGGCGTCTGTTTAATGGGTCTTTTTTACCTGAGAGTTTCGGCCTGAGGGCCTTGCCCCTTCGGTGCCATCCAGAGGAGATGATCTCTTCCCATTAACTTCCAACGATTTTCAATTTGATTCTAAAAGCACCCCTATCAAAAGTCAAGCACAGGGGTCATTTTTGGTCCGTCCCAAAGGATATAGGAACACGTTCCTGAGATTGAAGACCGCGCTGGGGACTATCCTCGGATTAGAGGAGCCGGGTTATTTTAATTGGATTTTTCTCTCCATGATATTCCTCCAATTGGACCCATACTATCGGCGCAATAAGCTGCCCAAAGAAAAACCCGCCAGCAGCGAGGTAACTTGAGAAAAATAAACCCATTCACCAAGTGCACTATAGGGTGGTATAAGGGCGAATAAGAAATCCACCGACCATAAACCAAAACCCATCATCAGCATCTTGAGGCTCATGAGCAGGAGCGTGACGACAAGCAGCAAAACGAGACCAGGGTTCACCCATCGTTGGGTTTTCTCTACATGAGTCCTTTTGTAAGGCATCCATGCCAGAGCGGCGCCGCTGAGCAGGCTGAGGCCTTCCATTGCGAGAAGGAGACCGGCGGTTTTCGATCCGTATTCCAAATTCATTGCCAGCGGCTCGTAAATAAAGCCAATGCGAACAACCAATACCTGCAGTACGATCACCAGAACGGCGATGACTATTGGCATTACAACTTTTTGTTTCTTTTTCTCCATTGTATTCCTCCATTTAATGAAAATTGAAAATTATATTTCTCGGTGTAAAAAAAGATATTGCCATGCAATAGCGGTTTTTGATTGATATAACTGTAGGAACAAATGGCAGTTCATATCATTAAATGCTCTGGTGAATGAATTGGCTATCCTGAATTTTTTATCATTTAGGGTGACTTGAAAAATAGTGCCTTGTTTTCGCATCGTTGTACGCTAGACCAAAATCCTGATAGATATCCGCTTGTGTGAAAGCAATCATATGGTATGGGGATGGGACATAAGCACTACTTGTAAATCCAGAGATCGAGAACCAGTTTGTTGATGTGTCAGAAATCCATTCGGGATCAAACGAGATCGATGAATATTTAAATTCCCCAAGTATCTCTCCCGTACAAAAATCTTGAGTCTGGCCTGCCACTAACGTCATCCCTGCCTCAGCAACGGACCATTCAGTATTTGTTCGAGTCCATTTTGACCACATCTTTTCAAACTGCCATCCAGTGAGAGGTCGTGCTCGGTTCCACGGCGCATTATCATAGCGTAATGCGTATACTCTGTTGTATTGTGTCACAGCCCCAAAATTAGTTGAGGTAGTTACATCTCGGCTTCCATCAGGAGAGGCACATGGTATTCCGTTAGTAAAACAATTAATAGAAGATTCAAAGGTCTCAGAATCCTTAATGGGTTGAGTGGGCTTCGGCCGGTTAGTCTCTTTGTAAGCTACGACATTTGTGTCATCATCCACAAGTCCTGCGATGCCGGCAGGAAGCAGATTAGGATCAATACCTTCAGGATCTTCCAGGTTATATAATACGATATGACCTTCTGAGAGTTTATCCAATTTATCCATCTCATTATTGAATTCTTTCTCACTTAATTCTTCCGAAATCCTTACCCTGTTTTTGTCCGTTTGGATTGAATAAGTTGTGCAGTCGAACTTGTTTTGAGTGTCAGGCCGCAGTTCTTCGGACATTACAGTCTGACAAGGGAATCCCGCTGCGAGGATAAGCATAATTAACATGCCCCCCCAAATCAGTTTTTTGGATATTTTCTTGCAGTACATGTTTTCCCCTTTCCTAAGAATTTTAATTGTACGGACAGAAACAAATACCAGTGCTTATAGAAACATCCCCTAAATAGTGTTCCAAAACCGCAACATTAATTAGAGAAAAAACCAAGAGTTAACCAGTTTACTAGTAATTAGTAACCCTATTTAAGCTGTTAAAAAATTACCATTATTTACTTATAAAGGCGATTTGGCGGTCTATCTCTCCCTGCACTATTCTTAAGAATATATTACCATAAAGATGGCCTTCGACTTTAATTTGTAATGAGAAATCTCAATAGGAAAGTCGCAAAGTCATTTGTTTCGTATGTTCAGCCTCTTATTGTCTCACTATGTCCCCCCATTCTGCTCTTCGGGCGCCTTCCACCTGGAATGATTGGGAAGGGAGCCTGCGTTGGGATGGGGGGTGTAATTTGACTATTTATATTAGAAAACGCTTGAACTCATTTGTGATTGTCCTGTTTTATTACATCATTCAGGATTGGCTAAACGCTGTATGGTATACTCGAGTTTACTTTCTTACTTGT
>JAXHUD010000053.1:0-14136 GCA_034189815.1 Chloroflexota bacterium
ACCGGATAACCATCGAGGTAGAACTGATTGTGCCAGTGGCATTGGAGAACGGCTCGCAGTTCGCCATCCGTGAGGGTGGTCTGACGGTCGGCGCCGGTGTGATCTCCAAAATTATTGAGTAAGTAACCTGACAGGAAGGATAGCATGGTCGCCCCGGACTCCGGGGTGACCATGGTAGAATATAAATGGCGAAAAAGAAAGGTGTCCGCCCGGTTATTACCCTGGAATGTACGGAATGCCAGGGACGGAATTACACGACCGAGAAGAATCGGCGTAATGATCCTGGCCGGATGGAGTTGAACAAGTATTGTCCGCGATGTAAAGAGCATACGACGCATCGTGAGGTGAAATAGCGCTCTTGAGATGAGGCTTCCCTTTGGGACAGCGTTTGTCTCATGATTTGCACAGGCCAGTAGCTCAATTTGGCAGAGCACCGCTCTCCAAAAGCGGGGGTTGTGGGTTCGATTCCTACCTGGCCTGCCTGGAACTTTTCAACGCCGTCTATTTTGGGCGGCGTTTTGAACGTAAGCAAGGAGTGACTAATGGCGCCTAAGAAAAAGAAAATTGGTTTTGGTCAGCGGATTAAGCGCTTCTGGCGTGAGACGGTCGGTGAGTTACGCAAGGTCACCTGGCCTACACCGGAAGAAGCCTGGAAGATGACCCGGCTTGTACTGATCGTTATGGCGATCATGGCGGGCTTATTGGGTCTGCTGGACCTGGTATTCTCAAGATTGATCTCTTTATTGGTTTCTATCTGATCCCAGATAAGGGCCAAAAGAGAGAGGCAGGATAGTTGATATGGCAGCTACAGAAAATTCAGAAACACAAGTTCCCGAAGAGGAATTAGAAGAATCTGTTTCGGAAACGGAAGAATTCGACGCGCCAGCTGTGGAGGCTGCTGATCAACCTGACGACGAGCTTGAGACAGCGGACGAAGTTGAAGCGGAAGATGAAACCGCCTCCGAAGAGGAATCCGCAGAGGAAGAAGACGAAGAAGACGAAGATCGCGGCTGGTTTGTGATTCATTGCTATTCCGGTTATGAGAACAAAGTTCGCTATAACCTGGAGCAGCGGATTGAATCCATGGGTATGAAGAATGAGATCTTCGATGTTGTCATTCCGACCCAGGAAGAAATTGAGGTCAAGGATGGCAAACGGCGCTCGATTGAGCGGCATGTTTTCCCTGGCTATGTTCTGGTTAATATGAAAATGAGTGAGGAATCCTGGTACGTGGTGCGTAATACGCCCGGTGTGACCGGCTTCGTGGGAATGGGCAATGACCCGATCCCGCTGCGTCCCGAGGAAGTCTCGCAGATTCTGCGCCGGATGGAAGCAGAAGCGCCGACCATCAAAGTCACTTATAAACCTGGTGAAACCGTGCGCATCATCGACGGCCCGTTCAACGATTTCCACGGTACTGTTGATGAGATTGATATGGAACGCGCCAAGGTTCGCGTGATGGTGAACTTCTTCGGGCGCTCTACCCCTGTTGAGTTGGACTTCTTGCAAGTCGAGAAGATTTAAACGATTGTTTTAGTGATTGTGGGAGGATCTGCGGATCCGTTTGAACCACAAAGGAGTATGCTAACGTGGCAAAGAAAGTAAAAGCGATTATCACCCTTCAAATCCAGGCTGGTAAGGCAAACCCGGCGCCCCCGATTGGTCCGGCTTTGGCTCAGCATGGCGTCAACATTATGGCGTTCTGCAAGGATTACAACGGCCGCACGGCTTCCCGCGCGGGCGAGATCGTCCCTGCTGAGATCACCATCTATCAGGACGGATCATTCCGTTTCAAACTAAAATCCCCACCCGCCGCCATTTTGCTCTGCAAAGCGGCAGGGATTGAAAAAGGTTCCGGTGAACCGAACCGTGAGAAGGTCGGCACAGTGACCCGCTCTCAGGTGCGCGAGATCGCCGAAGAGAAATTCAAGGACATGAATGCGATTGACATCGAAGGCGCCATGCGCCAGATCGAAGGCACTGCGTCCAACATGGGTATTGTTGTCGTCGAGGATTAGTTTTATTTTATGTGGGAGGGTCCGAAGGACCCGCTAGCACCACAAAGGAGTTTTCATGGCAAGTCATGGTAAGAAGTATCTGGAAGCACGCAATAAAATAGACCGCGATAAACTGTATGGTCCCCTTGAGGCGGTCAAATTGCTCAAAGAAGTCCATTTTGTAAATTTTGATGAGACCGTCGAGGTTCATGTCCGCACCGCTCTTGATCCCCGCCAGGCCGATCAGCAAATTCGTGACGTCGTTGTCATGCCCAATGGGCTTGGCAAACAGGTGACCGTGGTGGTCTTCGCTCAAGGCGATGCTGCCGAAGCCGCTCGTGAGGCAGGCGCCGATTTCGTCGCCGACTCCGACGAGATCGTTGAGAAGATCCAAAATGGCTGGACTGACTTCGATGTGGCTGTCGCTACGCCCGACATGATGGGCACCGTCGGTCGCCTGGGTCGTGTGCTCGGGCCGCGCGGCCTGATGCCGAACCCCAAAGCCGGTACCGTGGTCCCCGCTGACCGCATCGCAGATGCGATCAAAGAGGCCAAAGCTGGTCGGATCGAATTCCGTCTGGATAAGACCGCCAACATTCATGTGCCGATCGGCAAGATTTCCTTCACCGCTGAAGCGTTGAACGAGAACCTGCAGGCCTTTATGCTCGCCGTGCGGCAGGCCCGCCCGGCAGGCGCCAGCGGCAACTTCATTCGCCGGGTGACAATTGCCTCCAGCATGAGTCCCGGGATCAAGATTGATCCTTACGCATCGTCGCTGACTTTGTAAACAACTAACTTTGTGCTA
This sequence comes from Chloroflexota bacterium, assembly GCA_034189815.1. Taxonomy (GTDB): domain Bacteria; phylum Chloroflexota; class Anaerolineae; order Anaerolineales; family Anaerolineaceae; genus Brevifilum. The sequence goes on from JAXHUD010000053.1 coordinate 2,803, forward strand.
TAATACGTAGCGCAAACCAGACAAACGAATAATTTGCTTTGCTGAAGAAAGCAGGTGCTCCGCAGGGAGCTTAATATCCCGCCGAGGTAAAGGCTGACTTAAAAATCGGATACCGGAAGGTATTTTGAACCAAAGTCTTTGCCTCAGCGAAGTTGAGGCAAAGACTTTGATGGTTAATAGCGAAAACTAGAATCGGAAGGAGGTGAACACTTTGGCGTTTACTCGAAAAGAAAAAGAAGCAATGGTTGCCCAATATAAGGAATGGGTTGATAACAGCAACGCTTTCTTTATTGTTTCCTATCAAAACATGGCTATGCCCGCTGTTGACGAAGCTCGGCAGAAAATGCGTGAGGTCAATGGCGAAATCCACGTTGTAAAGAACCGCTTGTTCAGGCTCGTTATGGATGAGATGGATTTGGAATTCGAAGATGGATTCTGGCAGGATAACAACATGATCTGTTTTGCGTTCAGCGATGCCCCCGCGGCAGCGAAAGCACTCAGCGAAATTTCAAAAACGAACGTTTTTAAAATCCGCATGGGCTATATGGACGAAAAACTGCTCACTGCTGACCAGGTGAAGGCGTTAGGCGATCTCCCGACACTACCCGTTATGCGCGGTATTCTGTTGGGCACCGTTATGGCGTCCGCAACCAAACTTGTACGTACTTTGGCAGAACCGGCTCGTTCGATGGCCGCAGTTGTCAAAGCCTTCTCAGAAGAAGGACAGGCCGCCGAAAGCGCAGCCTAAGTTTTTGATGGACAATATTTCACAGCGCGCTTTGTGCTGACCGAAAAGAAAAAATACATTTTTAGGAGATTTGAAAATGGCTGATTTAGAAAAATTAATGGACCAATTGAGCGAGCTTACCGTTTTGGAAGCCGCCGAACTCGTCGAGATGTTAGAAGAAAAATGGGGCGTTTCCGCTGCCGCTCCCGTAGCTGCAGTTGCTGCCGCTCCCGCTGGTGGCGCTGATGAAGAAGCTGAAGAGCAGACGGAATTCGACGTCATCATCAAGGGCCCCGGCCCCAAGAAGATCGAAACCATCAAGGTTATCCGCCAGCTCACCAACCTGGGCCTGGTCGATGCCAAGAACCTGGCCGAAACCGCAGACAGCAAGGTCCTGGAAGCTGTTGGCAAGGACATCGCCACCGATGCCAAGGAAAAACTCGAAGCGGCTGGCGCCGAAGTCGAACTCAAATAAGCATTACCCTGGTTTTAGTAAAAATGCCCTCTGTCGGATATGCTGGCAGAGGGTTTTTTCTTTAAATAAAAAATCCCCGAATTGGTAGTTTCGGGGATGGATTTAGATTTCTTATCACGAAGGCATTAGCCCCGCAGGCGGCGGATCACCAGCACAACCTTACCCTGGATTTGTACCTGGGCGGGGTTGTCGATGATAATTGGTTTCATGCTTGGGTTGGCGGGCTGCAGGCGCACTTTACCGTTTTCCTGATAGAAATACTTCAGCGTGGTTTCGTCTCGGTCGGTGAGCCAGACGGCGACCATTTCGCCGTTATCGGCGCGAGAGACGGGGCGCATCACAACGATATCCCCGTCGTTGACCATCGCGTCTATCATGGAGTCGCCCTGAACTTCCAGCGCAAAGAGGTCATCGGTTTTTTCGCGAGGGGGGAGCATGCTGCGGGCGATATCAATGCCTGTTTCCTGGTCATAGTAATTGAAGTCCGACGTGGGGACCGGCACAGGCTCACCGGCGACGATCCGTCCGATGACGGGGACGCTGAACATGTCGGTGATGGTCTGGGCGGCCTGGACCAGGTTGCCTTCGATGGTACGGAGCATACGGATGCCGCGGGAGACATTGCTCTCGCGTTCGATGTATTTCATTTCTTCGAGCTGGTTGAGGTAATAGTTCACAACGGAAGTGGAACTGATGTTGGTATTTTCGCCAATCTCACGGATTGAGGGTGGGAACCCGTTCTCATTCTGGAATTTCTCCAGGAATTTCAGGATCCTTTTATGCCGTTCACCAAGACCTGCTTTTTTTCGTGCCATCATTTCAGGCTCCTTAATCTCAAACTAACGCTTCAAACCGCTCATTTGTGCTATTAATTATTATAATAATACACGAACATCCGTTCGGTGTCAAGATAGCAAATTCGATATTATTCACAAGAATGATAAGTAATAACCAGAGAATTAGGCCAACGGATGGAGATATCCAAAGAAAAGGCCATAAAGAACCTGATAAGAAGACAGTTAATTAAAGGTCAGACATTTATAGTACAATTCAAAACCCATTTAAAAAGTGGAAGGATATTATGTCAATTGAAGATTTTATCCGGGAAATGCCTAAAGTTGTTTTGCATGTCCACCTGGAAGGGTCAATCCGACCTGGAACTTTCCTGAAGCTGGCCAAGCGCCACGGGATTGAGCTCCCGGCCGATGACCCCGCCGGGCTGCGCCGCTGGTATCAATTCACGGATTTCAACCATTTCATTGAGGTTTATCTCAAGATTGCCCAATCGCTCAAAACGCCGGAGGATATCGAACTCATTGCCCGGGAGTTTTTCGAGGGCCAGGCCGAACAGAATGTGCGTTATTGCGAAGTGATCTACTCGCCGTATAACCAATACGAGGTCAACGCTATCCCCGTTGACGAACAGCTGGACGCGCTCAACCGCGCGCGGGCCAGGGCAAAATCGGAGTGGGGACTGGAGAGCCAGTTCATATTCGATATCTCCCGGGAGACGACGCCCGAACAGGGTATCACGGTGGCGGAATGGGCCATCGCAAACCATGACCGGGGCGTCTGCGCGTTGGGCTTGGGCGGCCCAGAGGTGGGCAATCCACCGGTCAAGTTCAAGGATGCCTTTGCCCTGGCGTATGAATCTGGATTGCCTGCGATTCCCCATGCCGGTGAGACGGTTGGGCCAGAATCCGTTTGGGGTGCGCTGGCATGCTTGCACCCGGTGCGGATCGAGCATGGCGTGCGCGGGATGGAGGATCCTGACCTGGTGGCGAAGCTACGCAGGCTGCAGATGCCGTTGGATGTCTGCCCGACCAGCAATATCTGTTTGAAAGTCTATCCCTCGTTAGAGAAACACCCACTCAAGCAGATGCTGGCGGCCGGGCTGAACATCACGCTGAACCCCGACGACCCGCCGCTTTTCAACACGACCCTGACGCAGGAATATTTGAACGCGGTGCAGGTGATGGGCCTGAGCCTGGAAGAGCTCAAAGGTCTGGTCGTGAATGCGATCCATGCTGCGCTGCTCCCGGAAGAGCGGAAAGCCACGCTGGAAATGTTGTTTCTTTCGGAATCCGATCGTTTAGCGGAGATCAACCTTTAGGACATAAATACAGAGATTCCCGGAATATCCGGGAATCTGGTTTTTAATAGACTTTACGCGTCGCGCTATCGTTTGTGTCAATCTTCCAAAATATCAAAGCTGGTGATAATCTCGGCCTCGCCGCGCAGGGTCGCAGCCACGGAGCAATATTTCTCTTTCGACAGTTCAATCGCCTGGGCGACGTCCTTCTCTGTCAGGCCTTCACCCTTCACCAGGAACTTCATGGTAATCTTGCGGAAGGTCCAGGGCGGGTCGGCGTCTTGCTCGGCGCTGACCTGCACTTCCAGGTGTGAGAGGGGGGTGCGTTTCTTGGCGAGGATATCCACCACATCCACCGAGGCACAGCCCGCCAGGGACGAAAGCACCAGCTCTGAAGGTTTCATCCCGGCATTTTCGTCCGGGGTGGACATCACTACCGAATGTCCGGTTGAATCGGTCGAGACAAAGGTCTTTCCCCCCGGAACCCATCTTAATACCGTGTCGCTCGCCATACTTTCTCCTTTGGTCGTTGTCTTTATGATACCTTACCCAGCATTTTGATCAGGTCTCCCATCAGTTCCCTCTGCGCGACGGGGTTGTCCTGGTCTGTCTGGTTCATCAGGCACTCGCTGACCACATCCTGCATGAACGTCAGGCTGGCCGATTGCACAGCCGAGCGGATCGCGATCAACTGCTGGACTACATCTCGGCAGTCGCGCTCTTCGTCGATCATCCGCTGCACACCTCGCAGTTGTCCTTCAATGCGGGAAAGCCTGCTGCGCATCTGCTGTTTAACTTCCGGGTTGTTGGTTTTGATCATCATCGTGCGTCCTTGTTTATCTGTGAGCACTCATTGCACTTTTAGGCAATGTTCTTCGTCGGACCACCGGCCCGACCAAATATTATCCCGCTCAACTAAATCCGCCGGAGGAACCACAGCTTGAGCCTGAATAGCTGCTCGTGCTTCCGCCGAAAGACGCCACTTTTGAGATCCGTCGATGCGTCTGGTGTGATTCGCAGCCAGGGCATTCGGGTGAATCGATATCCGGATCGGAAAAGCCCATCAATTTTTCAAATTCTTTTCCACAATCTTTGCATTCATACTCGTAAATCGGCATAAAATAAGAACCTCCAATACGCTATACTGGGGTATAGTATATTACGCAGTTGGAATTATGTCAATCAGGACAATCAGGACGGTCAGATTCTGATATTCTTTTTATTTTCGTAATCGTAATAATGATGGCAAGGAAAATCGGGGGATTGAATTTATATCATAATCGGAACCTGAGGCGATCGCGTTTGCTGCAAGAATCCCGCTTTGGATCGCAGGGACGATGCCTTCACCCATATCAATTGTTGCCAGACCGATCGAATCTCCGACTAAATAGGCCCGACCTTCTTGTTTGGGTGAACCCTTGTGTCGCAGCCGGTAGCTGTAGCCTGATGGATGAAATTGGTGTCCGGAGACCAGGCCCAATTCTGCCAGCTTATTCACGAGCATCTCCCAGTGATGGTTCAAAGTTGCGCCTTTCGTTTTCAGGCCGGCCGCACTACCGCCGATACCGACATTTAGGAACCCTGTCGCCTTAGGCACGTACCAGGCATAGCCAGGCAGCCCGTCCTCAAAGAACCAAAGATGACACCGTTGGTCATGGGCATGATATAAAAATTCTTCTTCTTTCGCAAGAATCAGGGTCTGCGCCTTGCCAGGTCTTGTGAGAGAAAAGAAGGCTTTGCGGATGGGGCAATGTGTCCCGCCTGCACCAACAATAACCTTTGAACTATATTGACCGTCGACAATATATTGATCGCCCGATAGCGTAACTTCTTTTACATGATGGGATTCAAAGGCTGAACCTGAATACTGCAGCAGCCAATGATCGAATTCCCATCGGCGGATAGCGTATTGTCGTGTGGGCAGTCGGAACTTGATCCCTTTGACCGAGATTTGAAAGGAGGTGAATTTGGTCAACCCAAAAGGATAGTCTTCAGGTGTGATTTCCAACAGTTGGAACAGGGCGGGTGTGACCCAGCCTGCGCAGGTTTTTTGGCGAGGGAACGCCGCCTTATCGAGGATTAATGGATCAAGGCCGTGCCGACGTAATTGCCAGGCGCATGCAGCTCCTGCTGGCCCACCACCCACGATGAGAACATCTTTATGGTGCATCAATCTCCTAACTAAACCGGCAATCAGGCTGAGGCGTCCCGGGACGAGTCATCACAATTTGCCAAAGCTGCTGTGAACGAGACCTGAACCCGCCAGCGCTGCTGAGAAGGTAATAATTCCACATCCTGTGAAAACGTTCGCCATATTTTTCCTTGAGACGCGGCCAGGCATCATTAAAATTCTTATGCCAGGCCATCAGGGTGTTATCGTAATAGGGGCCGAAGTTGTGCCAATCTTCCATCACAAATTTATTTTCCATCGCTTTACCCAATTGTGCAATTGATGGCAGCATGCCATTTGGGAAAATATATTTATCTGTCCAGGGTTCACCTGTTTTGATGCTTGCGTTGCCCCCGATGGTATGGATGAAGGCGATCCCGTTTTCCTTCAACGTACGGTCGACCACGTTTATATACGAGTGGTAGTTTTTATAGCCCACATGCTCCATCACACCGATCGAAATCACAGCATCAAATTGACCCTGCACTTCCCTGTAATCCTGCAAACGCAATTCCACAGGCAGCCCCTTGCACATCTCCATTCCTAAGGCAACTTGCTCCTTGGATATCGTTACACCAAGGACTGAGGCGCCATGTTTTTCTGCCGCATATTTCGCAAAGCTTCCCCAACCACAACCAAGTTCCAGGATTCGCATTCCTGGATGGATGCCAATTTTCTTACAAACTAATTCCAGTTTTGCCTCTTGAGCTTCATCCAGGTTGTCGGCGTCTTTCCAGTAACCGCAGGTATAATTCAATCGTTTATCCAGCATGGCCTGATATAGGTCATTTCCTAAATCGTAGTGTTGTTCACCGACTTCATAGGCACGACTCCTGGATTGGCGGTTAATCAATTTTGCCCTCAGTACCTGAAAGGCCAAACGAAAGTTATTTTCCACTTCCTGACGCAAGTTATTACGCAGCACCTGGTCTATGAATTGATCGATTGCTTTGCAATCCCACCATCCATCTACATAGGATTCACCCAATCCAAGTGAGGCATCCCGTAAAACTCTTTCAAAAAAACGCTCATCGTGGACCTGGATATCCCAAGGCCGATCCCCATTTACTTCTACATCGGCTGTTTCCAATAGGTGTCGTGAAATCTGTTCGGATTTTTTCATAGGAATTCCTTTTGGGCTGGTGGGTCTATATTGTATAACCCAAAATAGTTCAAAAAGTGTTGCGTAAGGGCTTTATTGCGGAGGAGAGCTCATTGATGATAAAATTCTTTGTCTAAAATAGAGGTTATCACCTACTGATATGAAGAAATTTAAGATGTTTATGGCGAAATTATTTTTCTACATCGGCCCAATCCTTGTCATCGCCGCCCTCGTGCTGATGGTCTCCGATTATCATTATCGCCAGCCTTTTTTCCCCGCATATCTGGTCACCTATTTTCTGATCCTGCTGGTGCTTTGGGCGGGTGGGGTCTGGCTGTTCAAGTTGTTCTATACCTTCCCGCTCCCGAAGGGCTTCTATTTACACACAGCTGCTGCCTGGTCGATTGCAGCCCTCCTGGGTTGGCTGCTCAGCCATTGGGTACTCAACAGATTTCTCGCCGAGCAGGGTGGCAACGCACGGCTCTATACATTTACGCTCGTCATTACCTGGGTCATGGGCCTGGCGATGATTTTGGCCTGGCATGCCGGATTGGCCCTCGTCCAGCGGATTTTACTACCGGGTCAGTTTCCAATGCTCAAAACGCTTTTTTGGATGGCAATGGGCGTCTTCGTCTCGGTGAGTATTGCCGCCCTGAGCATGAGTGCGGTCATCCGACGGCGTTACCAGCCGCGGATTTTTTCAGTCGAAAGCGTCCCTGCGCAGTCAGTTGCGGTCGTGTTCGGCGCGGGCGTCTATGAGGAATCAGAGCGGCCGTCGCTGGTGTTGCGCGACCGTTTGGAGACCGCCGCGCGATTGTTTGAATCGGGAAAAGTGACTCAGCTCCTGCTAAGTGGCGACGGGTCGCCGGAGAGCGTGGAAGTGGACGTCATGGCGCAGTACGCAATTTCGCTAGGGGTCCCGGAAGGTGCGTTGGTCCTGGACCGGGAGGGCTTCCGCACCCGGGCGACCTGCACCCGGGCGTCAGAGGCCTTTGGCTTTCAGGACGGGATCCTTGTGACCCAGGCTTTTCACCTGCCGCGGGCTTTGTTCCTTTGCGAATCGACTGGCTTGCATGCGGTGGGGGTCGCCGCTGATCAGACGTCCTATTCTCCTTTCAGTCAGATCTCCTGGGCTGTGCGGGAGACCGCTGCGCGGGCAGTCGCATGGCTGGAGGTGGTATTCACAAACTAGATTGATTGTTATGGTGTGTGTAAAAAATTGAGCGGTAGTATCTGATTAATCAAATGCCGAGATTGCCAAGCTTCCGCAATCCTGGCGTATTGCGTTGCTTGCAAGGACGGGTTATTTAAAATTTTCAAAACGAACGTGACCAACTACTCAATCTTGATTGCGTGTCCTCTGGTCTCTCCTATCTGATCCAAAATTTTTTGATACGACGCACTGTGACTAATACCCAATCACCATTAACCACCCACCATCCACCATCCACTATTCACTTTCCTCTCACTTTCCTCTCTCCTTGCTCTCTCCTTGACACCCCTTACAGTTTTAGTGATAATATAAACAATGAAAATAGTCATCGGCAGCGACAGAGGAAAGTAGGCTGGCGGCGGTTGACAGGGCGGTGCGGGCAAGACTGAGACCCGCACCCTGCCAAACCCAACCGAAGTTCCCTCTCGAGCCGCTCAGGTGAAGACCTTCACTGCGTTGGTAGTCTGAGCCGTCCCGCCCGACGTTATCCGGGCAGCCAATCACCCAGGGGTTGTTGGCATGGAGTGGGTCGGGCAGCACATCTGCGCGACCAACAAAGGTGGTACCGCGGTTATCCCGTCCTTTCGAACCAGGACGGGTGTTTTGTTTAAGGCATCTGTAAATCATTTTTTGGAGGATTAGTTTATGGCGGATAAGGAAAAAGCATTAGCAAATCTGGAGAAAATCCAGGCTGAGGCGCTCGAAACCCTGGCGGCAGTGGCCGATCAGGAAGCGCTGGAAGCCTGGCGTGTGGCCAACCTGGGACGTAGTTCACCCGTGATGGGTGTGTTCTCCAGCATGGGCACGATGGACAAGGAGCTGCGCCCACTAATGGGCAAAGCGGCCAACAAGGTCCGCCAGGCTTTGGAAGGCGCTTTGGAAGAAAAGCGCACCGCATTGAAAGAAGCTGCGCTGCGGGCTGCGTTGGAGACTGAACACCTGGATGTGACCATGCCCGGCCGCCCGGTGACCCGCGGCCGGCTGCACCCGCTGACGCAGGTGCTGCGTCGCATCATCCGCACCTTTGGGGACATGGGCTTCCAGGTCTATCACTCTCCCGAAGTGGAGACGGATGATTACAACTTCACCTACCTCAATATGCCGCCCTATCACCCCGCGCGGGACATGTGGGACACCTTCTACACCAAAGATGAGGGCGTCTTGCTGCGAACGCATACCTCTCCGGGACAGATCCGGGTGATGCGGGAGCGCGCCCCGGAGCCGATCCGCGTGATCCTCCCTGGCGCCACGATGCGCTACGAACAGCTTTCCGCCCGCAGCGAGATCGAATTCGCCCAGGTGGAGGTTCTGGTGGTCGGAGAGAAAGTCACCTTCGCAGAACTGAAAGGCACCCTGGAAGGATTCGCCGCACGGCTTTTCGGCGGGGAAGCTCGCACCCGCTTGCGCCCGTCACATTTCCCCTTCACCGAACCCAGCGCCGAGATGGACGTGGAATGTTTTGTCTGCGGCGGTGCGGGCTGCGGCGTTTGCAAGGAGACCGGCTGGTTGGAGATCCTGGGCTGCGGCATGGTGCACCCGGTGGTGCTGGAATACGGCGGCTATGACCCCGCGATCTATTCCGGTTTCGCTGCCGGCATGGGCATCGACCGCAGCACCCTGATGCGCTACCGGATCGATGACATCCGCCACTTTCGGAATAATGATATTCGGTTCCTGAGGCAGTTCTAGCGTCATTGTGAATGGTGAAAAGTAATTGGTGAATGGTCGTATTTGAGATTAGTAAGGGTTTGCGATGGTACTGGAAGGCTTAAATCGCTTGCAGGTTTACCTGGCTGCACAGGAACTTGCTCAGACTGTTTATAAAGGTGTTGTTCCTTGTTTACCCCCTGAGGAGAAATGGGGACTCAGTTCCCAGATTCGCCGGGCGTCTGCCAGCATTCCAGCTAACATAGCCGAGGGCTATGGTCGCTATTACTATCTGGAAACGATCCGGTTTGCGTATATAGCACGGGGTTCGTTGATGGAACTCTCCAGTCATTTTGACCTTGCTTTGTCTCAAGATTACATCTCAAGTCAGGTTTATCAAATTCTAAACAAAACGATGGATTCCTTACTCAAACTCATTCACGGTTACATTAAATATCTAAGACAAAGCAAACGCGGGTTGAATGAGCCTGGCCACGCCTCTATCGCTGAGGCCGGTCTGGATTATGCTGTTAGTGAAGGGGATACAGCAGATGTGGAGATTTGATTTTGTACCATTTCCCACTCACCACTCACTACTCACCACACATCGTTCACCCGTAATTAAAACGATTATTGCGCACTTATTTACGAACGCGAGGAAACAAAAATGAAAGTCCCATTAACCTGGTTGAAAGATTACGTTGACCTGGACGACCTGGACATTGAGTCCCTGGCAAAGGTGATGACCATGGTCGGCCTGGAAGTTGAAGAGATCCGTCTGGTCGGGCTGCCGATGCCCGCAGGCGAGAAACATGAGTTCAAATACACCGGCCTCTCCTGGCCGGCGGATAAGTTCATCGTCGCGCAGGTGGATGAGGTCATGCCGCATCCCAACGCGGACCGGCTGGTGCTCTGCCGCCTGAACGATGGCGAAGAAGAGATCATCGTCCTGACCGGCGCGCCGAACCTGTATGCGTACAAAGGCAAAGGCCCGTTAGACGAACCGCTTAAGGTGGCTTACGCTCGCGAAGGTGCGGAGCTTTATGACGGGCACGAACCCGGGCATCAGCTCACCACGCTCAAGCGGATGAAGATCCGCGGGGTGGAGTCCTTCTCGATGATCTGCTCCGAGAAGGAGTTGGGCATCTCAGAGGCGCATGAAGGCGTGATCCTTCTCGACGACAATGCGCCTACCGGCATGCCGCTGGTGGATTACATGGGCGACGCGGTCTTCGACGTGGACACGCTCCCCAATATGGTGCGTGATGCCAGCGTCCTGGGTATGGCCCGCGAGATCGCAGCCGCCATCGAAAAGGAACTGCACTACCCCGATGACACCCTCGAAATGACCGGTCCCCCGCTCGAAGGCCGCGCGGCGATTGAGATCAAAGATCCCGATCTGAACCCCCGCTTCATGCTCGGCCTGATCGAAGGCATTAACATCCAACCCAGCCCCTACTGGGTGCGGCGCAGGTTGAACCTGGCTGGGATGCGGCCGATCAATTGCATCGTGGATGCCACTAACTATGTGATGCTGGAAGTGGGCGAGCCGATGCACGCCTTTGATTACGATACCCTGGTGGAACGGGCCGGCGGTAAAGCCCCGACCCTCATTACCCGCACGGCAGAGGATGGCGAAAAGCTGACGACGCTGGATGGTGTGGAACATACCCTCGGCCCTGATATGGAATTGGTCACCGATACAGCCGGCTCACTTTCGCTGGCCGGTGTGATGGGCGGCGAAGAGAGCGAAGTTGGCGCTGAGACCCAAAACGTCTTGCTGGAAGGGGCGGCCTGGAATTTCATCAACATCCGCAAGACCATTAGCGCCTTGAAGATCAACTCAGAAGCAGCCTATCGCATGAGCCGCGGGGTCCATCCCGCGCTAGCGGAATTGGGCTTGAAACT
>JAXHUD010000054.1:0-13898 GCA_034189815.1 Chloroflexota bacterium
ATGGTTGACCACTCTATCATGCTCCAGCTGCAAAATGCGGCGCAGGATCGCCAGGGAGGTGGCATAGGTCGAATCGACGCCGAAGTAGGAGAGCGTCCCGGCGCCCAGGTTCTCGCCTTTGGTCAGTGGCGTGTCCGAGGCGTAGTGAAGGATGCCGAGGTCGAAGGGCAGATTGTTGAGGTTGACGATCTCATTCACGGGGTGGCGTTTGGGGCGGAAAAGCTCGTAGACGGCGGAAAGGTATGGGCCGGCTTCCATTTCAATGTCCGTATAACCTTCCCGATAGATCACTTCCATAATGTCGGCATTTTGCAGGTAAGTGCCCAACACCGAAACGGACTTCTGGTTGTCCAGCACGGTACCATAAACCAGGTAGGGGCTGACATCGCTGGCAGCGAAGCAGTTGTTGAAGATGTAGGTGTTTTGAGAATGCTCGTCGAAGGTGACATTGGGGATCATCACATCGCCGCGGCGTCCGTTGAGTGTGGCGGCTTTGCCCATTACATAGACCCCCAGGAGGGGACTGATGTGCTCGGCGATCTTGACCAGTAAGTTGTATGCGGCCAAGCCGAGGGGGTAGTCGATGTTAAGGATCAGCGCGTTGCTCTTTTCGAGGAAAGACCAGTCTGCATGCTGCCCGGCAAAGGTTTCCGGCGTCAGGCGGGGGTCAATTGTCTCAGGATTTAGCGCTGCCAGGTCGATAATCTGCGCTTCCACATCGAAAGCATGCTCGCTGGGGAAGCGGTGGATGCCGTATTGTTCCTCAAACTCAGCTTGCGCGTCCAGCAGATCGCGGCCTTCGGGCGTCGCCTGGTATTTCTTGAGGATGTAGTAGAGGAAGTTCTCGGGCCGCGAAGGGACTTCTTCGTGATTGATATCACGCCACTCGGCCAGCAGGTCCGCATCACCCACGGAATCAAGGAAGGTTGTCAGGCGGTCCTCCTGTGCGAGGGCGAACCCCGTCAGCAGGTTGGGGATGCTGTGGGTATTGCTAGAAATGAAATACACCGGCCGGTCGTCAATTTCCTCGAAGCGGTCTTTGAGGTTGTCCCACCAGAAGCGAGTCGCCCGCCGGTATTCGTTCAGCGATCCGCTGAAAAGTTGGACTTCCAGGTCCAGGTGTTTTTCCCGGATGCGCATCAGCATGGGGATGAAATCCTCTCCCCAGATGGTGACCAGCCGGAAGAGTGACTCGGCTGATATCCGCAAGACGTCGGCCAGGCCTTCCAACGCTTTAAATGACTCGGTGGATATTGCGGTCAACTCTGTGATGGATAGCTCCTGAAGTAATGAATGCAGTTTGTTCCATTCGATCTGGAAAGCTGTGAGCATGGGGACGACGTCTTCGATATCGGACCGAGAAGCGATAAAGCATGCCAGAAGGTCATCACCGTTGTAATAACAACGCCGGCGGCGTGCACGGGCGGAAACCTCTGTCCACTCTTCCACGTTACCCACGCCGGATTGCCGGAACACGGTGGCGCTTTGGCCCAGGAGCACGGCTTTGACGTCTATAATGCAGGCCGGCAGCCGTAAAATGGCATAGATCATTGCGGAGACGTCGGGCGCTTCATCACGAGCCAGGAGGTGCAGGGACGAATTCGTCCCGGCGTGGACCTCTTCCAAAGTACGAATGCGGACACGGGTGGTTGACCGCAATAAGGAATAAATGGTGCGGATATAGAGGTCAATCTCTTCAGATGCTCGAGTGGGTATCGTTCTTTCCATAATTTCCTTATTATTTAGCTGCTGGTTCTATAATATAGAACCCATTTTACCTTTTTCTGGTCACTTGTGCGGTTTAACACCCTTATTTTGATTTAAACGCTCTGTAAGGAATGCCCTAAAGGGTAGACCTGATATAATTCCAAACATGCTAATCAATAATCAGAGAAAACGACATCGATGACAATCAAGACCATCATATTTGATTTTGGCGGCGTTTTGTATACGCTGCCCGACGAAAGACAGGCGGAAGAAATCAAAGCCCTGTTTGATCTGGGTGAGACGCCTGCATTACTCCACATGTTACATAATCCGGATGAGTTTGAAATGGCTCGCAAGGTCTTTTTGGGACAGGCACCCGAAGAGACGATCTGGACCCAGCTTGCGCAAGAGCATCATCTCTCAGCGGATTTGATTGCGAAATTTAAAGAATTGGCGTTTTCCCCCCGACAATTGAACCAGAAGCTGGCCGAATTCCTGGGTGAATTACACGAGACCTATCAGACGGCGATCCTGAGTAACGCTGGCGACCAGACCAGGCGCCTGATGGTGGACATTTACCACCTGGATCAGTGGGTGGAGACAATCATCATCTCTGCTGAAGAAGGACTTATGAAACCGGACCCAGCTATTTACCAATTGGCGATGGATCGATTGGGCGCACAGCCGGATACGACTTTATTCCTTGACGATACTCCAAGCAATATCGAGGCTGCTAACGCCTTTGGGATGAAGGCAGTGCAGTATTTTTCCAGTGACCAGGCGATTCGTGAAATACGACGACTGTTAGGCAAGGAAGGTTAGTCATGCTTTATCTGGTTTCCACCCCGATTGGGAATTTGGGTGACATCAGTTTGCGGGCGCTGGAAGTTTTGCGCTCGGTCGATCTGATTGCCAGCGAGGATACCCGTAAAACCTCGATCTTATTGAACCACTATGACATTCATAAGCCTCAAAAGAGCTATCACGCTTTCAATGAAAAGAAGGTCGTGCCAAAGCTAACGGAGCTGCTGCTGGAAGGGCAATCCATCGCCGTGGTGACCAGCGCGGGAACCCCGGCCATATCCGATCCAGGGTATACAATGGTTCGCGCTGCAATTGAGAAGGATATCCCGGTGACGGCTATCCCCGGCCCGGCGGCTGTGGTCATGGCGGTCACTTTGTCCGGGCTGCCTGCTCACAGCTTCACCTATAAGGGCTTCCCGCCGCGAAAATCCGGCGCGCGCAAGCGATTCATCGCTGAAGATGTCGATTCACCCCATACGCAGGTCTTCTATGAAAGCCCTTACAGGATTGCGTCTTTCCTGGAAGACGCCTTAGCAGTGCTGGGGGACCGTCCGGCTGCTGTTGCCAACGATCTGACGAAAAAATTTGAGTCTGTCCAGCGCGGCAACCTGAGCGAATTGTTGGAAACGATCAGTCAGGAGAAGCCCCGCGGTGAGTACACCGTGGTGATTGAAGGTAATCGCGATTAGGATTATTCAAACTTGAAGGGTGAGAAGCTGACGCCCTCATCGAAAACGTCCACACCTTCGGCCTTCTTGAGGCGGTTGACCACCCAATAGGTCACGGGCGTCATCAGGGCTTCCACGCCGACCTTGAAGATATAATTGGTCACCGTTAGGGACCAGAAGATTTCCCACGGGAAGACGTTGAGCGCCGAGGCGACCAGAATGAAGGTGAATGTATCGACGCCTTCGCCAATGATCGTACTGCCGATAGTCCGGGTCCAAAGCCATTTCCCCTTGGTGAGGAGTTTCAGCACAGCCATCAGGATTGCATTTGAGAAAGAGCCTGCAAAATATCCAGCCAGGCTGGCAAGGACGATACCACCGGTGCTCATGCTGCCGAGGATTTTGTTATAAGCCTCCTGACCAACCTCAGCCTGCCACATGGCTTCACCCGGCAGGGCCTGTACGGCCCAGAAGGCCAGGGCACTGAATGCCAGCGCGCCAAAGCCGATCCAGATGATCCGGCGGGAGCGTTTGAAGCCGTAGACCTCGGTGATCACGTCACCCAGGATGTAGCTAATTGGGAACAGGATCGTGCCGGCGTCGAAACTCAGCCGGATAGACCCCAGACTGATGCCCCAATCGATGATCTTTGCCGATGAAGCGATGTTGCTGAGGACGAGGACCACGACAAAAAGAACTATGATAATATCAAGATATTTAAAAGCGGTCCTTTTTTCTGGTTTTACTTGTGCTTCCATGTCGTCTCCAATTCATTATTCTCCTTAGTATACCCATTTATGAACCGATTCTTTTTACCGCCAGATTGCATCAATGACCAGCAGGTCCAGTTCCCAGCGGATGTGACCCATCAAATCCGCAACGTCCTGCGGATGACAAGGGGGGATGTGGTTGCAGTGCTGGATAACAGCGGCCGGGTGTACCTGGTTGTGCTGGACTCAATGGCATCAGGCAGCCTCACAGGGCAGGTTGAATCAGTGAGAGCGGCAGCGAGCGAACCCAAGACACGACTGACGCTGTGTTTTGGCCTCACGAGCCGTGACAAGGTGGAATGGATCCTGCAGAAGGGGACAGAAGTGGGCGTCGCCCGTTTCTCGCCATTTATCTCTTCTCGTACGCTGGCGCAGGATACCCATTTGACAGACAAAAAGATAGCCCGTTGGGAGCGGATCATCAAGGAGGCTGCCGAACAGTCTCAGCGCGGGCGGCTGCCCGAGCTGGATGCGCCTCAAACACTGGGGGAGGTCTTCGCAGATGTCCAATCCAATGATGAAGCCGCTCTGATTGCCTGGGAAGATGCTGCACAAGGTCAATCACTCAGGCAAACTTTATCTGATTTGCCGGCGGATTCTCTAATCCTTATCGTTGGCCCGGAAGGTGGTTTCTCGGAAGAAGAGATAGCGCAGGCAAAGACTGCCGGCTGCCGGATTGTGTCCCTGGGCCCGCGGATCCTGCGGATGGAAACCGCTGCGATTGTCATGCCTGCCCTGGTATTATTCGAGTTGGAAAACTGATACAGGTATTCCTCCCCGGAGCGCAAATTGTAACTTTCCTTGCCGTTCCGGGTTATCTGTTGTACCAAACTATTGGAGAAATTATGAAAAAATTTTATCTTATCATCAACCCGATCGCGGGAAAGGGCGCTGCTCGGAAGGCAGTCCCAGAGATCGAGCAGTTGTTAAACAGGCTTAATATCGATTATGCCATTCAGATGACTGAATATCCCGGACATGCCATTGAGCTGGCGGAGGAAGCTGGTTCAAATGGCTATCAGACGGTCGTCGCAGTGGGAGGCGACGGCACGGTGAATGAGGTGATCAATGGTCTGATGCACGCCGCCAAGGACGGCCGGTTGACTGCCAACCTGGCTGTGCTGCCGGTGGGGCGGGGCAATGACTTTTCATTTGGTATGGGCTTGCCCAAGGATTTGGAGGCGGCTTGCGGTCTGCTGGCCGGCGGCAAGGTACGGAAAATTGATATTGGTTTTCTCCGCGGCGGCGACTATCCCGAGGGACGATATTTCGGTAACGGCGTCGGGATCGGGTTTGATACGGTTGTCGGGTTTGAGGCGGCGAAACTGCCGCCCTTCATCAGCGGTATCCCGGCCTACCTGATCGCAGCCATTAAAACCGTATTCCTTTATTTCAATGCACCGTTGCTGCGGGTTGAAATTGACGATGCAACGCCGTTGGAACAGGCCTGTTTGCTGCTGTCTTTAATGAACGGCCGCCGAATGGGCGGTTCGTTTATGTTCGCACCCGAATCGGAATCGGATGACGGTCAATTGAATTTGTGCATTACGGAAAAAATTACCCGATGGCAGGTTCTCAGTTTGTTTCCAAAGGTGATGGGTGGGACTCAGACGGAACACCCAGCTATCAAAATGCCAATGGCCGAGCGGGTGAAGGTCACGGCGCTCTCCGGCACGCTGCCCGTCCACGCGGACGGAGAAACAATCTGCACCGCTGGGTCCGAATTGGAAGTTTCAATCTTAAAGCAACAACTACAATTGGTTTGTTGATAATTATGATCACTCGTTGGATTGTCAATCACATCATTCGATTTATATCAAGTTTATTTCTCAAAGTAGATCAGCGTGAGATCAACAAGATCCCATTTGAGGGGCCACTGCTTGTTGTTGTTAACCACGTCAACTTCCTGGATGCGCCGGTAATGATTACCCAATTGCATCCCAGAGAGCTTACGGGTCTTGTGAAGAAGGAGACCTGGGATAATGCATTGCACCGGTTCCTCTTCAATGTTTGGGACGGAATCCCTATCGATCGTGAGGTTGCGGATTTTGCTGCTTTTAGCGCAGCACGGTCAGCTCTCAGAGATGGTAAGATTTTGGCCGTAGCGCCAGAAGGCACTCGCACAGAGGACGGTGTACTGATTAGGGGTAAACCCGGTGTAGCGATGTTAGCTGCAAAGGCCGATGTACCTATCCTCCCAGTTGCTCTTTTTGGTCACGAAAGGTTTAAGAGAAATTTAAAAAAACTGAAACGCACCCCTATGACGGTACGGGTTGGTGAACCATTTAAAATTCAATTGAACGGTCAGCTGCGCGATAAAGGTTTAATGCAGACGGTAACGGATGAGATAATGGTGGAAATTGCCAAATTGTTGCCTGAATCTTATCGAGGAATTTACGCTGACCAGGTGCAAGGAAACCAGCAGTTTGTGACCCGTTAGGCGAAGTCACCGGGGAAGCATATTCCGTAGGCGTTTGGGCAGCAATTTGCCTAATCCCAGATTGCGGCCGGCAGGATCCGTGACCAAAAGGTACTGGCCTTCTGGCGAGAGATCTGTTTCCGGGTAGCGGATATCGCGCCCGGCGATCCACTGGGGGATATTTTCTCCAAAAATTTCAATGATCCCCCTCTTAAAATGACGGCCAAAACGGTTGATGAACTCCGGTGAAGGCTGGAAATCATCGGCGAGGAGCCGTCCCAACGGCATCCCGATCCATTCATAAGGGAGGTGGCGGAAATGATCGAGATACCGTTGGGGGATCAGATGGATTAAATCCAGTCTTTCGTATAGGCATAAATTGTATTCATTCAGAATAGCCTTTAAATCTAGGCCGTAGTTTTCGCTGATGACAATTTTCAGTTGTTTTGCAGTTTCATCATCCAACCGGACCAATCCTGTTCTGCTGAAACTACGAGTGGGCGGCTTTTCGCACTCCGGCGTTGGGATAGACGCCTGCTTTTCTATCAGTGCCGTGAAGAAACCGGACATACCCGTCAGGTGCGGCCAGAGCCGCAGGGCATTCGCCAGGCTGGCGTGATAGGGCTGTCCGTTGAATTGAGTCAATCCCGGCGTCTTGAAGGGGAGTTGGTCTGACACGTCCCGGACGGACAGCGCACGGGGGAACCGATCTAAAAGGGCATTAAGAACAGCCTCATCCTCTTCCGGGGCGAGCGAGCAGGTGGCGTAAACCAGTAGCCCGCCGGGTTTCAGGCTTTGCAGCCCGCTCACCAGCAGGGCGAGCTGACGTTCACCCAAGCGCAGCCGTTCGTCTATCGTGGTATCCCGCAGCGGGTGGTTCACAGTCGGGCGCAAGTTTTCCATACTGCAGGGTGCATCCAAGAGGACCCGGTCAAAGGTCTCGGGAAACCAGCCGCCCAAGGATTCGCCGGGATATTGGGTCACGGCCAGGTTCACTCCGCCCCAGGCCGAAAGCACTGAGCGCAGTGCAGGTATTCGGCCCTGACTACCATCATTGGCGAGGATGAAGCCTTTGTCACCGGTGCGGTCCACCAGGTGGGTGGTCTTGCCGCCGGGAGAGGCTGCCATATCGAGCACGAGGGGGTGCGGCTCGGAGAAATCAAATAAGCTCACCGGGACCATCGAGGCAGCGTCCTGCAGGTAATAGAGGCCCAGGCGGTGTTCGATGGTCGTGCCCGGTGATTGTCCCGCACTTTGAATGGTCCAGCCATTATCACAGAAGGGGATAGGGTGCACGTCCCAATCATAGCGCGCGGCCAGGTCCCGGATGGCGGTCGCCGGATCCGCCTTGAGCGGGTTGATGCGGATCCCGGTAGGCAGGGGTTGTTTTTGCAGGTCGAGGATCTTTTCCCGATCTTCTGCGGTCAGAATGTCGGCAAACCGGTCCAGGCTGTGGGTGAGTTTATTGGGTTTGCTCATCTAGGCCCTCCCCGGGTGGTCAATCAGGAAGATGACCTCGTTTTCGATTTGGATCTCTTCGCGGATCGGCGCGCCGGACAGGTTCTCTTCAACCAGCTCTCGGTGCTGGTCTAGCAAACTGTGGGTCCCTGACAGGTCCTCGGTCGGCAAGGAGATTGCCAGGGTCTCCACCTTCAGGCTGGTCCAGAAGTCACGATTGCAGCCCGGCTGACGCTTTTCAAACCGGTGGGCTTCCTTGAAGAACAAGCCAAGGTCCGCTGTGTTCCCCGGGGGTTCCACCAGGATATCCCGGTTTTCAGCCAGCGGCTTCATCCCCAACGTAAGGAAAAAGTGGTTAAGGAAATCAATCCGTGGTTGGCGGATATCATAAGCGTGATATTGGGTGGTTTGCGGCAGGCGCATCCAGGGCAACCCCAGCGGATGTAGCCCGCAGGCCAGGTCCAGGATGGAAGAAGGTGTCCCGGTTGCTGAGAAGAGCTTTTTGTAGAAGTCGTTCAGGAGGGGGACACGCTCTGCTGTGGAGGCATGGTCGCCGAGAACCTCGATACAGAAGGCGCGGAGCTGGGGCGAATCCATCGCAGTATCCTCCAGGGCGTCGAGGCGCTGGGACAGCGCGGCGTAGTCTGGCTCGCCGAGATAGGGGGCGACGATATTATGCAATTTTCGGCGCACGTCCTTATAAAGGCCTTTTTTGGAGGTCTGTTTAGGCGCCAACTGGTCAATCAGGTCCAGCACAGTCTCGGGGTTGAGGCCCGAATCACGATATTTATGGGAATCCATGATGCGCGCCAGGAGAGCTGTACGTTGTTCGTGGCTGAGTTTCATTGGGTCACCAGGAAGGCGATCTCGGAGGGAAAGGTAAATTCGCGGATCTGCCAGCCCTGGCCGTCCACCAGGGTGTGAAAGTGATCCCGGTAGAAGGCTGGCATGCCCTTCCTGTGGCCGCCCAGGCTCCGAGCCGGGAAGGAGACCAGGATATGCTTTGCGTTGATCCCTTGCAGCAATGGGAGGCCGATATCCTTATCGATCTGCTCCAGACAGGGGATCGCTTTGAGCAGGAAGGCTACCTGGGCCGTTTGTGTAGGCGTTTCACCGACCAAATCACATGGCAATGCTTCGCCGTTGATCCCGGTATGTTCAAAAAAGGCTTTGACGAACGCCAGCATATCCTGATAGATATCGCAGGCGGTGTAGGTGCATTCCGTCGCCAGGGGCATCCACGGGGCCGCCAGCGGGTTCAAGCCGCAGGCCAGGTCCAGGACGCTTGTCAGGGGTGCAATCGACGCCAGACAGGTTTGGAAGAACTCGGGCAGGATTGGCAGCCGTTCGGCCGTGGAGGCATGCGACGCCATCTGATCCCGGCAGAACTGCCTGAGGGCCGGGGAATCAGGGGCGGTATCCAGTTTGGCCAATTGCGCCCGGGCAGCCTCAAAATCCGGGTGGCTTCGAAAATAAGCACCACCCACCTGGTGGAGCTTATTGCGCACCGATTTGACGGCGGATTTACCACTGAGGCCTTTTGCCAGGGCATCGGCTGAGAGCCGCTGAATGAGGGCGGGTGTGATTTGCGCATATTTGCGATTGGCCTGCACATCGGTAATAAGGTCTTCCAGGCGGGCATCATTCGGCATAGCGGCGCAGTCTTTCAGTCAGCTGGGTCATGAACCGCAGGTTATGCAGGGTAGCCAGGCGCTGGTAGAGCCAATCCCCGGTCTTGAAGAGGTGATGCAGATAGCCAAGGGAGTAATGCTCACAAACCGGGCAGTCGCAGTATTCAGAAACGGGACGGGTGTCCTTGATGTGTTTTTTGTCGTGAATATAAATGTATTCCAGCCAGTCTTCGCCATCCAGCGGTGTTTCGGGCGGGACGGTATAGCGCATCAGCCGGCCGTGGCGGGCGTCCCGGGTCGGCAAGGCGCAGTCGAAGATCTCGTAGCCGAGATGGTAGGTGCGCACCAGGTTGAGGGGGTGACCGATACCCAGCGCGTGCATCGGATAGGCGGGGGGGACAAGCTCTCGGGTGAGGGCGACGATGTCTTCCAGCAGATTGTTGTTCGAATCGAGGGGCCAGCCGCCGTATCCGAAGCCGTCGAAGCCGATCTCCAGCAGGCCTTCTGCACAGCGCTTCCGCAGGTCCGGGTAGCCGCCGCCCTGGATTACGCCGAAGATCAGGGGGCGATCTGCCGGTTCCAATTGGCGTTGATCCATCTGGTGCTTGTACTCCTGTTTGCAACGCTTGGCCCAATCAAGGGTGCGAGCGACAGAGAGTTCCTGCTCCTCCCGGGGTGCGTCCACGTGCGTACAGTCATCCAGACAGATCACCACATCGGTGTCATAGCTGATTTGCAGCTGGACGCTTTTTTCCGGTGAAAGGATGAACTTGCGGTTCTTGCCTTCCGGGCGGAAGATGATGCCTTTGTCGGTGAGCGTGCCGAACTGGTCGGATTGATGAATGAGTGAATAGGCCTGAAAGCCGCCTGAGTCGGTGATGATTGCGCCGGGCCAATCAGCGTAGCGATGCAAGCCGTTGAAAGCCTGAATTGTGCTGGAGCCGGGTTTTTGCATCAGGTGAAAAGTGTTCATCACCAAAGCCTGGATTTTGATTTTAGCGAGGTCTTGTGAATCCACCGCGCGTACATAGCCGCTGGTCGCGTCCGGCAGGAAGGCTGGCAGGTTGATGGTTTTGTTTCGCAAGGTCAGTTTTTCGGGCACGGTCGGATCACCTTCGGGGGTTGGGTTTATCAAGAATCAGGATGAACTCCCGCTTTTGTCCGGCGACCTTTGGCAGGACCTGCCCCACGCTGCCGCGGAAGATGGCTTCTTTCTTCAGGGTCAGGTCACAAGCCAGCAGGATTTGTTGGTCTTTACCGAATATGGACTTTACTTCCTCCAGTAATTTGGTCAGTCGGTAGGGGGTATCCATCAGGACCAATGGGACTCGTTCTGATTTATATCCCGCCAGAAAGTTTTCCCGGCGTTCGGTCTTACGGGGCGGGAAGCCAGCGAAGATAAAGCGCTCGATAGAAAAATCACACAAGGAAAGGGCCGCCATCAGGGAGGAGGGGCCGGGCAGGGGTGAGATCGGGATCCCGGATTGGTTCAGCAATTGGAGCAGACGTTGGCCTGGATCGGCGAAGACGGGCGTGCCGGCATCGGAGATGATCGCCAGCCGTTCACCGCGGGCGAGACGTCCCCGAATATTGCGTGCTTCTTGTGCTTCGTTGTGCTCGTTGAGCGGGATCAGTTCGTTTTCCACGCCCAGTTTGTGCAGCAGTCGGCTGCCCTGGCGATATTCCTCGCAGATCACCGCATCCACGGATTTAAGTACGTCCAATGCACGCAGGGTGATGTCTTTGGGGTTGCCGATCGGTGTGGCGACGATATAAAGTTTGCCGGAATTGCTTATTTGTTCCATTGGAATAATTGTAACATTCCAAACGGTTGATGGAAAACAAGTAACAAAGATTCCCAGGATTTTCAAAATCCCGGGAATCCAGGTGAAATGTTTATCGGCATGAAAAACAGATTGAACTGGTCAGCCCACTGTGGTTATGGCATAATCAATGTCAGAAAGTATTTCAAAGAAAGGAAAACGATGAAAAAAGCCAGCCCACTGACCCGTGTTTCATTGCTGTTAGCTGTCTTTTTTGGCGCCGATAAACTCCTGGGCGTCCTGCGCACCGTGATCATTGGGCGTCAATTCGGTCTATCCGAAGAGTTGGATGTTTTTAACGCTGCGAATAACCTGCCCGACCTGCTCTTCGCCCTGATCTCGGGGGGCGCGTTGGCGATCGCCTTTATTCCCGTCCTCACTGAGACGTTGACTAAGGAAGGCCGTGATTCTGCCTGGCGACTATTCTCACAGGTGGCAAACCTGGCTTTCATCGTCACGGCGGTTTTAGCCGTCCTGGTGGGTATTTTCGCAGGTCCATTGGTGCGGGGCCAGTTGGGGATCGCACCGGGCTTCACGGCTGACCAACAAACCCTGACGGTGCAGTTGATGCGGATGAACCTGGTCTCGACCCTGATTTTTTCCATCAGCGGCCTGGTGATGGCAGGGCTGCAGGCGAATAAGCATTTCCTGCTGCCGGCGATTGCACCGATCCTCTATGATGTCGGGCAGATCTTCGGTGCACTGGTGTTGGCGCCTGAGCAGGGCTTGCAGATTGGTGCGATCACCCTGCCGGCCTTTGGGCTGGGTATTCAAGGCCTGGTCTACGGCGTGATCATCGGCGCGGCACTGCACTTATTGATCCAGGTGCCCGGATTGATGCGGTTTAAATTTCGCTGGACCCCGAAGATCAACTTCCGGGATAGGGCCTTCCGAAAAGTGTTGCGCCTGATGGGACCAAGGCTGGTGAGTATGGTCTTCATTCAACTGATCTTCCTGGCGCGCGATAACCTCGCCTCACGACTGGTCGTGGGGTCTGTCACGGCCCTGAGTTACGGCTGGTGGATCCAGCAGGTGCCAGAGACGCTGATTGGGACTGCGATTGCGACCGCTTTGCTGCCGACGCTGGCGGAACATGTGGCCGAGAAGGACCGGATCAGTTTCAGAGATACCATCCAGCGGTCTCTGCGGGTGATGATCGCGCTTTCATTGCCCGTTGGCATGATCCTTTCGCTGGGCAGCTTGCCGCTGATCCAGACTGCTTTTGGCTTCTCCCTGGAGAGTTCGCAAATGATCCTATGGGCAACGCAGGCTTATCTCGTGGGTCTGCTGGGTCACAGCATCGTCGAGGTAGGTGTGCGTTCGTTCTACGCCGATCAGAACGCCAGGGTGCCAATGATCACATCCGGGATCGGTCTGGCGATCTATATCGGCCTGGCCATCCTTCTAATGCGACCTTTGCAGGCGGGCGGGATTGCACTGGCAAACTCCCTTTCATATAGCCTGCAAGCGCTGATACTGTTATTGGTATTGAATAAGGAGCTTACAGCGCACTTCCAATTTGGCGGCACTTTCCTTCGGAGCGCAGCAGCTGCCATACTTGGTGGGCTGGTAACTGTGTTGGTCACGCGCTTGCTGCCGCTGCCGGTTCCGGCGCTTCTCCAGGCTGTTGGGGGTATGGCGTTTGGCGCGGTTGCCGCTGCCTGGCCCATCTGGCGAGAGATTAAAACACTTGCACACCTCTAAAAAGGATAAGGTATAATCCTGGCTATGACTGAAAATGAACCTGAAGTGACGCAACCTGTCACCGAAAAGAAAAAGAAAAAACAAAGGAAATCGAAGAAGAAATTCTTTCAGCGCAGGGGAGCCTGGTATCTGATTGGGTTCGTATTCGCCCTGTTGATTGTCATCATCGGTGCACTCCTGGGCATTCCTCGGGGGATCAACGACCGGGTGCAACTGGCTGAAGCGCAAGCGGCCCCGAAGATCCAGGCCCAGGTTGATGCGGCCAAACAGGACATCGAGGACGGTCGCTATGAAGTGGCGAAAACCCGGCTTGATTGGATCCTCGACGAGATGTCGCCTTATCTGACTGAGGCTGAAATGGAAGAAGTCGGGCAGCTTTACAGCCAGACTTTATTGATGATTTCTTCGAAAGGGACACCGACGCCCGCACCGTCTCCGACCCCAACAGCACTAGCTTATACACCCACACCGGATCTGCGCGGTGAAGAGGATCTCTTCAACACCGCCCAACAGCTCATTGCGGCGGAATCATGGGATGAGGCGGTGCAGACCCTGGAAGCATTGCGAGAAAAGGATATCGACTTCCGTTCTGTGGAAGTAGATGGCATGTTCTATATTGCACTGCGAAATCGCGGGGTGGATAAAATCATTATTGAAGGCAGCCTGGAACCAGGCATGTATGACCTCAGCCTGGCGGAGCGGTTTGCTCCCCTGGATTCGACCGCCGATGGTATCCGCACCTATGCCAGGATGTATTTGACCGGCGCAAGCTATTGGGGGGGGGATTGGTCGGCGATCGGGCGGACAACCGCTCACGCATGGAAGTGAAAAAGGATGCCCAGCGCCAGGCCCTGCTGGATGCGGCCAGCGAAATGCTCGTGCATGAGGGCCCGGGCGCGCTGTCCTTACGCAAG
>JAXHUD010000055.1:0-13588 GCA_034189815.1 Chloroflexota bacterium
AACAGAGAGAGGCCCGGCACCTGGCGAAAGTCGGTGCGCTGTCCGGCCTTGCCACCATCCCTCAGGCGCTGGCGCGGATCGAGCAGAAACGCCCGCCCGGACAATTGGGTCTGTTTGGCGCTGCTGACGCCAGCCAGGATTGGCCCCTGGAACGCCAATGGGACGCCCAACAGCAGATTCTGGGGATCAGCCTGGGCGCCTCGCCCCTGGAGCAGATTGCCGATGAGATCCAACAGGCTGGCGCGCTCACGACACTCGAAGCCGAAAATCATATAGGCGAAAAAATCACCATCGCCGGGATGCGCCAGACCTGGCGCCGAATCCGCACCCGGACCAGCAACCAGATGATGTGTTCCCTCAACCTGGAAGACCTGGAGGGCTCCCTCCAGGTCCTGGTGCCGCCCCGCCTCTACCGCACAGCAAACCAGCAATTGCGTGAAACCGGACCGTTCCTGATTGAAGGCGTGATTGAAAAGGATACCGAACGCCAAACGGTTCGCATGATCGCCGAAAAAATCACCCTGGTTCGACATTGAGCCCGCTCTTTTTTTGCCCTTGTTCGCCTAAAATGAACCCGCTATACTTAATTTAAGAACTAATCCTAATCAATGGAGGACAAATGCCGGCCGAAAAACACCCCTGGTATATGAATGCCATGTTCTACGAAGTCCATATCCGCGCCTACCGCGACGCCAACGCCGACGGCAAGGGCGACCTGGCAGGTCTGGTCAGCAAACTGGACTACATCCAGAGCCTCGGTGTGGACTGCATTTGGATCCTGCCCATGTACGGCTCACCGCTGCAGGATGGCGGCTATGACATCTCGGACTATTATTCAATCCATCCCGATTACGGCACGATCGAAGATTTCAAAACCCTGGTGGACCAGGCCCATCAGCGCGGCATGCGGGTGATCGCCGACCTGGTGCTCAATCACACCTCCGATCAACACCCCTGGTTCCAGGCTGCTCGGTCGGACCCTGATTCACAATATCGCGATTATTATGTCTGGTCCGACACCGATGAAAAATACAGCGACGCCCGGATTATTTTCCTCGATACCGAAGAGTCCAATTGGACCTACGATGAAAAGGCCGGTCAATACTACTGGCACCGGTTCTATGCCACGCAGCCCGACCTCAATTACGATAACCCGGCCGTTCGCGAGGAAATGCTCAACGTGATGTCCTTCTGGCTCGACTTGGGGATTGACGGCTTCCGGGCCGATGCAGTCCCCTATCTGATCGAGCGCGAAGGCACCAACTGCGAAAACCTGCCCGAGACGCACGAAATCCTCAAATCGATCCGAGCCTACCTCGATGCTCATTACGAAGATAAGGTCCTCCTGGCGGAAGCCAACCAGTGGCCCAAAGACGTCCGGCCCTATTTCGGCGATGGGGACGAATTCAACATGGGCTTCCACTTCCCGGTGATGCCCCGCATCTTCATGGCGCTTCGCCGGGAAGATGCGACCCCCATCCGCTGGATCATGGCGCAGACCCCCGCTATCCCCGAAAACACCCAATGGTGCACCTTCCTCCGCAACCACGACGAGCTAACCCTCGAGATGGTCACAGAAGAAGAACGCCAATGGATGTGGTCAGAATACGCCCCTGAACCGCGCATGCGCCTGAACCTGGGTATCCGCCGGCGGCTGGCGCCCCTGCTGGATAACGACCAGCGCAAGATCATGCTGGCAAACGCGCTGCTCTACTCGCTGCCCGGTGCCCCGATCATTTATTATGGTGACGAGATCGGGATGGGCGACAATATCTGGCTGCCCGACCGGGACGGCGTCCGCACACCCATGCAATGGGATGACAGCCACAACGCCGGTTTCTCGGATGCGCCTTCGGAAATACTTTACGAACCGGTCATTGACGAAGGCGCTTATTCCTACAAGGTGGTCAATGTCGCTGCGGAAGAACCCGACCCGAGGTCCCTGCTTAACCGGATGCGCCACCTCATCCAGGTCCGCAAAGACCACCCGATCCTGGCAGTAGGTGATTATGAATTTTGGAACCAGGATCAAAACGAGCTGCTAACAATCCATCGCTTTATGGACGATGAACACCTCATTTGCCTGCTAAACCTGACCGGTGAGAATCAAAAAGCTGATTTGGATCTCTCAGCGTGGGTTGGCGCACGAATCGAGGATCTGCTGTCGGAAGAACTCTTCCCTCCCATCACGGAAGGTCCCTATACGGTCTCACTTGGGCCCTGGGTCTATCGCTGGCTCTCCCTGGCAAACTGACACCTGCTCGCGCCCGAATTAATGTAGAATTGAACCTATGAATCAAGACAACCGCTTCCGTGTCTGGCTATCGCAATATATCCAACCCCTGAGCAGCAAACGCCGCCAGGAAATAACCGATTACATCCGTACGGCGGCCTCGCCCGGGTTCGACTATTTCTTTTTCGTCGTGCTTTCAGGCGCCATCGCAACACTCGGACTCGTTAACGATTCCCCGGCCGTGATCATCGGGGCGATGGTCGTTGCCCCGCTCATGTCGCCCATCCTGGGCGTCGGCATGGGGTCAATTACCGCGGATGCCAAACTGGCCCAAAATTCGCTATCGGCCCTGGTCAGAGGGGCGTTGATCTCAATCCTGCTCTCCGCGTTGCTCACCCTGGCAAATGTTTACCTGCCGTTCGTCCCCTCCCTGAGCGAGATCCCGCATGAGGTACTCACCCGCACCCAACCAACGCCCAATGACCTGGTCATCGCACTCGCCGGCGGTCTGGCCGCCGCCTACGCCCTGGCTCAGCCCCAGCTCTCGGCTGCGCTCCCGGGTGTCGCCATTGCCACCGCCTTGATGCCGCCGCTCTCGGTGATCGGGATCGGGATCGCGCTTGGCCGTTGGGATATCGCTGGCGGCGCCGCGCTGCTCTTCCTGACCAACGCCGTCACGATTGCCTTTGCGGCGACTCTGGTGTTTTTCCTTGAGGGATTTTCTCCCAAATATAAAATGGAAGAGGGAAAATTACCCCGGACGCTGACCGTCGCCGCCATCTTAACGGCCGTCCTCCTGATCTTACTGATTTTTGTCGGAGCGCGTTCCGTGACCCTGGCGCAGGAAAATCGGCTGATTAATAATATCGTCCAAACCGAATTGCAGGAAATGAACGACGCTGAACTGGTTGAATTAAATATCAACAAGACCGAAAAAGAAATCCAACTGGACCTCACGGTCAGTTCCAGCATTCCGCCTTCCTATTCGGATGTTGTCACCCTCCAGGAAGTCCTCGTCGCCCGTCTGGACAAACCCGTCTCGCTGGTTGTTAACTATCTGCGGTCAGAGCGGCTGGATCCACTCGAGCCACCCACGGCGACGCCGACTGCGACCTACACGTCCACGCCCGGCCCGACGCATACACTGACGCCCACCCCGACCGTGACGGCCACACCGCAAGCCACCGCCACGTCGACACCATCCCCCAGTAATACCCCTCAACCCCCGTTTGAGTTCCGCACAGACCTCACCAGCGACTATAATCTTTACTTCACACCGGGCGGTGAGATCAATGCCGCGCTGACCTGGAACAGCATCATGTTTGATCTCGGTCAAAGCCAAATCTATGACGGCCTGGTCTGGCTGCTGTTGGAAGATGAACAGGGTCATAAAGGCTGGTATCCCGCGCATTATCTCTCTACACTACCAGCGACGTTAACACCGACGATCACCCCAACAAATTGATTTGAAAAAAGGAGAATATGATGGCATCCTACGAGTGCATATCCTGCGGCTATATCTATGACCCTGCCGAGGGCGACCCCTTTGGGGGGATCGAACCCGGCACAGCATTTGAAGATTTACCCGAAGACTGGCTCTGCCCTGATTGTGGTTTGGGGAAAGAGGAATTTGTAAAAATTGAGTAACAAGTTACAAAATTTTTGGGATTCCATCTTCTTCTGGGTATGATTATTCTAGGAAACCACGATTTACGAGAGGAAACACATTATGTCCATTGGCGACTATCTTCAAACTGCAGATTGGAAATCCGAAAAACACGCCCCCGTCATAGAATGCCCGGACGTTGTGAAAAGCGGTGAGGCATTCATGATCTCACTCATGATCGGCAAAGAAATCCCCCATCCCAACACAACAGAACACCATATCGACTGGATCGAGCTCTATTTCAAGCCGGAAACAGGCAAGTTCCCCTTTATGGTCGGAAAATTCAATTTCAGCGGCCACGGCGCTTCCATCAAAGGCGCTAATGAGGGTCCGCTCTACACCGAGCCTAATGTCAAGGTCGCCGTCAAAATCGAAGAACCCGGCCAATTAATGGCCATGTCCTTCTGCAACATCCACGGGCTTTGGGAATCCAGCAAAGACGTCAAACTCGCCTAACCCCATAATCTGACCCAATCATCAAAAGCAGGCGCCTCGCTGCTCGCTGACACCTGCTTTTGATATAAATCAGGTCACCCATCAGTAATAATAATTGCATACGTCAGTACCGATCCATTTGACAAACCTTAAGGTGATATGGATAATAAAGATTAATTTTTAAGGCTTGTCGAAAAACGAATACGACCGTCCAACAGCAGATCCAATGTTCTGAGGTTATTCTATTGAAAACAACCATCCTCGAATCAAAAAATAAAGGAATCATTGTGCGCGCCGTTGGTGTTGTCGTGGATGTGGAATTTCCAACCGGCGACTTGCCAAGCATCCAAAACGCACTCAAAGTCAACCGTGCCAACCAAAAACCGCTCATTCTGGAAGTCCAGGAACATGTCAATGCGAACACCGTCCGCACTATTGCTATGGATGACACGGCGGGACTACAACGCGGCCTGGTCGTGGAAGATACGGGCAAGCCAATCGAAGTCCCGGTGGGTCGAGAAACCCTCGGCCGGATGTTTAACGTTCTTGGGGAACCTATTGATGGCAAAGAAGAACTGCCAGAGGACGTTCGAGCCCACCAGATCCACGCCCAATCCCCACCTCTGCGGGAGCAGCGGATTGTCTCCACACCCATCATCACCGGCATCAAAGCCATTGACCTTCTGATCCCCTACCCGCGCGGCGGGAAGATCGGCCTCTTCGGCGGCGCCGGTGTGGGTAAGACCATCCTAATCATCGAGTTGATGCGTAACATCTCAGAAGAATATCGAGGGATTGTCGTTTTCGCCGGTGTGGGCGAACGCAGCCGGGAAGGCAACGATCTTTATCTGGAGCTGAACCAGCGTGAGGTGATGGAGTCGACCGTGCTGGTCTTCGGACAAATGAACGAACCCCCCGGCGCCCGCTTGCGTACGCCGTTGACGGCCCTGACCATGGCTGAATATTTCCGCGATCATGAAAAACGCCCCGTGATGGTCTTCATTGACAATATTTTCCGCTATATCCAGGCCGGGGCTGAGGTCTCCGCCCTGCTTGGCAGGCTGCCGAGCGAAGTTGGCTACCAGCCCACGCTCGAATCTGAAATGGGTACCCTGCAGGAACGGATCACCACCACCAGTTCCGGCAGTGTCACCTCCATCCAGGCGGTCTACGTGCCCGCCGATGATATGACCGATCCCGCCGTCACTGCTACCTTCGCCCACCTCGATGCAGCGACCGTGTTGACACGGCGCTTTGTCGACCTTGGTATTTACCCCGCTATTGATCCCCTAAGCTCATCTTCCTCCCTGTTGACGCCCGAAATCGTCGGCCAGGAACATTATGACATCGCTATGCAGGTGCGGGCCACCCTGGCGCGCTATGAAGAACTGCAGGACGTTATCGCCATCCTCGGCATGGAAGAGCTCAGCGACCGGGACCAGCAAACGGTGGTCCGTGCCCGTCGGATCCAGCGGTTCCTCTCCCAGCCGATGTTCGCAGCTGAAGAATACACGGGCAATCCCGGAAAATTCATTGCCCTGAGCGAAACCTTGCGCGGCTTCAAGGAAATCCTTTCAGGTCGCTGTGACGAGCTCCCCGAACAGGCATTTTACATGGTCGGTACCCTGGACGATGCGCTGGAGAAGGCTTCCCAAATCGTTGAAGGAGAAACGCCTTGAGCGCAGGCCCCGAATTGACTCTCCAGATCCTCACGCCCGAAGGTCTGCTTCTGGAAGCCGACCAGCTCTGGGAGGTGATCGTGCCCCTCGCCGATGGCGGCACGATCGGCATCCGCCCGAAACACGCGCCATTGATCGCTGAAACGGTTGACGGCTCGGTTCGGTTCCTCAGTGCGAATGCGGACGAAGAAATCTCATTGCTGGCCGGTGTGCTCCAGATCCGTAACAACACCGTGACGGTCCTGACGGCCGGCAGCGCTGAGGGGGCTTCGGGACCTGAAAATCAGGACCAGACCTTGACGTACAATCGGTTGGTTCAAACGCTTGCCGCCAGTTTGGAAAACAAACAGCCTGTGGAAGAGGAGGGTTGATGGCCCAACGACCTCAGTCACACACTAAAAACAATCTGGCCCGGGACATCCTCAAAACTTCCCTGGGTTGGGAGCTGGCCCTACCAATCGTACTTGGTGCATTTCTCGGCTTCCAGATTGACCGTATTACCGAAACACAATATACGTTCACCTTGGTGCTCACCATTCTGGGTATCGTGATCGGCTACTACAGTCTGTTTCGTGAAATACAGTTGGAAATGCTGCGTTTGAAGGTGTTGAAGAAACGTGAACGTGAGGAGCGGAACGCATGACAGCGCTCACTTTCCTGCTCTGGCTCCCCCTCGGCATTTTGACAGCCTATGGTTTTCTCTTGATGCAGCGTTGGTCAGTCAATCACCTTTCTACTGACAAGCCCAAGCGAAGCACCTGGCTGGTCGTCGGCGGCTCGTTTATCCGCTGGGGTTTGTTCAGCGGGTTAATGCTCCTGGCCGTCCGACATGCACTGGCGGATCTCCTGGTCCTATTAGCCAGTTTTATGATCACACGGACCCTCGTCCTGTTTCTCTGGCAAAAATCAAGCAGCCCGTTATCGATCACCACCAAGCATGCAAAGGATAAATCCTGATGGAGGCGATTGCACCTCAAGTTGTATTCTATCTTTTTGGTTTACCGATCACTGACACGATCGTATCCACCTGGGTACTGACCGTCATCCTGATCGTCCTTGCTGCCGTGATTAGAACAGCAGCACCCGGCGCAGGCGAGATGATCGTCGAGATGATCACGGGCATCGTCAATTCAGTGATGCCCGATGAGGAAAAAGCGACCGATTTCCTGCCTTTCCTCGGCACCCTGATGATCTTCCTTGTCCTGGGTAATATTTTCAGCATCTTCCCGCTGATGGTCTCGCCCACCGCCAATATCAACACCACCCTGGCGCTCTCCTTGCTGGTATTCTTCGCCGTCCATTATTACGGCATTCGCGAAAAAGGACTGTGGCATTATATCAAAGATACGGCGACGCCCATTTTCATTTTCCCTCTGGAAGTCGTCAGCCAACTCTCCCGCACACTCTCGCTCACGATCCGTCTCTTCGGCAATATCCTGAGCACGGACATGATCGTCGCAATCGTATTCTCGCTGATCCCCTTCCTGGTCCCCCTGCCCCTGGCAGCCCTGGGGATGCTGACGGGGGTTTTGCAGGCCTATATCTTTACCGTCCTCGCCTCCCTCTATATCGCCTCAGCCATCGAAATTGCAGATGAGGAAGAGGAGCGCAGGGAGATGAAACAAGAATTAATACAAGAAGAACAACAACAAAAACTTCCGCAGACATCGTAATTGATAGAAAGGAAAGACAACTATGTGGCAACTTGATTCAGGAACGCTTGTCACCATCATCAGCATTTTGGCAGCGAGCATCGGCATCGTCATCGGCTGCCTGGTGCCGGCGCTTATGGAGGGTAAAGCCGTCCAGAAAGCACTGGAGGGGATCACACGCCAACCCGATGCAGCCAATGACCTGAGAACAACACTACTGATCTCAATGGCGCTGCTCGAATCCACGGCGATCTATTCATTGCTGGTGATCTTGATCCTAATTTTTGCTAACCCAATGCTGGATCGGTTCTTTGGCTAAACCCCCAACGAGGAGTTTTACATGCTTGATTTTGATTGGGTAACGATTCTCGCCGAGGTGATTAATTTCCTCG
Source organism: Chloroflexota bacterium (assembly GCA_034189815.1). Classification (GTDB taxonomy): domain Bacteria; phylum Chloroflexota; class Anaerolineae; order Anaerolineales; family Anaerolineaceae; genus Brevifilum. The sequence goes on from JAXHUD010000055.1 coordinate 8,058, forward strand.
TCCTGGCTGTTGCGCTGTATTTCCTGCTCTTCAAACCTACGGTCAAGCGAATCAAGGCCCGCAATGAAGAACGTGAAGCCCTGCTGCAGGAGGCTGCCCGACAAGAAGCCGAGGCTTCTGAAAAGCTCGCGGAGATCAACGACCGCCTGGCTGAGTTCGATGCGGAAATTGAAGGTCGACTTCAGGAAGCGTATCAGCAGGCCCAGACGGACAGTGAATCCCTTCTGGAGGCCACTCGCGTGGAAGCCCGTCGCATTTTGGAGGAAGCCGAACAGGAAGCTGCCAAACGCCAACAGCAGGAAATCAACCAACTGCAGGAAGAACTGGTCGATTCCATCCTGGATATCTCCGGGGAGGTCCTCTCAAAGGTCGCGCCCGACCTGGTTCACGATGCCTTTATTGAAGACCTTACCAAAGAGATCTGGGAGCTGGGTAAGAATGATATGCGCCAGGTCCGTGCCATCCGGGATTCACTTGCAGAGCGAACCCCGACCGTATTCGTAACTACAGCCCGGGAACTGACGCCCGACCAGCAGCGCAATCTCATCCGCACCTTCAGCGCACTGGCGGACCGCAACATCAATATGGAGATCGAGATTGATCTCGAGTTGATAGCCGGAATCCGAGTCAGGATGGGCGATCTCGTGGTTGAGAATACCCTCACGATGGAACTCGCAGAACTGAGATCTGACGTCGCCGCAAGCCTGCAGGAGAGCATTAATGGTGAATAGCGATCCGAAAAAGTTCGGGGAATTGGACCGTCATCTGGATGCCTTCTCCAAGAACCTGGCGGAAAAATCCAAACTCGCGCCCTCAACCGAGGATTTTCTAACCGACGTCAAACATGAGGTCGCGGAGAACCGGGAGGTGACGTCCCGACAGGAGATTAAACACCTGATGGACCACCTGGTGAAGAAATCCGCTGCCCTGCCCACCCGGGTCCGTTTCAGCAATGTGGGTACTGTCCAACACATTGGCAATGGGATCGCGACGGTCTCAGGCTTGCCCAATGTGAGCATCGACGAAATCGTCACCTTCCCCACCGGCGTGGAAGGTATGGCGCTGAACCTGGAACAAAAACGGGTTGACCTGATTATGTTAGGCAGTGAGAAGGACATCCGCGGCGGTGACCTCGTCCAGGCAACCGGCGAGCGGCTGCAGGTGCCGGTCGGTGCGGCATTACTCGGACGGATCGTGAACCCCCTGGGCGATCCGCTGGATCGAGATGAACCGATTGAGGCCAGTGAGTATCGCTACCTCTCGAAAGATGCGCCAGGGGTGATCGAGCGTTCCCCGGTTAACGAACCGCTCTTCACCGGTACAAAAGCCATTGACACACTCTTTCCCATCGGCAGGGGTCAGCGTGAGCTCATCCTGGGCGACCGGCAAACGGGCAAAACGACCCTGGCGATCGATGCCATCTTAAGTCAAAAGGATCAAGATGTCCGCTGTATTTACGTCGCCATCGGACAGAAGAAATCTTCCACCCTGTCTGTCATTGCCACGCTCCACAAACACAAGATGATGGAGCAAACCGTTATCGTGATGAGCGGATCGGACGACCAACCCGCGCTCCGGTACCTGGCGCCTTATACAGGGATCACGATGGCCGAATATTTCCTAGATCAGGGCCTGGACGTGTTGGTGATCTTTGATGACCTGAGTAAACACGCCGACGCCTACCGGGAACTCAGCCTGCTGCTGCGGCGTCCCCCGGGCCGTGAGGCGTACCCCGGCGACATCTTCTATCTCCATTCACGCTTGCTGGAACGCGCTTGCAAACGCAGCCCGGAAGCCGGCGGTGGATCAATTACAGCGCTTCCGATTGCCGCCACCCAGGACGGCAATATTTCAGCCTACATCCCCACCAACCTGATCTCCATTACCGACGGGCAAATCATGTTGGATGCGAACCGTTTTAATGAGGGCCAGAAGCCAGCGGTTGACATCGGCCGTTCCGTCTCCCGGGTTGGCGGCACAGCCCAGAAGCCGGCTATGCGGGAACTGGTCAGTAATTTTAAACTGGAACTCTCGCAGTTCCAGGAGGTCGAACATTTCACCCGTTTTGGCACGGAAGTCGATGAGGCCACAATGCGCCAGATCGAACAAGGGAAACGGATTCTGGCCGTTCTGAAGCAAAAACCGCATCAGCCGCTTTCCTTCCCTCAAATGGTGATCATGCTCTACGCCCTCAACCAGGGCTTCATGAACCGGGTCGACAGCCTGAACATCTTTGCTTACGAAGCCGAACTGATTAAAACGGTAACCGAGAAGGAAACCAAGTTACTCAATGAGATTGAGAATCAGGGCCAATTGACGGACGATATCCGGGAAAGTCTCGAAAGGATATTACTGGCCTTCAATGAAAGCTGGTTCCTCGAGAAAGGTGAGATCCTATGAAGATGGTCATGGTCGTCGTACCATCCAATACCGCAGAAAGAGTGCTGGATGCGCTGATTAATGCGGGGCACACCGCGACCTACGCTGAAACCCATGGCGGCATGCTGCGCCAGAGTCAGAATTCGCTCTTCATCGCCGTCAAAGCGGAACAACTCGAAGAAGTACTCGGGCTCATTAAAGAAAACTGCCGGACCAAGGTGGAGATGAACGCCCGCGGCACCGTGGTTCAAGCCTCGCTGGGGTCCTCCCCGGTTACTGCAAACCTGGGCGGCGCGGTTGCCTTCATCTGGGATATCAACCGGATTGAGACATTCTAACTAAACGGATCTATGGCCCAAACTTACGAAAAAGTCGTTTCCCGTCTAAAAAATATCAAAGCCATCGAGCCGCTGCTCGGCGCGCTCAGGACAATTTCGATGGGGACCTGGCAGACGGCCCAGCACAAGCTAAGCCAGATGCAGCAATATCAATCCCATTACGATAGGATATTATCCCAAATCCTCCCCTATATCAATCCTGATGAGAGCAATTTAGCAGCGTCCGGGGCGAATCCCAACCGGGTGGCCGATTCGATCGTCCTGATTCTGGGGACGGAACGCGGGCTTTGTGGGAAGTTTAACGAAGATCTGGCGGAAAAAGCCCTCGCCTGGATATTAGAACAGGATTTATCCTCCCACCAAACCTGGGTGGTTGGCAAACGCATGGTGCGCACCCTGACGCGCACCGGTGTACCTTTTGCCAATCAGCAATCCATCACCAGCGGTGACCTGCCAACGTATCGCCAATCCTATTTACTGACCCAGGGATGGATCAAACAGTTTGAAGCCTATGATTTTAACCAGTTGTTCATCCTCTATTTCAAACCCGGCCCGGGCGAAAGGCCTTTGTTCGCCGCAGACCAACTGCTGCCCTATACCATCAAGCGCCGATCTCCCAGTCAGGAGAACTTTGAGGCAGACTGGCCACCGCCGATCATTGAGACGAATCCCGAGGGGATCTACCATCAACTCATTCAGCATTACCTCGCTTCACATCTCTACCAGATCCTGTTGGAATCTGCTGTCGCTGAAAATGTGTTCCGGTTCAGGATGATGGAGGACGCCAAACAGAACGCCGAGGACATCATCATAGACCTGAACCGGGAGATCAATGCTGAACGGCGGCGAAAGATCACCCAGGAGATGCAGGAACTTGCAGTCGGGGCCGGATTAATAGATAATAAGTAGGTTGTTAATTTTTTGAATCATTGGGGCAGGTTTTGTGAGGAGAATTCATCTTGAGCGGAAAGAAAAAATTCACCATCGGCATTGATTTTGGCACGGAAGCAGTGCGGGCGATATTGGTGGATGTCAGTAATGGGAATTGCGTGACCTCATCTATTTATAAGTACACCCACGGCATTATCACGGACAAATTACCAGACACCGATATTGAACTGGATCCCGGCACCATCCTGCAGCATCCCCGGGACTACATCACCGCACTCCGGCGGACAGTCCCCATCCTTGTCAAGGAAAGCAAAATTGACTTGGATCAGATTATCGGTATCGGCGTTGATTTCAATGGGTCCATCGTCATTCCGACCACTGCCGACGGTACACCGCTGGCCCTGATCGAGGACTATCAGGATGACCCCCAGGCCTGGCCAAAATTCTGGAAACACCAGGCCGCGAAAGAGAAGGCTGAGAAGCTGACTCAATTGGCCGTTGACCGCTTTGAGACCTTCATTGACCGCTACGGCGGAAAGATCAATGCGGAATGGTTCTTTCCCAAAGTCTGGGAAATTTTTGATAAATCCTCTTCGGTCTATAAAGCCGCCGATCGCATCATCGAGGGCAGCGACTGGATCACCTGGCAGATGACGGGCGTCGAGACTCGTAATATCAGCGCCGCAGGATATAAAGCACTCTGGTCAAAGTCAGAAGGCTTCCCCCTGGAAACCTTCTTTGCGGCAATGGATCCGGGGCTGTCGACCGTTGTCGAAGACAAAATGAAGCAGGAAATCACCCCGCTGGGTGAGCAGGTCGGTGAACTGACCGAAGAAGCCGCCCGCTGGATGAAGCTCAAACCCGGCATCCCAGTCGCCACCGGCATCCTCAGGAACCATGCAGCCGTCCCTGCTGCCACGGTTGTGGAGCCGGGCAACATGGCCGTCATCTTGGGATCCAACTTCAGGCATATGATCCTTTCGGATAAGGAATTCAGCGTCCCGGGCATGGTCGGCATGGTCGCCGATGGCATCGTCCCAGGGCATATCGCCTATCAGGCCGATCAGGCTAGCGGCGGCAATCACTTTCGCTGGTTCATGGAAAACGCGATCCCGGCAGCATATGAACAGGAAGCGCGTAAACGCAAAATAAGCATTTACCAACTCATGGAGGAGAAAGCGGCCCAATTGAAGCCCGCTGAATCCGGGCTGATCGCCCTGGACTGGTGGAATGGAAACCGCAGTATCTTGGTGGATGATGACCTGAACGGCCTGATCCTGGGCTATTCTTTGGAAACCAAACCGGAAGAAATCTACCGCGCCCTTTTGGAATCGGCCACCTTTGCAACCCGGAAGATCTTTGAGACCTTCCTTGCAAGCGGCATCCCGATCAATGAGATCATCGTGACAGGCGGCGCTCCCATGCAGAATAAGCTGCTGCTGGAAATTTTAGCAGCGGTCACCCGGATGGAAATCAAAGTCGCGGATTGTCCCTTTACCTCAGCCCTGGGTGCAGCAATGTACGCCGCGGTGGCCGCAGGCGAAGATCGCGGTGGTTATGCCACGATCGAAGAAGCCAGTCGGAGGATGTCCCGGCTTAAGGAGGAAACCTTTGTGCCGAATAACAACGACAAGAAAACCTATAACCGACTCTATTCAGAATACACCTTGCTGCATGATTATTTTGGCTATGGTCATAACGACGCCATGAAGCGCCTTAAGAACTTGCGGACCAATATTCTGGAGAAAAAAAACCGCTGATCTACTCCCCAAGAAAACCCACCCCTTGCCCATCAGTAAAGCAAGGGGGTTTTTTTATGCATAAACCTAACTCGCGCGATTATTTGGTGTTGCCAGTTTCTCATTTTAGCGTGGTATAATTTCATCACTAAATCTTTCAGAATGGAGGAACATTTATTATGGC
>JAXHUD010000056.1:0-13489 GCA_034189815.1 Chloroflexota bacterium
AGACCTTAACTTTCGTTGACGCCATATCACGGCAACGGTAGAATCGAGGACATCATGGCAGATCTTCTCAACGAACTTAACCAACAGCAACAGCAAGCTGTGACCGCGCCGCCAGGGCCGGTGCTCGTCCTCGCCGGGCCCGGGTCCGGTAAGACCCGCGTGCTCACTTTCCGCATCGCCTATCTGATCGCCGCGTTGGGCGTGCCCGCCTACCAGATCCTGGCCGTCACGTTCACCAACAAGGCCGCCCGGGAAATGGAAAACCGAGTCAGCGGTTTGCTGGGCGGCAAGGCGGATGGCCTTTGGCTCGGCACCTTCCATTCCATCTGCGGCCGCATCCTGCGCCGTGAAGCCGCCTATCTCCCCATTGACCACAACTACGTGATCTTCGACACCGACGACCAGCGCAGCCTGGTCAAGCGCGTAATCAAGGAAATGGGGATCAACGAAAAGGATTACCGGCCCCGAACCGTGTTGGGCAAGATCAGCATGGCCAAAAATGACCTGATCGGACCGGACGAATACCCCATCCTCACCTTCCGAGATGACACCATTAAATCCATTTACCAGGGCTATCAGGAATATCTGATCGCCAGCAATGCGATGGATTTCGATGACATGCTGCTCTATACCGCCAACCTGCTCGAAGAACACCCCGAGGTGCGCCGGAAATACAGCCAGCGGTTCCGCCACATCCTGGTCGACGAGTTCCAGGACACCAACCAGGCGCAGTATGTCCTGCTGCACAGGCTGGCGTCCTATCACGAAAACATCTTCGTGGTCGGCGACGAAGACCAATCAATCTATCGCTGGCGGGGCGCGGACTATCGCAATGTGGAACGTTTCACCCGTGATTTCCCCAACGCTAAAAAGATCCTGCTGGAGCAAAACTACCGCTCCACCCAGACCATCCTTGATGCGGCAGTGGCGGTAATTGATGAGAATCCCAACCGCACCCGGAAGTCTCTGTTTTCGGATCGCGGCACGGGAAAATCCATCATCATCTATGAGGGCGCTGATGACCATGATGAGGCAGCCTACGTCGTAGACACCATCAGCCGGCAGGTCATGTTGGGGAAAGCCAGGGAATCGGATTTTGCCATCATGTATCGCACCAACGCTCAATCGCGTCTGTTGGAAGAAGCCTTCCGGCGGGCTAACATGAGCTACCGTCTGGTCGGCGCGCAGCGCTTCTATGGCCGGCGGGAGGTCCGGGATGCAATCGCCTTCCTGCGCCTGGTCTACAACCCGAAAGACGAGGTCAGCCTCGCCCGGGTGATCAACCTGCCCGCCCGGGGGATCGGTGCGGTCACGCTGGAACAGCTCCAGGCCCAGGCTCGCAAGTCCGGGCTGAGCAGCGGCGAAGTGCTGCTGACTCTGGGAACCGATGCCGGCAGCGAGCATGACGAGGCGCTGGGTCGCGCCGCCGCCCGCCTGCTGCCTTTTGCCCACCTTCTGCAGAATTGGCGCGAGCACTTGAACCAGGTCTCCCTCACCGCGCTATTTGACCAGATCCTGCTCGATACGGACTACGAGCCTTATATCAAAGATGATGACGATGAGGAGCAGGAGCGATGGGCCAACGTGATGGAATTGCGCCAGGTGTTGCTGGAATATGAAGACCGCGGCCTGGCCGAATTCCTGGAAGCGATGGCATTGGTCGCCGACCAGGACACCCTGCCGGAGACCCTGGACGCGCCGACCCTGATGACCCTGCATGCCGCCAAAGGTCTGGAGTTCCCGCAGGTGTTCATCATCGGCCTCGACGAACACTATCTGCCCCACAGTCGTTCACGGGACGAGCCAGAGGCGATGGCGGAAGAACGTCGCCTGTTCTATGTGGGCCTGACCCGGGCCAAGAACCAGCTCTATCTGCTGCGCGCCCGACGGCGTCGCAGCCCCTATGGCAGCTACGAGAGCATGCAGCCCTCGCGTTTCCTGGAAGACGTGCCGGAAAACCTGACGAGCGGGCGCATCACCCGCTCCTATGAACAGCGTGAATCCTACGATGTCAGCGCCTACCAATGGGATAAAACCTACGGCAAATCCCGGAGCCGGGAACGGCGTGAGACACCCAAAACCGCCATCCAGCGCTTCCAGCCTGAGATGCATGTCAAACACCCGGTCTATGGTGAGGGCGTGGTCCGCAACAGCCGGCTCGAGTTTGGCGATGAAACCGTGGAAGTTTATTTCGACGGGCTGGGGCTGAAGGCATTGGTCGCCTCCATGTCCAGCCTGGAGATTCTTGAGTAGCGAAGGGAAAAGTGCCGTGAAGCGATTTAGGTTCATCTTAGCAGGCCTATTCTGCAGCATGGCGCTCACGGGCCTGGCCTGCCGGCTGACATCGGCCGCGCCGGCCTCCTGGTCCGGCACGCCAACCGCCGAAGCGCGCAACGCCACCAACACCGCCTTCGCCGGCACCCTCAACGCGGAAGTCTCTGAAGCGCCGGAGCCATTGACCTCCCCAACCCCCACGCCAGATAATTCAACCGCGACGCCGCAGCCAACAGTGGCGCAGGACGGCCCCTGGCTGATCTTCCCGGGGTTGACGTCGGACATGATCCAATCCTATGACATTGATGCAGGATCTCTGATGGAAATCAGCCTGCCCGAACCGGTCATCACGACAGACCTGGTCAACGGCCTCTCACCCGATGGGCAGACTCTGATCGTTCGGGCTGGGTCGCCCCTCAACACCGATGAACTGGGCCTCTATCGCGTTGACCTGATGACCGGAAAAACCAGCCAATTGACCCCGCTGCTTAATCTGGATGTCCAGCGTAAGCTCGTTAACGAAACCGGGACACGCGCCTTTGACACGCTCAGGGCGGTCACCCGGGAGGACAGCCTCGCCTGGTCACCCGATGGCCGCTACCTCGCATTTACTGCCGCGCTCAACACCACCTCCAGCGATCTTTATATTTGGGACCCGGAGAAGGAACAAATCAACCGCCTGAATGGTTTGTATTCGCACAGCGCCTCGCCCTATTGGTCGCCAGCCAGCAACTGGCTCGTCGCTCAGGACCTGGGCGACTATAACCAAGAGACCGGCTGGCGGGTGGAAGCCGTCTCCGCTCTGCAAATCCCCGGGTTCAACAACCAGTCCACGCTTTACCTCCCGGTCGTCGGCAGCATTGGTGAAGTCTTCGTCGGCTGGCTGAACGCCCAAAGCCTGATGAGCTATTCGATGACGGTCGAGGGCCCCAAAATGCTCCGCCAGGTGAACCTCGAGACGCACAAGAGCACCGTGCACCTCGCCGGAAGTCTTATGCAGGCCGCATCGGACCCGGCAAGCGGCGCTTTCACTTATGCTCTGGACGCCGAATCAGCGGCGGAAGCGAACCTGATCGGGGGCGTCTACCTCGTGCTTCCCGGCAGCGCTTCGCCCAACCTGGTCCGCGCCGGTGCGTGGCCTTCGCTCACCTGGGATCTGGGCGGCATGTTCCTCGCCTCCGGCCCACAAGGCCTGCTGGCGTTCACGCCCGAGGGCCAGAGTATTCATCTGCCTGATGAAAGCCAGGCGCGGCTTTCCCCCAGCGGAAATTGGATCGTCGCCTGGGGCGCGGCGGATGAGAGCAGCGCCGGCGCCCGCCTCTACCAGAGCCCCAGCGGCACGCAGCTACAGTCGCTGACGGACCTGCCGGTGAGGGACCTGTGTTGGCAGCCTGACTCCAAGGGCTTTTTCATCCTGGCCGATGGCAGTCTGTATCATCTCGTCTTTCCGGGGTTGAACCCCGTGGAGATCGCGTCCAGGTTCAGCGAAGATCAGGAATTCGTCATGGCCTGGGCCGCCGCAGGGGATGAAGAGTAATCCAATCCTAATTTAACAATTTTAACCAACAAAATCTGAATTCAATTCATATGATATGGTCATCTATTCATCACCCTTTCTTCCGGGCGGTTACTGTGGCCGCCCCTACCCGAATCGTTATTAAATGATGGGTGCATTCCACATCTACATGACCAACAACACACAGAACAATCATGTGACTAACCAAACCGCCCCCACAATTAATGCCAACAACAAAAAAAATACTGTAGCGGCCGCCCATTGTGGCGGCTGTGATTGGTAAACAGGGCAAGGCGTTTTGCAGCCTTACCCATTAAAATCGCCAATCACATTCCCCCATTGTCCCAACCTGCGTTTGGAAGCTCTCCTAAAAGAGGCTATAATTAGGGCGATATGTCCCAGACGCACACCCCACCCCAAAAAATCGCCGTTTTGGCGAATCCGAAGATTGACGACTCGTTAACTGTTGCTAAAAACGTCGCCGGTTTCCTGAAGGCAAGGGGCGCGTCCACCGCGCACGGCTCGCTGTTTGATGCAGACCTGTGTCAGGCCGTCAGTGCACGGGAATTCGACGCCCTGGTCGCCCTGGGCGGAGACGGCACCATGCTGCGCGCGGGACATCTTTGCGCCCCGGCTGACATCCCGCTATTGGGCATCAACGTGGGTCATTTCGGCTTCCTGGTGGAAGTCAAACGTGATAACTGGCGCGAGATCCTCCCCATGCTGCTCTCGGGTGAATTTCGCTATGAAGAGCGGATGATGATCTTCGCCCGCTGCAAGCGGAAGGGCCAGGAGGATACCACCTTCATCGTGATCAACGATGTGGTCGTGGCCCGCGGGCAGGACGTCCGGCCGATCGAGGTCGAAGCTGACCTGGCCGGCGCCCGTATCGCCAGCTACGTGGCCGACGGATTGATCGCCGCCACCGCCACAGGTTCCACGGCCTACGCCCTGGCCGCCGGCGGCCCTATCCTGCCCCCTGAGATGCGTAATATCCTGCTGATGCCCGTCGCGCCGCATCTTTCGGTTGACCGCGCTGTTGTGCTCTCGGAAGGCGCTTCAATCTGCATTACCGTCCGCACCGAACACCATGCCGTAGTCAGCGTGGATGGGCACAAACCCCTGCCGGTCACCAGCGGTGACAGCGTCCAGGTGACGGCGCATGATAAATCCCTGCGGATGATCCGGTTTCAGGACCCGGGCTATTTCTACCGGAACCTGACCGCTTACATGGAACACAACCCCTTATTGAGTATTAAAGCCAATGGAAAATCCTAACCCCACACCCAACCCACCCGACGAAGGGGAGATCACGCTCCGCTGCAATAAATGCGGCAAGCCGATTACCCCTGCCGAAGCTATCCTGACGCCCACGGGCTATCGCTGCAAGGACTGCGTCCGCCGCCAGCAAAAGACCTTCGATACCAGCAAGCCCCTGGATTACATCCTGGGATTTCTGATCGCGGTCATACTCTCGGGGATCGGCAGCTACATCGCCTCGCGGATCGGCTTCTTCACTTTCCTGATCGCACCGGCCGCCGGCGTGGCCGTGGCCGAGGCGGTCCGCCTGGTCACTGGCAAACGCCGAAGCAAACGACTGTTCCGGCTGGTGAACGCCGGGATGATCCTGGGTGGGATTCCGATGATCCTGATTTCCCTGTTGAACCTGATGCTCCCCCTGGGCGCCGGCGTTTTCAATTTCTACGCCTTGCTGCCTTTGGGCTACCAGGTCCTATACCTCGTGCTCGCTGTCCCCTCCGGCTACTATCGTCTTTCCGGCATCCGCCGGCGTTGAGAAGTGTGACCAAGCACCTATGCTGACCGAATTACGCATTGAGAACTTCGCCATCATCCAGCAGCTCCGTTTGTCTTTCGACAAAGGACTGGTGATCTTCACGGGCGAGACCGGCGCGGGCAAATCCATCATCCTCGATGCCCTCGAAGCGGTCCTGGGGGGGCGCGCCGAAACCACGACGATCCGCACCGGTGTGGCGCGGGCCCAGGTGGAAGCCACCTTCTGGCTCGACCCGGCCATCCGCGCCGAGGTGCAGGCCCTCCTGGAAGCGGAAGACCTCCTGGACGACCCGGAATACGTCATCCTGACCCGTGAGATCCGTCATGAAGGCCGCAACACCGCCCGGATCAACGGGCGCACGGTCACGGCTTCGCTTCAGCGGGAAGTGGGCGCATTTCTGGTCGATATCCATGGGCAATCGGAACATCTCTCGCTCTTGAAGGTCCGCAGCCACCGGCGACTGCTGGATAGCTTTGCCGATCTTGCGCCGCTATTGGCAGATTACCAAACCAGCTACGAACAGCTGCGCCAGGTGCGCCAACAATTGAACCAGCTGCGCCAGACCGAACAGGACGCTGCTCGCAAGGCCGAGATGCTCACCTTCCAGATCCAGGAAATTGACGCTGCCAAACTCAAGCCGGATGAAGAAGAAGCACTCCGTCAGGAGCGCACCCGGCTGGCCAACGCCGAGAGCCTGGCCTCGCACGCCCAGACCGCACTCAGCCTGATCGAAGACGGCAGCCCCGAGGTGCCGGGGATCAGCGAACTCCTCGGTGAAGCCGTGGAAGCATTGCAAGGCCTTGCTCGCATCGATACAACTACCGAATCCTACCTGGAGCGCGCCGAATCCAGCCTGACCCTGCTGCAGGACCTGGCGCTGGAGCTCCAGGATTACGCCGAGAACATCGAATTCAACCCTCGTCTGCTCGACCAGATTGAGGAGCGGATCGACCTGATCAACCGCCTCAAGCGCAAATACGGCAGCGATCTGGCAGAGGTGATTGCCTTCGGCGAGAAAGCCCGGCAGGAACTGGACTCGATCACTCACGCTGAAGAACGCCTGGAACAGCTTGCAGAGGAAGAGAAAGCGCTGTTGGACGTATTGGCAGAAAAAGCAGGCCGGCTGAGCGCTGCACGGCATGAGGCAGCCCAGCAGCTGGGCGGCATGGTTGAAAACGAATTGAACGACCTGCGCATGGCGGCGGCTCGCTTCAAGGCTGAATTGACAATTCGCCCTGACGACGAACAGGGATTGCCCCTGTCGAACGGCGCCAAGGTGGCGTTCGATGCCAGCGGCTACGACCGAGTGGCTTTCCTGGTGGAGACCAACCCCGGCGAAGGCTACAAACCGCTGGTAAAGGTTGCCTCGGGGGGTGAAACCTCCCGGTTGATGCTGGCGCTCAAGAACGTACTCGCCAAGGCGGACCAGGTGCCGACCCTGATCTTTGATGAGATTGACCAGGGGATCGGCGGCCGCGTGGGTATGGTGGTCGGTGAGAAGCTCTGGGTCCTCGCCCGCCAACATCAGGTTATGTGCATCACGCACCTGCCGCAGTTGGCGGCCTACGGCGGCCAACACTTCAAAGTCACCAAGGCCCTGGTGGATGGACGAACTATCACCGAGGTCCTGCCGCTGGCCAGCGGCACCCGGCGTGAAGAACTGGCCCAGATGCTCGGCCCGGTCACCGAGGGCACGCTGCACTCAGCGGACGAGATCCTCGAGAGAGTCCGGGAACGGACCAATTTGATAGACTAAATCGCCTATATGGCGATTTTTTATATTATGAACATAAAATATCGGATAGAATATAAGAAGAAAATAATAGGTCACACCACCACTGCCCCCAAAAGGAGATTTCATGCCAAGCCTGAACGATATTCTGGCCGTCATTTTGGGAGGAGGGCAGGGCAAACGCTTATATCCTCTCACAATGATGCGTTCAAAACCAGCGGTCCCGATCGCCGGGAAATACCGCCTGATCGATATTCCGATCAGCAACTGCATTAATTCGGACATCTACCGAATCACAGTGCTCACCCAATTCAACTCCGTCTCACTGCACCGCCACATCACCGGCACTTATAATTTTGATTCCTTCCACACGGGCTGGGTTCAGATCTGGGCCGCCGAACAGACCATGGAACGCACGGAATGGTACCAGGGCACGGCTGATGCTGTCCGGAAGCAATTATTCGAAATCAAAAGTTCCCGCTCAAAATACGTCCTCATCCTGGCGGGCGACCATCTTTACCGGATGGACTATTCCAAAATGGCCCAGCACCACTGGGAGAATAACGCCGACGTCACCGTAGCTGTCCAACCCATCCGCCGGGAAGATGCCTCCCGCTTCGGCATTCTCAAGCAAGATAAAAAAGGCGAGATTGTGGATTTCGCCGAGAAACCCAAGGACGAGAAAATCCTGGACACTTTCCTCTCTCGGGATGACGCCGAAAAGCCCTACCTGGCTTCAATGGGGATCTACCTGTTCAACATTGACACCCTGGTGGATATCCTCTCGCTGCGACAGGGCGGCGAGGATTTCGATGATTTCGGCTATGACATCATCCCACACTGTGTCCAAAACGCCCCTAAGGTCTACGGCTATGAGTTCAACGGCTACTGGCGCGACATTGGGACGATCCGCTCGTTCTATGAGACCAACCTGGCGCTCACCCTGCCGGATCCGCCCTTCGACATCTATAACCCCGATCAGCGGCTCTATACCCATGCCCGGTTCCTGCCAGGGTCACGCCTGGCCGATTGCAAGCTCCACAATGTGATGATCGGTGAAGGCTGCGAAATCAACAACGCTGAGATCGAGCATTCGGTCATCGGTTTGCGCAGCCAGATCAAGAGCGGTACCCGCATCAAGGACACGGTGATGATGGGCGCGGACTACTATAACGATTCCGGGGATATCCCCATGGGGATCGGGGAGAACTGCGCCATCGAAGGCGCGATCATCGACAAGAACGTGTATATGGGCCAGGATGTCGTCATCAAGCCCTTCCCCCGCGGCACGGAAATCGACAATGATTTGTACACCGTGCGGGATGGGATCGTGGTGATCCCCAAGCGGACGGTCTTGCCCTCCGGCACGCGCATCGAACCGTAGCGGAATCACATAAAACTTAAGAGATCAGACCCCGGGGATTTTCAAAAAATCCCCGGGTCTTTGGTTTAACCAGCGAGGGTTACACTTCACTACCCTGCTATAATACTTCCCATGCAAACCTATCTTGATTGTTACCCTTGCGTCCTGCGCCAGGCGCTGGAAGCGGCCCGAATGGCTGGCGCATCGGATGCCCAGCAGCGAGCTGTCGTCCGAGAAACCTTGACGATCCTCCAAAGCCTGCCCGACGGTACAACGCCGCCGGAAATCGGCTCGCAAATCCACCAGATGGTGCGGGAGCTGACCGGGCACGATGACCCTTATCATGAAGCGAAGGCGGCCGCGACCGAGAAAGCCCTGGCCCTCCTGCCGAAGCTGCGAGCATTGGTGCGAAACGCCGCCGACCCCATTGAAACCGCAGTCCGCATCAGCATTGCCGGGAACATCATCGACCTGGGACCAGACCCCGATTATGACCTCTGGGAAACGGTTGAGAAAGTGCTGCATCAGCCTTTTGCGATCAATCATTTACCCGTCTTGCGTCAGCGGCTTGCCCAGGCATCCGGCATCCTCTATCTGGGGGACAACACCGGCGAGACTGTTTTTGACCGGGTCCTGATCGAGACTCTGGACAAGCCCGTCAGCTATGTCGTTCGGGGCGGCCCGGTCCTCAATGACGCCGCAATGCCGGACGCACTGGCCGCGGGGCTCGATTCCGTAGCGGAAGTGATCGACAACGGCGCCCGGATCACCGGGACTGTACTCTCCACCTGCAGCGAGGCATTCCGAAAACGCTTTGAAGCCGCGGAGCTGATCCTTGCCAAAGGTATGGGCAACTACGAAACCCTCTCGAACGTTCGAGCGCCGATTTTCTTCCTTCTACAGGTGAAATGCCCCGTGATCGGCGCCGACATAGGTGCACCCAAGGGAGCCATTGTGGTCAAAGCCGGGTCAGAAATTGAAAAGAAGAATCGTCAGTCCTGCTCCGCAGAATAAAGCATCAGAAACTTGAGGTCGAACACCCTCGCCGTAAACGGCAGCATTTCCTCTTTTGAGAACGATCCTTACCTTTTTCATGGAACCCCCTCCGTTAACCGCGAGAGTATTCCCCGTCTATAAAATAATAGTTCGTTGATGGAACAATGGTCAGGATCAACAAATCGTCTTTCCCTTTGAAGTTTGAATGGGATGACCCGTCAGTCACCATTCACTACCAGGAACAGTGTAATCGACTTATTACTAAACAGATTTTCAGATATAATTAACGGGATTTGCGCTTAAACCCTTATATTATCTAAGGTTCACTGAGAGATTCTCGTTTTAAAATCATCGTTTGAATAATAAATCAGAGGAGTGTTACTTAATGAGTGAAGAAAACCCCGTCTTAGACAAGATCAAATCGGAGGATGTGACCATCTCATGGCACGCCATGTCCAGCACGGATGTGTTGGAAAAATTGGAAACGCCGCCAGAAGATGGCCTTTCCCCGGAAGAAGTTGAAGAACGCCAGGAAAAATTCGGCCTGAACGAATTGACCGAAGCGCCCCCCACCACACTTTGGGAGATGCTCTGGGACCAGATCAACAGCTTCGTCATCTACATGCTGTTAGCCGCTTCCCTGATTTCCGCTTTGGTTGGTGAACCCGTGGAAGCGATCGCGATTTTGGCTATCGTCATCCTCAACGCCATCATGGGCATTATTCAGGAAAGCCGCGCCGAAGCTGCGCTCTCAGCCTTGAAGAAACTAGCCGCACCTGAGGCCGAGGTCATTCGCGGCGGTCACCGGGTTTCCGTACCGGCCGCACAGCTGGTCCCGGGTGATATCGTTTTCCTCGAGGCCGGCAACTACATCCCTGCGGACGTCCGGCTCCTGGAGGCCGTCAACCTGCGCGTGGATGAGGCTTCCCTCACCGGCGAATCCGTCCCCGTTGAAAAGAACGCCCAAACCCGTCTGGAAAAAGACATCCCCGTCGGCGACCGAAAGAACACCGCCTTCATGGGCACCGTGGTCAACTATGGCCGCGGCAAGGGTGTGGTCGTCGCAACTGGGATGAACACCGAGCTCGGCATGATCGCTACGATGCTCCAATCCGTTGAAGATGAAGAAACCCCCCTCCAGCGCCGGCTTGACGAACTTGGCAAGGTCCTCGGTTGGGGTTCCCTCGCTATCTGCGGCCTGGTCTTCGTGATCGGCGCGATCCGTTTCATTTTGAACTCTGGCGGGGCAAGCCTGCTCAGTGAAGCTGCCCTGGCGGAATTCACTGAACTATTCATGGTCGCTGTCTCCCTGGCGATCGCCGCCGTGCCGGAAGGCTTACCTGCCGTTGTGACCATCAGTCTGGCGCTGGGCATGCGCGAAATGGTCCGCCGCCACGCATTGATCCGCAAACTCTCCTCTGTTGAGACCCTCGGCTCAGCCACCGTGATCTGCTCCGATAAGACCGGAACACTCACCCAGAACGAAATGACCGTTACCCGCATCTGGGCGGACGGCCAATTCGTGGATGTGAGCGGCAGCGGCTATGCGCCCAAAGGCGATTTCATGGTCGATGGTGAGAAAGTCTCATTAGACAAATTCCCCGCTGTCAAAACCTCCCTCTGGTTGGGCACGCTCAACAACGACTCACAGCTTGAACGGGCTGGTGAACAAGGAGGCGAAGATACTTACCGCATGATCGGCGATCCCACTGAGGGCGCCATCCTGGTGGCCGCGCTCAAAGCGGGCGCTTCCGCTAAATCGCTTAACGAAGCCTATCCCCGCAAACAGGAAATCCCCTTCGATTCCACCCGCAAACGCATGGTTACCATCCACGCCGTTGAGGAACCCGAAGACAGCGACATCTCACCGCTTTCGGGCGACGATGAAAGAAAGGAATGGCACATCATCGCCGTCAAAGGCGCACCCGATGTGGTCCTGGGCCTTTGTTCCCATGTTCAGACTATTAACAACGGCGACGAACGCCTGACGGACAAACGCCGGGAAGAGATCATCGCGGCGAACGACGCCATGACCCACGACGCACTCCGTGTACTTGGCGTTGCTTACCGCATGGTGCCTGTGCTGCCCGACGAAATCAACAGTGATGAACTTGAAAAAGACCTCACGTTCGTCGGCCTGATCGGTATGATCGATCCCGCTCGCACGGAGGTCAGCGATGCGCTCACCACCGCGCGCGACGCCGGGATCCGCACGATCATGATCACCGGTGACTATCCCAACACCGCCCGCGCCATCGCCGAGGAGATCGGCCTGTTGCAGGCCGGCCACAAAGTCATGACCGGTTCGGAGATCAATAATCTTTCCGAAGAGGAAATGAAACAGAACGTTATGGAAACCGATGTTTATGCCCGGGTCAGCCCCGAGCATAAGATGCGCATCGTGGACGCCCTGCGAGCGAACAATGAAGTGGTCGCCATGACGGGCGACGGCGTCAACGACGCCCCCGCCATCAAACGGGCTGACATCGGCATTGCCATGGGCATCACCGGTACGGATGTGGCTAAAGGCACAGCCGACATGGTGCTCACCGATGATAATTACGCCAGCATCGTTTCCGCCGTGGAACAGGGTCGTGTCATCTACAGCAATATCCGCAAGTTCGTTTATTACCTGCTCTCCTGCAATGCCGCCGAGATCATGGTGATCTTCCTGGCGACGTTGTTCGGCTGGCCCGTGCCCCTCACGGCCATCCAACTGCTCTGGCTCAACCTCGTGACGGACGGCGCCCCAGCGCTGGCCCTCGGGACCGAACCCGGCGATCCCGACATAATGGATCAGTCCCCGCGTCCCCCATCAGAACCGATCATCAACAACTATATGCAAATCGGCATCCTGGTGCAAACCATCGCCATCACGGCGGTCACTCTGGGCGCCTTCGCCATCGGCCGCTTCACCGACCCCGACCATGCTGCTTTTGCCGAGACGATGGCCTTCGTCACGCTCAGCATCTCCGAGCTGCTGCGGGCCTATACCGCCCGGTCGGAATACTACCCTCTGCTCAAGATCGGCCTATTCAAGAACAAGCTGATGAACTGGGCCGTGCTGGGCTCGCTGGTTCTCATCATGCTGGTCATCTACGTCCCCTTCCTGCAGCCTATCTTCGATACGCTGCCCCTGGGCTGGGCACAGTGGCTGGAGATCCTGCCCCTGATCCTGGTCCCTTCCATTGCAGCGGAATTAACAAAAACCTACCTGCGAAAAAGGATCGAAAAAGATCGCCAGAACCAGATGCAGGACATCCACGAACCATAGTAAATCAATTGCATATCAAAGGGCTGCCGAGACGGCAGCCCTTTTTTGATTAATCTTAAATTGGCAATGTACGCAGCCCGAATTTCATTCAGGTCATAGCATTCATGTCAACTGGCATCACAATGGTATTCTCATTTATTTTTGCCAACCCAACCATTATGCCCTATTCACCATTCACGAATCACCTTTCCCTTACCAAACTGTTGAGAGCGGGCTGGATTACGCGTATAATGGGAAAAGGATTGCCACAATCCGGGAATCATCCTCAACACACCGGACGCTCAGCACCGCCCACTTTCAGGAGTACCATCATTTATGGAAAAATTTATTGCCGTTGCAGGGAATATTGGGGTCGGTAAATCAACGCTGGTCAGGATGCTCAGCGAGAAATTGGATTGGTTCCCTTTTTATGAGCCTGTGGCCGAGAACCCCTACCTGGCAGATTTTTACGAAGACATGCAGTCCTGGGCCTTTCACTCCCAGGTCTACTTCCTGATGCGGCGGCTGCGGATTCACCGCAACCTGATGAGCCAACCCGG
>JAXHUD010000057.1:0-13477 GCA_034189815.1 Chloroflexota bacterium
CGCTTTTTTTACGTTTAATCGTCGCCCAATGCGAATGTCCTGACATAAAAAACTCTCCTGTTCTTCCATGGAAAATGAGAGATGTTTCTTTTCCTATAGTAGCACGATTATACCATTTTACGAGGTGGAATAATCATATAAGATATGAGGGCCGTTGGCAAGTTAATGCTGGATTTTGAGTATCAATTAGACGTTTCCCCTTATCCCTTATTTGTTTATTCTTCTTCCTGTCGGGCAATCCTTCGATCCAGCCGATCCAAACGGTGGGCGAGACTCTCCTGCCATTTGTAATACTCATAGGCAGGGAAGTGTCGCTCATTGAGCACCCGGATTGCGCCAACGGTCCATCGGCGGGCTTCTACCAGGTCCTTCACGCGGTGTTCGAAATATTTCGCAATTTCCTCAAAGGCATAGAGCGCCTCGTTTTCCGCTGCCTGTTCCCAGAGTGCCAGTGCTGCCCGCCAGTCGTCCTTGCGTTTGAGCAGAAAGGAATAGCGCTGGACTGTATCCCAGTAGAGCTCTTCCGGCAGATCTGTCGACAGGGCGCGCTCATAAAGCGCCTGCGCCTGGGGAATATCGTCCATCGTCTCAAAGAATCGGGCCAGGGCAACGATGTCTTCGCCATGCCGGATCTTGTCCGAATAGGGATCGTGCAGCAGGAAGGCCATATGGCTGAACAGGCCCGCCAGACTGAGGATGTCGATCGCGTTATGGTAAAAAATCCCGGCCATCGGGCGCGCATCTTTGGTCCTGAGGAATTCGAAATACAGCTCTGGGATCAGATAGCCGGGGACCTCTTCTTCCCCTCGAGCCACTCCGAGGATCTGATTTTCGACGTTCCCAAGTGTGCGGCTCTCCAGACGGATCTTCCAGAGACGCCGTGCCAGGGGGAGCAGGTCAAAATGGTCCATACCTTCGAAGGGATTGCTCATCCCCATCAGGGTGTATCGGGTGACCAGCAAGGGGATATCGAAAGCCTTGCCGTTGTAGGTCACGACGGCTTTCATACCGTCCATGAAGGAGGTCAGCCCGGCCAACAGGGCAGGCTCTTCGCCGGGGTGGCGCATGAAGAATTGGGCCAGGCGGAAGCCATCCTCCGTGAAGCGGCCCAGTCCAACCTCGAACGCGTACGTACCTGTGCCGCCGGAGAGGCCGCTGGTTTCCGTGTCGAGGAAGACGAAATCCTGCAGGTCATCCAGGGTTAGCGGCCCCGCGCCGGCCCATTGGCAGAGCACATCAATGGGGACGGATGGGTAGAGCGGCTTGCCGCCGTGAATATGCTCCATATCGTAGTGCTCTTCGTGGCAGAATACTTCGCCGTAAAGCACGTCCCAGAAGCTGCCATCCACCACTTTTTCAATGGGATGTTTCTTGCTGCGATAGGGTGTTGGTCGCTGGGCCTTTCCTAACTGGACGCCCAGCGCCTTGAGTTGATCTTCGAGTGATTTCCAATCAGCCATGTCGGATCAACGCCTTCAATAGCGCCAGAGTCTCCGCTTTGCCACCGGAGCCCTCCTCGCCGATGGGTCCAACGCAGGACGGGCAGCCGTCTTCACACTCACAAAGGGCCACGGTTTCTTGAGCCTGGACCAGCAGGTCGTCGTGCAGATCGTAGAGCGCTTCGCTCAGGCCCAGACCGCCGGGTATGTTATCGAATAGCACCACGGTCGGCTGGCCGCCGCCGAGGGTCGAATTCGGGTCGTAGTGCACGTCAATATCTTCCCCGTCGCACATGATCAGCAGCGGCGCCAGGTTTTGAAGCACGTAACTGAAGCCAGCCATGCCGCTGCGGACCCGCACTCGGGCTTCGGCCAATTGGTGGCAGCTCGGGCAGAGCGTGATCAGGTTTTGCAGTTGGTTGGCTGCTTCTTGGCTGGGGAAGCGTTTGAACGGTTGGATATGATGGATGTGGAGCGAGCGGCCGGCGCCTGACGCACCGCAAACCTGACACTGGTCACCGTCCCGGTTGAGCACCCGCCGGCGAATTAGATCCCATTCCGGTCCATAGTTATTCGGGTCCGCGTTCCAGAGCTTCTCATCTTTGAGCGCCTTTACGGTTTCATCGTCAATCGAAATCCAGTAGCCGATGGTTTTGAGGAAACTTGGCGGCAGCTCCACCTTTCCGTTCCCCAGGGATTCATGCGTAAACCAGCGTACCTTGCGATAGCCCACGACCCGGGTCGTCACAAGAATTTCGCCGAGGGCTTTTTCTGCGCCCCTGACTTTGGCCGTCTTGATCCGTTTCTGTTCCTCAACCTGGGTGTCCTTCTTTGCCTGGGTATAGTAATCGGTGGCGACCTGTTTCAGGTAGGCTGTTCCGGTTTCCAAATCTAATTCTTCAACCAAATAGGATGTGCCTTCGTGGAGGTAGATGGCGTCGGGATGTACCATCCAATAAGCGCTGTTGGTGTCCACCTGGCCGATGGTCTCCTGCCGCTGATAATCACCGCGCAGAACGAGCGACACTTGGTCGGGTGTAGCGTTGCGCAGGGAAATGTCAGCCGCGGGGTATTGGTCCGCCATCCAGAAATAACGCTCCCCTTGTTTGTGCAATTCGCCCGAGTTAGCTAAAAGGTCCAGAAAGGCCCGCATCCGCTCAGCCGTAATGCTCCCGAAACCCTCACCATCCCGGAAGGGCAGCTCAAAGGCTGCGCAGCGGATATGCTGCAGGAGAATCAGAAGGTTATTGGGCGCGATCAGGGCGCGTTCCGGTGACCGGTCGAAGAAGTAATCCGGATGACGGGCGAGATATTGATCCATGGCCGTGGCGGAGGTCACCAGGATGGCCAGAGCGGGCGCCAGTTTCCGGCCGGCGCGTCCGGCTTGCTGACGTGTGGCGGCGATGCTGCCCGGATAGCCAACCAGCACAGCAGCATCCATCCCGCCGATATCGATTCCCAATTCCAGGGCTGAGGTCGCGACCACCCCTTGTACTTCACCTCGTCGCAGACCGTCTTCGATGGCGCGGCGTTCCCGCCGCAGATAGCCGCTGCGATAACCGCGGATACGGTTGGGATTCCCGTGTTTATCGCGTTGTCGCAGGTAGGTCAGGAGGAGTTCCACGGTCCGGCGAGTACGTCCAAAAATGATCGTCTGGATCTCTTCCGCCAGGAGTTCGCTTGCCAGCATGGTCCCTTCAAGGAGGGAACTCTGCCGGATGCCCGTTTTCTTATCAAGAAGTGGTGGGTTATAGATAAGGAAGTGACGTTCACCATGCGGTGAGCCGTCCTGGTCAATGACGGAGACGGGTTTCTCGATCAGCCTTTCAGCCAATTCCTTGGGGTTCGCGATCGTAGCGGAGGTCAGGATGGTCTGCGGTTGGCTGCCATAAAACCGGCAGATCCGCTTGAGACGGCGAAGCACATTGGCAACATGTGAGCCAAATACCCCCCGGTAAGCGTGCATTTCGTCTATCACGATGAACCGGAGCGCGGTGAAGAAGTCCTTCCAGGCGGTGTGATGCGGCAAAATGCCCGTATGCAGCATATCGGGGTTGGTGATGATGATGTTGGATTCTGTGCGCAGGATCGAGCGGACGTGTTGGGGTGTATCGCCATCGTAGATATTGGCCCGGTTGATCTCGGGCCAGTTAAGCCGAACGAGGATCTCACGGAGGCTGGAAAGCTGGTCCTGGGAGAGCGCCTTGGTGGGGAAGAGATAAAGAGCTTTGCCTTCGGGTTGCTGGAGCAGGTTGTCGATGACGGGAAGGTTGTAGCACCAGGTTTTCCCGCTGGCGGTACCGGAGACAATGGCGACATTATGTCCGTCCTTTATCATCTTATAGGCCTGCGCCTGGTGAGAATAAAGATGTGGAATGCCTGAAGATTCCAAATACTGGCAAAGCGCCGGGTCAAGCAGCGGGGGAAAGGGTTCAGAGTCCGCGGGTTTTTGTGACACGACTCGCCATTCCACCACGTTCTCTGCAATGGTAGGTTGGGCTCGCCAGCGGCTCATAATGGATTTGATGGACTCGGACATATTGATTCTTCGAATATTTGTTTTACTTATCATAATCGGTTTCAATCGTCAATGCAATATGAGGGTGCTGGCGGGTGTTATTTATTGGCACGGGAGGGATTGGCGCTTAATTGGGCGTTTTGGCTTATGGGGCCATTAAGGAACCAAAGCGCGAGCAAAGCGGCCTTGCACTCAACCCCGTTGATATTTCGGCTGTTATGTTTTTGATTTCGAATTTGCCAAACAATCTTTGAAGAAAACCGGGATATTATTGCTTATTGGCCTTAGTCGTATGTCGGCTGTTTCCTGGAACATCCTGACATCCGGCATTGTGACCTGCCTCGAAGTTGGATTCAGCGATGTTACGGATGATGGTTTTTGCTATTATTTTTTCTGCTTTGATTTCTTCTTCTGAGCGTTGTTGACGAGGATATCCATGACCGGATAGGTCAACCGCCCCAAAAAATGGGTTAACCAATAGAAAATCTTCCCATCCGCGCCAGGGATGATGACGTATTTTCCTTTGCTGATTCCCTTGAGGATACTCTTGGCGACCGTCTCAGCAGAGAGCGCTTTCGCGCTGCCTGCAATTTCTTTGGTTTCAAAGGGTTTAAGGGGTTCTTCGAAGGCCAGCTGCGGGGTTTCCGTATCCGGCGGGAACACGACGGACACCTGGATACCGAGGGGTTTGAGCTCGGACCGCAGTACGTCACTGAGGCCGCTCACGGCATATTTGGAAGCGCTGTACCCCGAATAACCGAAGACACCGATGAAACCGGCCTGGGATGAAATGTTGACCAGGGTGCCGGCGCCTCGTTCGATCATCATCGGCGCCAGCGCCTTGAGCACATGCAGCGTACCGAAGTAATTTACGTCCATCAGCCAGTGGAAGATATCCACGTCCAGGTCTTCAAAGTGGCCGGGATAGGTCACGCCGGCTGAATTGATCACCAGATCCGGCAAACCTTGCTGGGTGACAAATTCTGCCAGAAGCGGTTTCAGATCATCATAGTTGGAAACATCGCAGGAAAGCGTGTGAATCTTTTGGTCGGATCTGGTTGCGAGCGCCTGAAGGTCTTCTTTGGCCTGCGCCAGTTTGGTTTCATCCCTCGCGAGCAGACATAAATCCGTCCCGGCCTGGGCCAGCTCTTTGGCAAGCGCCAGGCCGATGCCGCTGGAGCCGCCTGTGATCAAAGCAAGTTCGTAATTCATCTTCATCAGTTGGCTCCGCAGCTGCTGCAGGAACCACCGGCGCAGCCACCGCAACTGCTATTGCTGGTGGTTAGGGCTATTCCACCGCTGGCGGCGTTGAATAAGGAGAGATTCCGCTTGATATGGTGGCTTTGACAATGGGTGCAGGCCAACTCAGCGTCTGCATCTTTCATCGCGCGGATGGTTTCGAAGGATCCGCCGCAATCCTGACAGGTGTATTCATAAATCGGCATAAGAGCCTCGAACCTGATAGAATGACAAGGTTGGGTTGATTTTAACGCACCTACCAGTTTAGGTCAATTTACCAAAGAGAAAAGTAAATGAGCAATTTCCAGAAAAAGGTCCACGCTTATCCTACTTATGGCAGATGCTCTTGGTTTTCAGGCATACGGCATATCCTGAAGCCCGGGTCCCGTTGCCGGGTGGCAGTGTGGAAGCGGGGGAGGAATTTTCCAGGCGATCCGTCGTGAAGTGGCTGAGAGTCCGGATTAACTGATTTTACAGTCGTCTGCAAATTGGGGCAGGCGAGACGCGATTTGGCGGAACTGGGCTCGTTGGGAATTAAAGAGCGTCATTACTTCCATCTGACGGTTGCTCGGTTTCCCAGAGAGCATTGGATTGCTTACGAGGAATCACCGTCTAATAGGACGCCGGGGCCAATCGAATTTGAATTCTTTTGGATTCTGCATTCTGATCCTCCGCCATTATCGGGGCGTTGGATGAAATGACCCCTGAATTGCATCGGTTGCTCTCGAACTGAGGATAAGTAAATTCGTGTAATAGAAATACCCGGAGGCTTATGATACACCTCCGGGATAATTATTATTCTGCATACCTGGCCTTGATCGCCGGGATGAGATATTCCTGAAAAGCCTTGTCGCAGTTATAATCGGGGATCCAATCCCAATCCTGTCGGGCTGCTGTATCGTTCACTTCCTTTGGCCAGGTATCAACGATCTTTTGGCGGCTGTTATCCACTTTGAATTCAACCTTCGCCTTTGGGAAGGCCTCCATCACGATGTCGTAAATTTGCTGTGCGGAGAGGCTGAAACTCGTGACGTTATAGACCAATTGAGATAAGCGGTCACGCGGTACCGCGGCCAGTAAGATCAGGGCCTTGACCGCGTCGGGCATTGCCATGAAGGGGATGGTTGTGTCCGGACGGACGAAGCAGGTGTATGGCACGCCTTCCGCTGCTGCATGCAGCATTTCGGGGCCGTAGTCGCTTGTGCCGCCGGCGGGAATGGTTTCCGCGCTAATGAGGCCCGGGAAGCGGATGGAGCGGAAATCGACCGTGTCTGCCGAACCGCGATCAGCAGCTAATTGACGATAATGAGAGCTGTAGTAGCGACCCAGGTGTTCGCAGTAGAGTTTGTTGCAACCGTACATGGTTGTGGGGTGGTGCCATTCGTCTTCCCTGGCTGGGCCGGCATTGGCTTTTTCGGTCAGGGTCGGGATACCGTAAGCCGCAATTGAACTCGGATAGATGAACTTGACCGAGGCGCCCTGCCATTGGGATTGTTCCACAGCCAGGCGCAGCAGGTTGAGCGTCCCCTCCACGTTGATCCTATGGGCCGTTTCCGGGTTATATTCCGCTTTAGTTGAAAGGATGGAAGCCAGATGAAAAATGGTGGCTATTTCATGCTCAACGACCAGCCTGCCCAAAAGCATCTGATCGAGGATATCCCCCACGATGTAGGTCGTGCACATTGGCCGTAAGGCCTTATCCAGCGGGACCACGTCAAGCGCAACGATATTCGCTTCGGTTGTGGCTGCCAGATGTCGAATGAGTCCATGCCCGATTTCACCGTTCGCGCCGGTGATCAGCACGACTTTCTGACGCATAGAGTCCTCCTAGGGTGATGGTGAGTCAACGCCAACTGAAAACGTTTCTATTGTAACGTAACTTGTAATTAATATGGAGGAGCGTGATTTATTTTATCGGTGTCAGAGCGTCATCGTTACATTCATTCGGCGGATTTTATCAGCGGATTGAGGCGATACCATGATGACAACAACGCTCATATCATCCTGGGGTCGGTTGTTATCGCGCCGGATGGCCTGGTGAAGCAGGAAATCGGCCAATTCCTTTGCGGTTGGCTCCTGTTCATCCATGAGCGATTCAATCGTCGTACAGATATCAATTTCCTGCTCGGTCTCACGACCCGCATTGAATACACCATCAGAGAAGGCGATCACCGTCAAACCGGGATGGATGGGCAGTTCAACAATGGAGGGCATAACCGTCGCATTTGCCCCGATGGGTTCGCTCTCGGCCGAAAGGCAATCCACATGACCTTCACTGATGATGAACACCGGGACAGGGCTGTTGCGAGAGATCAGGATCGTGTTTGAGAGCATGTCAGCGCTGATGACATTGAGGTTGGATTGAATGCTGCCGCTATGCTCGGCAAAAATCCGGCTTGAGGCGGCTCGGATGGCTGCGCCATCGCGCACGCCTTCGCTGATATTGCCGATCACTCTGTGACTGACCATGGTTGAGATGCTCTTATTGCTGGTATTGTTGAGGCTGCCATCGGCCAGCACCACGGAGATGCCGCCGTTGGGGCGTTCAATTACCTCTACTGTATCCCCGCTCATTGTAGCCTGGTGTCGATCAATCTTTGAGACGGCAATTCGCAATTCCATATCCCCATTTTACTGCAATTCTGCTCAGTCTGGTTTGCAAGATGAAAAAATCAACCATTTTGATACTATTGACCAACTCTGGGTCTTGAATTGTCTTATAATGAGAGCGTAAGTTGATTGAGAAAATGACCTGGATAGACATTTCTGAATAGATCAAAGAGAATCGGTTCATGCATGAAGAAAAATCACATCATTTTCGTTTTGTTATTCACCATTACCTTCCTGCTCACAGGTTGTAATATTTTTACAGCGGCCACGCCGCTGCCGGAAGGGGAGACCATTAGCGAGATTCAGGGGGCCGGACACATTTCGCCATTAAAAAACCGTCCGGTCTATAATGTGCACGGGATCGTTACAGCTATTCGCGCCGACGGATTCTATATGCAGGATCCCAACCCCGATGACGATCCGGCGACCTCTGAGGCTGTCTTTGTCTATGGCGCGGCCGCGCTTGGGGTCAGGATCGGCGATGAAGTCCTGGTCAATGCTGTGGTCATTGAAAGTGACATGGGGGATGGCTATCTTACGATCACCCAGTTGAAGAACCCTCACGTGGAAGTAATCTCAACCGGGAATAATTTACCCGAACCGATGGTGATTGGCGGGGGCGGACGGATGCCGCCTTCGGAGGTCATCGATGATGACACGCTGGGGAAGGTTGGGGACTCGGGCGAATTTGATCCGCAGAATGATGGGATTGACTTTTATGAGAGCCTTGAAAGTATGCGGGTGCAGGTGAATGATGCTGTTGCCGTGAGCGGGACGTCTCAATATAAGGAAATTGCTGTTGTGGGAGACCTGGGTGCGCATGCTGGGGTCATGACGCCGCGCGGCGGGCTGGTTGTTCAATCGGAGGATTTCAACCCTGAACGAATTATTCTGGATGATGCGATGCGGAATCTGCCTTTAGTGACAACCGGGGACCGAGCTGAGGGTCCAATTATTGGCGTGATGGATTACACCTATGGCAACTTCAAACTGCAGCCCACCGAGAGCGTCAGCTTTATCGACGGCGACCTCACCCCGGAAGGTCCCCTGGCAGCGCCTGCTGATGGGCAGATCAGGGTGGTAAATTACAATGTTTTGAACCTTTCAGCACAGGACAAAAACCGAGCGGCAGTCTTGGCTGAACAAATTGTGGATCTGATGACTTCACCGGATATTATTGGACTGCAGGAAATTCAGGACAACGACGGGAGCATCAGCTCAGAGACGGTCTCGGCGGATGAGACCTATCATATGTTGATTGATGCGATCGCCGCCCAGGGCGGCCCAGCCTATGGGTTTGTGAATATTGATCCGGAACGTGACCAAGATGGCGGCGTGCCGGGTGGTAATATCCGAGTGGGCTTCTTATACCGTTTGGATCGAGGTATCAGCCTGGCCGAAGCGCCAAATGGACCGGGTGACGCAGTCACAGCCACCGACGTGTTGAATATTGAGGGTGAGCTGACCCTCTCGGTGAACCCGGGACGGATTGATCCCACAAATGTTGCCTTTGCCGACAGCCGTAAGCCCATGATTGTGACATTCCTAATTGATGATACGCCGCTGTATATCATCAATAACCATTTCAATTCGAAGGGTGGAGACTCTGGCCTGTTCGGTGAATACCAGCCGCCTGTTTTGGAATCGGAAGTACAGCGCCTCCTGCAGGCCGAGGTGCTGCATGATTTCGTCGCTCAAATGCTGGCTGTTGATCCTGCGGTGAACATCCTGGTGATGGGTGACTTGAATGATTTCCAATTCTCACCGCCTGTTGATTTGTTGGAAGAGTCTGGTTTGAATAACCTTATGGAGACATTGCCTGTCAGCGAACGTTATTCCTATGTTTATGATGGCAATAGCCAGACCCTGGACCAGATGCTGGTGAGCGATGGTTTGCTTGAGCAGGTGGTGGAATATGATGTTTTGCATATCAACAGCGAGTTTGATTATCAGCACCGGTTCAGCGATCATGACCCGGTGACAGTAGTAATTGAGCTTGACTGAGCCTACGGGTTCAACCTGTGTTAAAAACCGACAAAGTTCAAAAGAAGGTGGTTGTTTGAGGGTTGGCTTAATCTGTCCATTTTGATTTATTCTAGAAAGGTTGCTTCGGATATGGAAGAGAATGAAAGAACTACGAAATTAATTCTCCGATTTATTAAGAGGAACTTGGTCCTTCTCTTTTCAATAGTTGTGTTTGTCTTTCTATTCTTTTACTTTACAATACATGCTGCTGGCCCATGGGGGAGTGATGAATTGCTTTACGCCGATGCTGGATTACGCGGCTATGGTAATTACATTGTGATGAATCGCTACACTCATATATATCTTCAGCTGTTTTTTATGTCACTGGCTCCAACCCCATTAATCGGAATGAGGTTTTTTTGGGGGTTCATCATGAGCGTAACCTCTGTTTCCGTCTTTCTGTTAGGGCGGTATATCACTACAAAAAGTAATTTCATACACGGTATCTTTGCCTTGCTGATCTTCTTGGCAACCAATTTATTTTGGCTATATTTTGGTGTGCCGATCGTGGACCTGACCGCGATGATGATGGTCACCATTTATTTACTAGTCCTGGTATATTTTATGCGTCGGAACCAGGCAAAATGGGTTGTTGTACTGCTGGGATTTCTCTTTTTCTTTTCATTTAAGACGAAAGAATTTGCTGTGATCTTGTTGGTGACCCTGCCGATCTTCGGTTTTGAAGAACCCAGAGTCTTTAAATTCAGACGATTGCTTTCATTCATTTTGTATTATTTGTTAGGGATCGGGGTTGGGGTCTTGCTGTTTATCGGTTTAAATGCAATCGTTATCAACGACCCATTGTTTGGTTTGCGGTTTTCAGATTGGATTACATTTCGACAAACCATTGCGAGTTTTACCCACTTAAAACCTGACCCCGACAGTTATCTGAAGAAATTAATGTTTTCAGTTTTTTATTTACCGTTCACACTCTATTTATTGGGTGCCATAAAAAAACGGGATTCAATTAGCACTGCCGAGTATTTTATTTGGTTAAGTCCGCTCATTTATATTGTAATGATGACATTGACTATGATCCAAAGCGGGTGGCGGACGGATGAAAGATATATCTATCCGATCATTGCGCTGGTTTGTGCGCTGGCTCCCCAATTCTTTACCTTTCCTTTACCTGAGAATCGCAAAGAGTGGATCAAATTTTCAATTTATTTAGCATCTGCTGTTATTGGTTTTCTCCTGATCCGTCAGTCGATTTATTGGTTCACTTCGCTCATCCAAATGAGTTTTTCATCGTTTGTTTTGAACTATGTTTTGGATATTTTCTTCCTCATCCTCCTTGGGGGTATGATTTTGATCCACGATGAAAAGCTGCCTAACAGCGCCGTCCTGATCTTCTTTCTAATTATGAATTTGTATTTCCCTCTCTCTATAAATGTGAAGACTTCAATGCGTGGTGATAATGCAGAAAAGGTTTCAAAACGTTTTGCTCCCATTTCCGCGTTTCGGGGAGAGGGGAATATTTGTGAGACAACGACGATTGAAATGACTCCTCAAGTATTGGATGCGATGCGGATTGGCCCAGATCCTAATGAAGCAGCGGCTATGGTTAATGTGTTTTATGATTACCGCTTGCCGAACAATGGCTTTGGTTTCTTCGATGAAAACACTCCTTTGATTGACTCACTTCAAGAATCGAATGCGGATTATATACTGATGGGGGCTTCAGAGTGGCAGAAAATCATGCAGTATAATCCCGATTTTGAATTGGAAAGGTATTCGCTAATCCATGAACCATTGGACAAATACGTTCTCCTTGAATCTATTGATAAGACAACCTGTCCATAGATTCGGAAAGACTACTTTGATAGGAAATCCAGAATGAAGAAAAACCTGCGGTTGTGCTCGGTGTCATTCGTTGTTATTGTCTTTGCTCTTACCGCCTGTCAAACAGCCACCCCCACGGCTGAGGAAATCGAGCTCACGATTTTGCCCGAGCATCCCGTGCAGCAAATCGAGTTGGCCGGGCCGGTGGCCGCGGCAAGGGCGGAGGTGTCGGGGATGGCCTGGTGCGGCGAAAGCTTGATCCTTATGCCGCAGTATCCTGATCAGTATGCTGAGGAAGGAATCGGGCAAGTATTTTCAATCCCGAAAAGCCAAATTTCAGGTTATCTATCCAATGAACTTGTCAGCCCGATTGAGCCGATGCAGATCCTATTCGATACGGACAACCTCCCGGTGGAACTTGGTGGGTTTGAGGGATTTGAGGCTATTACCTTTGTGGGTGACCGCGTCTATGTCACCATTGAGGCCCGGGAAGGCACAGGTATGCTGGGTTACCTCGTCAGCGGATCGACAAATGCCGATTGTTCCGAGATCAAGCTGAATCGTGAGACGGCCGTGACGCTGGAACCCCAGGCTAACTTGAGCAATATGAGCGATGAGACGATCATCTATTACCAGAATGACATCTACACGATTTACGAGGCAAATGGTCTCAATATTAATCCTAACCCGGTCGCACATTGCTTCGATGAGAATCTGGTCCCCTTTGGGGATGTCCCCATGGCGCAAATTGAGTACCGGGTGACGGATGCCACCACCGCTGATGCGGACGGTGTATTCTGGGCAATTAACTACTTCTATCCCGGTGACACGAAATTGATCCCGGCGGAGGACCAGATCGCAATGGATTATGGGATTGGGGCGAGCCATCAAAGCGCTGAGCAGGTTGAACGGCTGATCGCCTTTCAAATTACAACTGAAGGAATTAAGCTGTCTGATTTGCCGCCGATCTATCTGGAACTGACCAGTGGCGAATCGAATAACTGGGAGGGCCTTGCCCGCATGGATAACGGATTCCTCTTGGTGACGGATGAATACCCTAGCACCATTCTTGGATATGTGGATGACAGTGAGTTGTTGGAATTAATAGGGGATTAAGGTCTCTTAAATAGGTTATGAATTCTTTGATTCAAAACGATTCATTGTTTATAATATAAAGGATTGGTAAAATCACAGTGCGGAAACTATTGGTAGACTCTAGGAGGAGAGGTTGAAGACTTCAACGACATCTAAGGGGGGGTCTAACAAACCACAGCGCGGACTCCAGTGGCTTAACAAACAGGAACAGGTGACGGGATTCTTATATATCCTTCCTGCCTTTATCATCATCTTCTTATTTGGTCTCTTCCCAATTGGCTATTCATTCTATATGAGCCTTTTCAACTGGCGAGTCCGCAAGGGCAATTTTGTCGGTTTGGGCCATTACTTTGATATCTTCGGAGATTTCTGGGGATTGTTAATGTTCCTGGCCGGGGTGGGACTTTTGGCCTTGGCCTATTGGTTCTGGACTAAGGCTTTCAAGTCGATGAGCCTGGGCAAATTGCTCGCTCGACTCCTCGCCGCTGGTGTTCTTGTCATCGGAGGCTTTATCCTGAGATCGAACCATGCGCGAGCCCGATCCGGAGCGCGCCCGCGGGCGTCGCTGCCGTCTCCATCCAGGCGGTCGGGTCGGCACCTTCCGCGCGCCGCCGGAGCGGCGCCGGCAGCAGCCACACGCCCGTTTCCAGCTCGACCGGGCACGGCTCACGGTGCACGCGGATGTGTTCCGGCAGAACCCCTTGGCGGAGCAGGCGCTCCCAGGTGCCGCCCGGCCGGTCCGGGTCGTGGTTGCCAGGCAGCAGGTGCC